>DASPXO010000169.1:0-2482 GCA_035637235.1 Gemmatimonadales bacterium | reverse complement strand
GACGGAGGTCCTCGGTGGTCTGATCAACGAGTACCACCACGCCGCCTGACGAGAGCCCGAAAGGACGTTAGGGCTGGAGTTGTTGAGCCCCACGTGTGTCACGAACGCAGAGAGGAACTGGTGATGTAGGCGAGGTTCTTTGATGCGGTGCTGTGCGAGAGATGAAGGTTTGGCCCTTCGGAGTCGCCCTGCGGGGGGAGGCTCCAAACCACCGTGTGCTGCGTTGGCTGAAGACCGTCGTGGTGAGCGACACGGAAAAGGCGCAGGGGATGCGTCAGGTGGGGATCAGGAAGACGGTGCGCAGTCTCGATGTTTGGGATCGCTGGTGAAGTGTCGTTATCAAAATCGAAGTGACGTCGAAACCGGGGCGTATGTGGGGTGCTTCGGGATGAGCCCGGCGGGTGCCCGCTGATTGGCCGGGTGGCGTCCGGCACGTAGGCGACGTGATCCTGATCTGCCGCTCTTGCATGGAACGTGAGAAGGCGTGTCCCGGTATGGCTGTCCTCGGTTCGCCGCGGATGGCGAGAGGGAGCGTCCCAAGCGGGTGGACCCCGTGAGGGATTGAGTACCGATCCGGGGTGCGCTGGCGGACCGGTTCGTAGTAGCGGTGAAGCTCCTGCTGGGCGCGGTGGGGGTGGAGCGAAGGGGCCGGGTCATCGGTGGTTGTTCGTTCGGTCAACTGGGCCATGGTCTGGGAGGAGCTGCATGGACGAACTGACGTCGTCAGGAAAGTCGTTCGAGATTTCCAAGTGGGAGGTGTGGGAGGCCTACCGGCAGGTGAAGGCCAATCAGGGTGCGCCGGGGGTGGATGGGGTGACCCTCGAGCAGTTCGACTCCGATCTGAAGAATCAGCTGTATCGGATCTGGAATCGGATGAGTTCGGGTAGTTACTTCCCGCCTGCGGTGAAGGCGGTGCAGATACCGAAGTCGCATGGCGATGGGACCCGCACGCTCGGGGTGCCGACAGTCGCGGACAGGATCGCGCAGACGGTGGTGGCCCGGAGGCTGGAGGCGAAGGTCGAACCGATCTTCCATCCAGATTCCTACGGCTACCGTCCGAACCGGTCGGCCCTGCACGCGGTGGCGGCATGCCGGCAGCGCTGCTGGAGCCACGACTGGGTCATCGACCTGGACGTGGAGTCTTTCTTCGACAGCGTTAGGTGGGACCTGCTGCTCAAGGCGGTGGCGGTGCACTGCACCGACCCGTGGGTGCAGCTGTATGTGAAGCGGTGGCTCGCAGCGCCGCTACAGCACCCGGACGGGACCGTGCACCAGCGTGACCGGGGAACCCCGCAAGGGTCCGCGGTCTCGCCCGTGCTGGCGAACCTGTTCATGCACTACGCGTTCGACGCGTGGATGGCCCGGGAACACCCGGGCGTCGCGTTCGAGCGCTACGCCGACGACGCGGTCGTGCATTGCGTTACCGAGGCCCAGGCCAGGCGTCTGGTGGTGGCGATCGGGAACAGGATGGCCGAGGTCGGGCTGCGACTGCACCCGACCAAGACCACGGTCGTGTACTGCAAGGACGGACGACGGCGCGGCTGCTATGAGCGCACCGAGTTCACGTTCTTGGGGTTCACGTTCCGCGCCCGCGGAGCGCGAAGCAGAGCCGGGGTCAACTTCACCGGATTCGGGCCCGCGATCAGCAAGCACGCTCTGACCAAGGTGAGCGCGCAAGTCCGCCGCTGGCGGCTGCACGTGCACACCGGGCACACCCTCGCCGAACTCGCACGGACGGTCAACCCGATCGTGCGTGGCTGGATGCAGTACTACGGTGCGTTCAACCGCACTGCCTTGTATCCGCTCCTGCGGCGCATCAACGCCTACCTGGTGCGCTGGCTCCGACGAAAATATCGACGGCAGCGGCCATTCAAGAAAGCCAAAGCCTGCTGGCTACGCATCACCCGCCAGCAGCCGAGGCTATTCGCCCACTGGGCATGGGTAGCCGCATTCTGGTGATCAACGATGACAAGAGCCGGATGAGCCGAGAGGCTCACGTCCGGATCCGTGGGAGCCGGGGGCTGAAACGCCCCCGGCTACCCGCCAGGGGTATCTCGCGGTACGTCGCGGGCCTGATGCGCCATCGGGTGGGACATGTCCCACCCGGCTTGGCGATCTCGCGCCGGACAGCAACGACGGCCGATGCTTGCGCCCTCGATTGGCGTATCGATATGTGCGGTTCGGCCGGCGCCGGCGGCGCTCGGCGGCTGAGCCGGCTCGCAGCTCAGCCGGGATGGATGAGCCAGTCCTCGACCGGCCGCTGCGTCACGCCCGGTGCGCGCAGCCATGTGTCGATCGCGTTGATCAGCGGGCCGGGGTTGCGCCGCGAGCGGGGAAACGCTCGGCTGCTGGTGAACAAGACCGGGGTGGCTGGCTGTCCGGACTCCTCAGCGCGGCGCAGCAGCGGGGCGAAGTCCTTGACGTTCTCGGTGACGATGCGTCGGCCATGCTCGCCGGCCCAGCGGAAGAGCTCCTCGTCGGA
>DASPXO010000168.1:0-2111 GCA_035637235.1 Gemmatimonadales bacterium | reverse complement strand
AGCCCGAGCGTGCGCGCGATCAGCCCGATGACGCGCTCCATCACGAACGCGCCCTGCGGCCGTCCGGCCCCCCGGTACGGGGTCACCTGGACCTTGTTGGTGTAGACGGCGTCGAACTCGACGTGATAGTTCCGGAGGCGGTACGGGCCGGGAAGCTGGGTCGCGGTGATCAGCGGCACGACGATGCCGTACGGCGTGTAGGCTCCCGCGTCGTGCAGGAACCGATCGCGGAGCCCGAGGATGCGGCCGGTCTCGTCGACGGCGACCTCGATCTGGTGGAGCTGGCCGCGCTCCTGGCTCGCGCTGGTGAAGTGCTCGCGCCGGTCCTCGATCCACTTCACCGGCCGGCCGAGCTGGATGGCGGCATGCGGCACCAGGATCTCCTCGGGATAGAAGAGCATGATCTTGGCGCCGAACGCGCCCCCGATGTCCGGGGCGATCACCTCGACGTTGAACTCCGGGAGCCCGAAGAGGCGGGCCAGTCCGTTCTTGATCGGCAGCGGGGCCTGCGTCGAGATCCACGCGCGCAGCACGCCCGTGCGCGGGTCATAGTCGGCCACCACGCCGCGCGCCTCGATCGGGCTCGCGCAGCTCCGCTCGACGTAGAGCCGCTCCGTGAGCACGTGCGCGGCCCGCGCGAAGGCGCCCTCCGGATCGCCGACCCGCTGGACCAGCCGCGCCGCGCGGTTGGCGGGGACGTCGGCGTGCACGAGGGGGCTGCCGTCGGCGAGCGCGGCCTCCAGCTCCGTGACCGCCGGCAGCGGCGCGTAGCGCACCTCGATGAGATCGACCGCGTCCTCGGCGACGTAGCGGTCCTCCGCGATCACGAAGGCGATGAGCTCCCCCACGTACCGGACCTCGTCCGCCGCGAGCGGGAGCTGCGTGCGCGCATGGGTGAGGGCGGGGTGGGGGATGAGGAGCGGCGTCGGCTGGTTCAGTGGCCCGAGATCGGTGGCGGTGAGGACGAGGTGGACACCGGGCAGCGCGCGGGCCTGCGCGGCGTCGATGGAGACGATGCGAGCGTGGGCGTGAGGGCTCCGGAGCCCCGCGGCCTGGAGCACCCCCGGAGGATGGATGTCCGCGACGAAGCATCCGAGGCCCCGCAGGAGGCGTGGGTCCTCGTTCCGCGCGATGCGCGCGCCGATCATCCGTGTCGTCAGCGGTCACGACCTCCTGGCGAAGGCCGGGTTGTCGGTCGTGTCGACGAGCGCGTCCTCGCCCTCGGTGGGAAGCCGCTCGCTGTAGTTCTGCGCCGCGTCGATGTCGTCCTTCCAGACCTCGGGCGGCAGCTCGTACAGCACCTCGATGCCGTGCCCGTCCGGATCCGAGATGTACACGCTGTGCGTCATGCCGTGGTTGATGCGCAGGTGGAAGGGCACCCCCTTGCTCCGCAGGAAGGCGAGCTGCCGGAGCCACGACTCGCGGTCCGGATACGTGATCGCGACGTGGTTGAGGCCGACCTGGCGCGGGGACAGGCTCCACGGCCCCGGATTCGCGCCCGCCCGCTCGCCGTCGGGGATCTCGGCCAGCGCCACGTCGTGATGGTTGACCTCGCCGCGCTCGTCGACGCCGCTGTAAAAGCGCATCTTGAGCGGGGGCCGGCCGGGCTTGGGGCGGAGCTCGGCGACCTGCCGGAAGCCCAGGATCTCCGTCCAGAAGCGGTGCGATGCTTCCATGTTGCGCACGTTGAGGACCAGGTGGTTGACGCCCCTCGGCGTCTGCGCCGCGGCTGGCGATGGCATGCGATGCTCTCCGCTCGACATGGCGTCCTCCCTCATGAACGGTGTCGCGAGATGCCGGTCAGGGGCCGGCCTCGCCCGCCCGTCGCGCCACCGGCGCGCCCGAGCGGTGTCGCCCGATCTTACCGCGTCTCACGACCACGGGAAAGCGGCGCGACCGCGGGGATCGCGGGGTCGTGTCCTGGTCAAATCCGGACACGACCGACCGCTGTCATCGCCTCGAGGCGGCGAGGGGCGGCCCGCCCCAGCGTACGCGCATCGTGAACTCCGGGACGTCCCTGCGCCTGAGCGAGGTGAGCGGCCGGAGCGGTCGGCCCAGCGGCATGACCGCGCACACCGCCACGTGCTGGGGGATGCCCAGCAGCTCCTGGA
>DASPXO010000167.1:0-5025 GCA_035637235.1 Gemmatimonadales bacterium | reverse complement strand
CTGGGCGTCCTCTTCCTTAAATACAGCCGGGACCACGAAAGCCAGGCGGACGAGCTGGGCCTGCGCTACATGCGCCGCGGCGGCTACGACCCCCGCGAGATGCCCGACGTGTTCACGCTGCTCGACCGCGTGAGCCAGGGGTCGGGCGGCGGCCGCGTCCCGGAGTGGCTCGCCACGCACCCCGCCCCGGCGAACCGGCGCGAGCGCATCGTCCAGCTGATCGCGGCACTGCCCCGAGATTCGAGCGGCACGACGGTGAGCCGCGAGCCGTATCTCCGGCGGCTCGACGGCCTGGTGTTCGGCACCAACCCGCGCGACGGCTACTTCAAGGGCGCGCAGTTCTTCCACCCGGAGCTCAAATTTCGGCTCACCTTCCCCGAGGGCTGGACCACGAGCAACCAGCCGCAGGCGGTGCTCGCCGTGAGCCCGCGCAAGGATGCGGTCGTGGAGGTCGGGCTCGCCAAACAACCCACCGCCGACCAGGCGGCGCGGGCGTTCTTCTCCGAGCGCGGCGTCACGGCGGATTGGCCCCGGCAAGGCACGTTGAACGGGCTCCCGTCGGTGAGCGGCGCCTTCGCGGCGGCGGCCGAAGGCGCCACGCTGCGCGGCACCGCGGTGTTCGTGGAGCACGGCGGCGCCGTGTACCGGCTGCTCGCCTACTCGAGCGAGGAGCGCTGGCCCGCCTATCAGGCGCCGGCCGAGCGGGCGCTCGGGAGCTTCGCGCGGCTGACGGATCGGGCGGCGCTGAACGTGCAACCGCAGCGCATCGCCATCGTGAAGCTGGACCGGGGCGCGACGCTCGCGGAGCTCGCCCGCACGCGTCCCAGCCCGGTCCCGGTCGCCACGCTCGCCCTGATCAACCAGGTCGAACCCGAGACGCCGCTCGCGGCGGGCGAGACCGTGAAGTGGATCGTCGGCGACCCCCTCCCCTAACGCAGCGGCGTTCTAGAGCGTATTCCTATCGGTGCGCCGTCGGCACCTTCCAACTCAAATCCGAGGCCGTCATCATGTCCCCACGCCCCCGGGCCGTTCGCGCCGTTCTCGCCGTCCTCGCGCTCACGACCGCACTGCTCTTGCCCCGACCCCTGGCCGCCCAAGCCACCGGGCCGCTCGACTCCACCATGCTCGCCGGCTTCCGCTGGCGCCCCGTCGGACCCGCCAACATGGGCGGGCGCGTCACCGACATCGCGGGGATCCCGAGCCCGTCGCGCACCTTCTTCGTCGCCGCCTCCACGGGCGGGATCTGGAAGACGACCAACGCCGGCACCACCTTCCGGCCGGTATTCGACAACCAGCGCGTGGTCTCGATGGGCGCCCTCGCGATCGCGCCGAGCGACACGACGATCGTCTGGGCGGGCACGGGCGAGGAAGACTCCCGCAACTCGATCTCCCCGGGCGGCGGCATCTACAAGTCCACCGACGGCGGGCTCAGCTGGAAGCTCGCGGGCCTCGAGAAGAGCGGCGCCATCGGCCGCATCGTCGTGCACCCAACCAACCCGAGCATCGTGTACGTGGCAGCCCTGGGCCAGCCGTGGGCCGCGAATCCCGAGCGCGGGCTCTACAAGACCACGGACGGCGGCCAGACGTGGCAGCCGGTCAAGCTGGTCAGCGACCGCGCCGGCTTCGTGGACATCGCGATGGACGCGACGAACCCGGACGTGCTGTTCGCCTCGAGCTGGGAGCGCGTGCGCGGGCCGTACTTTCTCAAGAGCGGCGGACCGGGCAGCGCCCTGTGGAAGACCACGGACGGCGGCAAGACCTGGACCGAGGTGAAGGGCGGCGGCTTCCCCGAAACGATGAAGGGCCGCATCGGGATCGCCGTGGCGCCAAGCGACCCGAAGGTCGTGTACGCGCTGGTCGAGGCGGACACCGCCCCCAATCCCAAGCCGGACAAGTCCAAGCCCGCGCAGGCGCGGCCCTCGGGGCTGTACCGCTCGGACGACGGCGGGGCGACGTGGACCAAGATGAACGGGAACGACGTCCGTCCCTTCTACTACTCCCAGGTGCGCGTCGACCCGAAGGACCCGAACCGCGTCTACTGGTCCTCCACGCCGGTCAACTTCTCCAGTGACGGCGGGAAGACGGCCGGCAACGCGACCCAGGGGATCCACGTGGACCACCACGCGATGTGGATCGACCCGAACGACCCGGGCCACTTCATCGTCGGCAACGACGGCGGCGTGGCGCAGACCTGGGACAAGGGCGGCAACTACGACTTCATCAACATCTTCCCGATCGGCCAGTTCTACGCCGTCAGCTACGACATGGGGTTCCCGTACCGGGTGTGCGGCGGGCTCCAGGACAACGGGTCGTGGTGCGGGCCCAGCCGCCACCGCCAGGGAGACGTCAGCAACGCCGACTGGGCGACCGTGGGCGGCGGCGACGGCTTTTACACCGCGCAAGACCCGACCGACGCGAGCATCGTGTACGTGGAGTCTCAGGGCGGCAACATGTCGCGCCTGAACCTGGCGACGGGCGAGCGTACCCAGCTCCAGAAGCCGCAGTGGCGGCCGCTGTATCAGCTGTTCGAGGACTCGATCATCATCGAGCGCGCCGACACGACGAAGCCGGAGACTCAGGCGCAGCGCCGGCGGATCGACGACCTGCGCCGCCGCCAGCTCGCCGACTCGGCCGATCTCAACCTGCGGTGGAACTGGAGCACGCCGTTTCTCCTCTCGCAGCACTCGCCGACGACGTTCTACGCGGGCTCGAACAAGGTGATGAAGTCCACCAACCGGGGCGAGAGCCTCTACCCGATCTCACCCGACTTGACGACGCGCGACACGATGAAGATCCGGGTGAGCATGCAGACCACCGGCGGCATCACGCGGGACGTGACCGGGGCCGAGACGCACTGCACCATCGTGGCGCTGGCGGAGTCGCCGTTCCGCCCGGGCCTCTTGTACGCGGGCACCGACGACGGGAACGTCTGGCTCAGCCGCAACGACGGCGGCACCTGGGACAACCTCACCGGCCGCTTCCCGGGCGTGCCGCCCGGCACCTGGGTAAGCCGCATCGAGCCCTCGCACTTCGACTCGGCCAGCTTCTACGTGACGTTCGACGGCCACCGCACCAACGACTTCACGCCGTACGTGTACGTGACGACGGATTTCGGGAAGACCTTCAAGTCCATCGTGAACAACCTGCCGGCGGGCGGCCCCGACTTCGTGCACGTGATCCGCGAGGATCCCTACAACCGGAGCCTGCTGTTCGTGGGGACGGACGTGGGGGCCTACGTGTCGCGCGACCGGGGCGCGTCGTGGCAGAAGTTCATGACCGGCCTGCCCACCGTTCCGGTCCACGACCTGAAGGTCCACCCGCGGGAGCGGGAGCTGATCGCCGGCACGCACGGCCGCTCGATCTGGATCGTGGACATCGCGCCGCTCGAGCAGCTGGCGGACAGCGTGATCGCGGCGAGCGCGTACCTGTTCGACCCGAAGACGGCGTATCAGTACGGCGAGCCGGTCGGAGCCGGCGGCTCGAGCGGCCACAAGGCGTTCCGCGCCGCCAGCCCGCCGTACGGGGCCGAGCTCGCCTACCGCCTCACGACGGGCGAACGCCGCACCCAGACGAAGATCGTGATCACCGACGTGCGCGGCGACACGGTCCGCACGCTGACCGGCCCCGGCGGGCCCGGGCTGCACCGGATCGCCTGGAATTTCCAGGGGAAGCAGCCGCCGCCCCAAGCGCTGTCCCCCTCGCAGCGGCGGGACAGCGTGCGGCTGGTGAGCCGCATCGAGGTGGTGTTCGACTCGCTTGCCAAGGCAGGGGGAGGGGGGATGAGCGAGCAGATGCTCGGGTCTATGAAGCAGGCGCTGCTGGCGGGCGACGTGCAGGGGCTCGCCCAGCGCTTCGGCTTCGGCGGGGGTGGCGGAGGGGGAGGGGGAGGCGGGCGAGGCGTGCTCCGCTTCGGCGGCCCGTTCCTCGAGCGCCCCGGTGAAACGACACCGCGCGGCCAGGGCGCGGCTCCCGGCGGCGCCCAGTCGCCGGAGGGCTCCGAGGAGCAGGCGGGAGAGGCCGACCCGAGCTTCTTCGGCCAGCTGGGCCAGCTGCTGCGCCCGCCGGGCCAGCAGGGCGGCGGGGGGTTCGGGCTGGCGTTCGTCGCCCAGGCCTTCGGCCGCGGCCTCACGGGGGCCCCGCTCGTGGCGAGCGGCAACTACCTCGTGAGCATCACGGTGGACGGCAAGACGCTGAGCCGGGTGCTGCGCGTCGAGCGGGTGAGCGGAACCGGCGCGGCTCCGAGTTTCGCCTTCGACGACGAGGACGACGGGCCGTAACGGCGGCTGCCATGCCGTTCCTCGACACGAACCACCAGCGCGCCGCCCTGCTCGTCCTGCTGCTCGGCGTCGCGCTGGTGATCGCGCTCGCGCCCTACGCCACCGGCCTGGTCGGGATTCCGGTGCTGTACGCCGTCTTCGCCCCGGTCCACGGCCGGCTCTCCAGGCACCTGAAGGAGAAGCTCGCGGCGAGCCTGGTCGTGGCGCTCGCGCTCTTCCTGATCGTCGTCCCCGGCGTCTCGTTCGCGGGCCTGGTCGTGAACGAGGCCCAGCAGATCGCGGGCAACGTCGTCCGGAGCCCGATCCTCCAGCGGCTCGCCGAGCTGAAGCCGGCCGGCGTGGACCTGGGTCCCCGGCTCGCCGACCTCGGAGCGAAGATCGTGACGTGGATCGGCTCCTCGGCGTTCAACCTCATCGGCACCGCCACGCGGCTCGCGCTGAACCTGACGATCTCGCTGTTCGGCCTGTTCTACCTGCTGCTCCGGCCGCAGGACACGTGGAACGCGGCCCGGCCGTACATCCCCTTTTCCGCGGACAACACCGAGAAGCTGCGCCAGCGGTTCCGCGACGTCACCACGTCCACCCTGATCGGCACGGGCCTCACCGCCGCGATTCAGGGGACGCTCGTGGGTCTGGGGTTCGGGGTGATCGGGCTCCCGAACGCCGTGTTCTGGGGCGTGGTGACGATGGTGTTCGCGATCCTGCCGGTCGTGGGCAGCGGGCTCGTGTGGGCGCCAGGCGCGATCGC
>DASPXO010000166.1:0-15505 GCA_035637235.1 Gemmatimonadales bacterium | reverse complement strand
TCTGCGCATCAGACGGGGCTTCCTGCACCGGCGGCGGGCTAACCAGCGCCCGCCTTATCTACGTCGTCGCAGGCGCCCCTCAAGCCACTCCGCCAGCTCTCGTTCGCTGAGCCTGCCCGATGCCAGGCTGAGCATGAGCGTGACCACCTCGGGCTGCTGCACCTCAAGATCGCGCCCGTTCAGACCGAGGAAGACCATCATCGTGACGAAAGCCACGCGCTTGTTACCGTCTCGAAAGGGATGACCCTGGCAGCCTCTCAACCAGCGCCTGCAGCCGACGGCGCCAAGCCTGAGCAGCGGAAGGCGTTGGTTTGTGCAATGACCGGCCTGGGTGTATGCTGAGCTCCTGAGCGCCGGCGGCGCATCGCGCCGCAGCTGAGGCGCGATCCGCTAGAAGGCGGCGAAATGCGCCGAGGAGGTTGCGATGCCGTCGAAGCAGTCTGCAGTGCCCGACCTGCACCTGCGAACCTTGATGACGGGTCTCATGTTCGGCGAGTCGCCGCGTTGGGGGCACGATGACCGTCTGTGGCTGGCCGACTGGGGCGCACAGGAGGTCGTCGCCGTCGATCTCGAAGGCACGAGCGAGGTCATGGTCCAGCTGCGCTTTCCGTCATTTCAGCCCATCTGCATCGACTGGCTGCCGGATGGGCGCCTGCTCATCGTCTCGGCGAGCGATCGGCTGCTCCTGCGCAGGGAGACCGACGGCTCGCTGGTGACCCATGCCGACCTGACCGGCCTCTCGCACTTGGGCTTCAACGAGATCGTCGTGGATGGCCGCGGCAACGCGTACGTCAACGGCGGCGGCTTTAACCTCATGGCCGGTGAGAAGTTCGCCCCGGGAATCGTCGCGCTCGTCACTCCCGATGGCTCGGCGCGACAGGTGGCCGATGGCATCGCTTTCCCGAACGGCATGGCCGTGACGCCCGACAACTCCACGCTGATCGTCGCCGAGTCCTACGGCAAGCGCCTCACCGCGTTCGACATCGCACCCGAAGGCAGCCTCTCCAACCGGCGGGTGTGGGCCGATCTCCGTGACGGCGTCCCCGACGGCATCTGCATGGACGCGGAAGGCGCGGTCTGGTACGCGGACGTCCCGAACAAGCGCTGCGTGCGCGTCCGCGAAGGCGGCGACGTGCTGCAGGCGGTCGCCCTGGACCTTGGCTGTTTCGCCTGCATGCTCGGAGGCGTGGACGGGAGAACGCTGTTCATGGTGGTCCGGGAGTGGCGTGGTCTTCAGAGCACGGCCGACCGGGCACGAACGGGCCAGGTACGAACCCTGCGAGCACCCGCACCGGGCGCCGGCTGGCCTTGAGAAAGCGAGCTCGCCAACGAACCGCGCCAGCCGCTGCCTGCGGCGGAGCCGCCTAACCCATTAGCGCCAGCCCGGAGGCGACGATGAGTCAGCGAGTCTTCCCCCAATTGCGGATGACCAACTGGAAGCGCACGCGCGCCTTCTACGTGGATGGCCTTGGTTTCAACGTCGATTGGGAGCACCAGTTTGAGCCCGGCGTGCCGGTCTTCGCGCAGCTCACGCGTGATGGCCTGTCGCTCTTTGTCACGGAGCACGCGGGCAATTGCGAGGTGGGCGGCGCTGCGTACTTCGTCGTGGACGACGTCGACGCGGTGTTTCACGAGATTGGTCGCCGCGGCATCACGCCGGCGGAGCTGCCAGGCGACACGGAGTGGCACGCCCGTGAGATAACGGTCGTCGATCCTGACGGGAACAGGCTGCGGTTCAGCACCGCGGTGACGTAGAGGGGCCTCGCTGGAGCGAAGCCATGGCGCCTACCGAGCGCTCAAAGCTGGGGGGCTGTGAACGCTCTAGCTGGACGGCGGCACCACCCACTTCATGCGGCATAAGGGACTACCGGCGATCAATGACGCAGTCCACGTTACGCACGCTCATTCACGTCTGCGTCCTTCTGTTCGCCCCCACGACGGCGGCGGCTCAGTGGCTCGAAGTCGGGCTTCACGCTGGATACTTCCTGCCGACCGTGGAGCAGTTCGAACGCGCCGTCCTCCGGCCGACATCAACCGGGTTTCGTGTAGACCATTACGAGGGACATCACGAGGCCGGCCTATCCCTCGGCGCGACTGTCACTGCGTGGCCGCTGCCACATGTTGGGCTGGATCTCGCCGGTGGCCTCCGATTCTGCGATCGATCCGGGTCCTCTCCCTTCGTCATCGACCCATTTCTGCCCGCGCCGGCGGGCCGTCGCGCCGCTCTCTCGGTCCTGACCCTCCGCCTTGTGGGGCGAGCGCGGAGCGGAGGAACAAACGTGCGATTGGGAGCTGGGCCAGCACTGGTCCACATTGCAGGGTCTGCCTACGATGGCGGAAGCCCTGAGATCCGTCTGGCCAAGCAGACTTCTAGCGGCGGAACCATCGCTGTAGACGTCACCCGCACGCTCGGCCGCATTCGCTTGCGATTTGGCGTCGAAGATGCGATCTATCGCGCAGCGATGGAGCGGCTTCCTCCTGGGGACACAACGCGCACGCCGGTGCAGCATGATGTCGCGCTCAACGTAGGTATTGCGCTACCTCTCCGCTGACTGACCGCACAATGATGCAAGCGCTTGAGGGAGAGCGGTGCGCCGAGTGTACTGATCGGCCTACCTGACGATGAGTTTTGGCGCCTCAGGTTCGAGAAACGGTCGACTGGGACTGCGGGCGATGGTCACCGTTCTCTTGGCGCTGGTTGGAGCCATCGGATCGGCTTCGGGACAGTGTGTGATGTTCGAGACGACGCCCGCATTTCTGCGATCGGGCAATGACACGCGCATCCTGGCCACAGTCTTGACGAGTCGGTCGCGCGATACGCTGCGGCCTGCTCAGCCGGCGGTCCGCCTGAGGGTCGAGGAAGCCGACGGCCCGGGTGCGAACCTCGTCGGATCGGATCCGACGGCGGTCGTCGTGCGCTGGGCCCAAATAGGCGACTCCTGCGATCGGGTCCTGAAGCGCGATTCCCTGACCAGCGGCAGTCGGTACGTGTTCAGGGCGATCCTCAGACCGGACAGCCTCTGGATCGACGGCCGGCCCACCTTCGACGTTCCTCCCGAGATCCTGGCCGAAATGCCGTCGCTCGACGCGTACCGGCAGTTCCTCGCGATGCTGCCGACCAAAGAGGAGTGGGAGCGCGATTGCCGCCCGGGCGTGACCCGCGTGTTAGGGTGGTTGGGGTCGCATCCGGACGTGGCCCAGCACCCGCCGTTCACCGCAGTCGATCGGCGGTTACGCCCTGCCTGCGTCGCCTCGCTGGAACGACGTGCGCTGGGCCTGGAACGCTGGAAGCCGACGCCGCAGGTCCCGAACGAGCTCCGGCTCACCCTTGCGCATGAAGGCTGCCGACGGGGGCCGGACGTGATGAACGACTGGGACCAAGCCGTCGACGGCCACTTCGTGGATGCCGCTGCGCCGCAGTGGGCGGTGATCTGCGCGATGTCGGACCACTGGCGGCTGCTGGTCGTGGTGCTCGGTCCGCCGGTGAAGATCATCGAGCTCGCTCGGCTCACGGGAAACGAGTGGAGCTGGCTCGCCGGGGCCGCCCCACGTGAATACTTCGACTGGACCGGAGCACGAGAGTTCCGCAGCCGCGGCCGGTGGGGCGTGCCGCGCCCCCGGCGCGACCTCGTGCTGTTGACGCTCGTCTCGGAGGATCAGACGCTCGCCTTCTTCGAAACGCAGGGAGGTTGGATCCACGTCGGGGTTCGGTGCTGTAGCTGGCCGGAATAGGCGACTTCTCGCCGCAGCGTGGGGCTCGAGCGCGATCCGGCCTCCGTGTCGATCCGCCGAGCGTCGGTTGGCCGCGCTACGCGCGGCGCGACGACCAGGTGCGTTCGCATCTGGCGCCTTGTTCAAGCTCCGCGCACGCACGTACCATGACCGCTTTGTCATTGGCTGGTAGAGCTCTGGCCTCGATCACACGGCAGGAACGAATGCAATCGTCGAGAGTGAAGATCGGGATCATCGGCTCGCGCTTTCAGGCGGATTGCATCGCGGGGGCCGTGAAAGCCATGCCGGAGGAAGGCGAGGTCGTCGCCGTGGCCTCGCCGACCAACGGACACGCGGCAGGCTTCGCGAAGCGACACGGCATCCGGCGCGCGTATACCGACTACCGCGAACTGCTGCGCGATCCTGAAGTCGAGATGATCTCGATCACGGCGCCCAATCGGCTGCACGCGCAGATCGCGATCGACGGCGCCACGGCCGGCAAGCACGTGGTGTGCGAGAAGCCGCTGTGCCTGACGATGGAGGAAGCCGACGCGATGATCGACGCGTGCCGCAAGGCGGGCGTGCTGCTCCTCTACGCCGAAGAGCTGTTCTTCGCGCCGAAATACGTGAAGGCGAAGCAGCTGGCGGACGAAGGTGCGTTTGGCCGCGTGCACCTGGTGAAGCAGGGCGAGAAACACTCGGGTCCGCACTCGGAGTGGTTTTGGGACGTGGAGCAGTCGGGCGGCGGCGCCGTCATGGACCTGGGGTGCCACGGCATCGCCTTCTGCTGGTGGTTCCTCGGCAAACCGAAAATCAAGAGCGTCTACTCGCAGATGGCGACGCAGGTGCACCAAGGGCGCACGCAGGGCGACGACGAAGCGGTCACGCTCATCGAATTCGAGAACGGCGCCGTCGGGATGGTCGAGAGCAGCTGGAACCGGCCCGGCGGGATGGACGACTGCATCGAGGTGTTCGGCGACAAGGGGCAGACCTACGCCGACCTGCTCATGGGCAACGCGCTCCCGACGTACTCGGAGGTGGGGTTCGGCTACGCGGTCGAAAAAGCCGCGACGACCAGGGCCTGGAGCTACCCAGTGTTCGAGGAGCATTGGAACTACGGGTTCCCCCAAGAGATGCGGCACTTCGCCCGCTGTGTGCGCGGCAAGGAGACGCCGATCTCCGACGGCGAGACCGGACGCATGGTGCAAGAGGTCCTGTATGCCGCCTACGCGTCGGCCGGACTGGCTCGAAAGATCATGCTGCCCTTCCGCCCGAAAGGCATCGCGAAGCCGATCGACCTCTGGAAGACCCCGGAACGCGCCAGGGCCGCGCTCTGAGACGCGATGGAGACCGGTGCCGCGTTCCTCGCCCAGTCCCGGGAGTACTTGACCGGCCATTACCTGCCCAAGATCCGGGCCGCCGTCGAGCGGTTGAGCGAGGAAGACACCTGGTGGCGCCCCAATGAGGCGTCCAACAGCGTGGGCAACCTGATGCTGCACCTGGCCGGCAACATCCGGCAGTGGATCGTGAGCGGCGTCGCTGGGGCACGCGACATCCGCGACCGCGGCGCCGAGTTCGCCCGGCGGGACCCCCTCACGCGGGACGCGCTCGTGGCGATACTCACCGAGGCGGTGCTGGAAGCCGACGCGGTGCTGGCGCGGACCGATCCGGCCCGGCTCAACGACCGGCACGTGGTGCAGGGCCGCACCGTCACCACCCTTCAGGCGATCTATCACGCAGTGGAGCACTTCGGCATGCACGCGGGGCAGATCCTCTACATCGCCAAGCTCCGCGCCGGCCGCGACCTCGGCTTCTACCGGGTTGAAGCCGGCATCCCGCGCCCGGTCTGGCCGGGTCATCCCAAGGGCGGCGGCGCCTGAGCGCCCGCCTCACCCCCACCGTTGACCGTTCACCACCCCTATGGCGTCGGTTGCTCCGCCGCCCGCCACTCGGGACCGAGCCGCGCCAGAAGTCCCGCGTAGAGCTCGATCCCGTCCCACAGGTTCCGGATCCGCAGGTTCTCGTTCTCGGCGTGCTGGTTGTCGTCGTGGTTGGCGATCGGCGTTCCGACGATCGGCACGTGGAGCACTTCCTGAAAGACGTACTGCCCGAAGCTCCCGCCGATGGCGGGCACCGTGATGATGGGCTGGTCGAGCGCCGAACGCGCCGCGGCCACCATGGCGCGAGACACCGGCAGGTCGAGCGGGGTGCGTGAGGCGGGGTACCCGTCGCTCCAGAGCAGCTTTAGAATCCGCGGATGGGACCTCCGCGTAGCCGAATCGGGATCGGCCCGGACGATGAAGAACCCCTGCCGCCGGATGTAATCCTCCACCAGCTCGCGGACCCGCTCGGGCCGCTGATCCAGCACCAGCCGGAAGTCGAGGTAGGCGCTCGCCTCAGGGACGATCACATTCGCGGCCGTGGAGCCGGTTCGCCCTCCCGAGATGCCGCTCACGTTGAGACCGGGCTTGAGCAGCTGCTCGGCCAGGAGCGCGGGGGCTCCTTCGCTCCGGCCGAGCCGGAGCTCGCCCTCGAGCTGGTCCTCCACGGGCGGCAGCGTGGCAAGCGCGGCTCGATCCGCGGCCGTCAGCGGCCGGACGTCGTCGGAGAAGTGGTCGATCAGGATCTTCCCCTCGTCGTCCCGCATGCTCGCGAGGAGGCGCACCAGCATGACGTTCGGATTCGGGGCCCAGTTGCCGTAATGGCCGCTGTGGAGCGGCCGGATCGCGCCGTACACGGTGAGCTGGAGGCCCATCACCCCGCGCACCCCGAAGGTGAGCTGCGGGCGCCGGGTCTGGTGCACCGGGCCGTCGCCGACCAGGAAGAGGTTGGCCGCGAGCAGGGCGGCATGCCGGGTGAGCATGTCCCGGAGATGCTCGGAGCCCGCCTCCTCCTCGCCCTCGAAGAAGAGCTTGAGATTCACCGAGGGGCGGACGCCGAGGGCGCGGAGCGCGTCGAGCGCCCCGAGGATCGCGATTATCGAGACCTTGTCGTCCCCGGCGGAGCGGGCATAGATCCGCCACTCTGGATCGAACCGCGCTGCTCCCCCCTCCCTTGGGAAGGGGATCTCCCGGCCACCATCGGGGAGGGCCTTGTCGCGCAGGACGGGCCGCCAGGGCGGCGTCGCCCAGCGGGCGGTATCCACCGGCTGGCCGTCGTAATGCGCGTAGAGGATGACGGTGCGCGTGGCGCCCGGTGAGGCCAACTCGCCGAAGACGGCGGGCGGTGAGCCCGGCGCCTCCAGGAGGCGGGCCTTCACCCCGCGCCGCTCGAGCATCCGGACGATCACCTCCGCATTGCGGCGGATGTTGACCGAGTCGGCCGCGAGATTGGGGATTGCGAGAAGGTCCGCGAATTCCCGGACGATGTCCGCCTCGCGTCCGGCGCGCCACGCCGCTACGCGGGTGCGGAGGGTGGAGTCAGGCGCCTGGACGGCCGGACGACTCGAGAGCTGCTGGGCGGCCAGCAGTGCCGGCAGGAGCAGGAGGTGCATGGAAGACCTCGCCGGAGCCCCGAGCGTTCGCGCAGCGCCGCGAAAGTCCCGCTAGAACCTGGACGCCGTCAGCGTGACGTCCGCCGTCCCCCACGCCTTGCGGAAGCGGGCCTCTACCGCGTCGGCTTCCGCGGTCTTCCCCTGGGCCCGCAGAGCCGAGAGCAAGCCGAACAGCGCCCAGCCGTTTTCCGGGAAGCGGCGCAGGTCCTCACGATACAGTTGCTCGGCCTCGGCCGCGCGCCCGGCGCGCAGCAACACCGCGCCGAGCGAGTGACGAATCGGGTAATACCAGGTGGGCGGCTCGAAGTAGAGCAGCCCATCCTCGAGCGCCATCGCCGCCTTGAAGTGAGTCGCCGCCTCGTCGAGCTTGCCTTGACGCGAGGCGATCTCACCCAGGAGCGCGTGCGTCGCGATGTCGAACACCGTCTTGTTGTCCGGCGTCGCCGCGGCCGCGATCGGCGTCAGCGCGTCCAGCTCGGCCTGCGCCTCGGTCGGCTTGCCCGTCGCAGCGAAGGCCACGCCCCGCGCGTAGTGCGCCATGCCGACGGCGTACGGGATGTCGGCCGGCGGCAGCGGCTGCGCCAGCACGTCGTCCCAGCGGCCGAACGTCGCCAGCGTCACGTCGAGGAACGACACGAAGGGTTGCAGCGGCGGGACCTGGGCCGCGGCCTGCATGTTCGTCTTGGCCAGGAGCCTGCGCGCCGCGTCGATCGCGGTCGCGCTCTGGCCGGCCATGGTCGCCGCGAACGACAGGAAGTGCAGGTTGTGCGGGTAGTAGCCGAGCGGGTAGACGCCCGACGGGCGCTGGTCCTCGATGTAGGCTTCGTCCGTGTGCACCGCGTGGACGTTGCTCGCGATCGCGTCGGCGTAGCGTCCCACCCGGATGTAGATGTGCGCCGGCATGTGCACGATGTGCCCGTCGCCCGGCATCAGGGCCGCCAGCCGCTCGGCGCAGGCGACGGCCTTCTCCGGCTGCACGGCCTCGACGGCGTGGATGTAGTAGTGGCAGGCGCCGGGGTGGTCGGGGTTCCCCCGCAACACGCGCTCGAGCTGGGACACGATCTCGAGCGTGCCGGGATACGGCTCGCCCGACGGCTGCTGCCAGTAGTTCCACGGGCGCAGGTCCATCAGCGCTTCCGCGTACAGCGTCGCCGCGTCGAGATCGTCGGGATACTTCTGCACTACCTCGGCCATGGCGCGCGCGTACGCGGAGTCGAGCGCGGCGCGGCTGGTGGTGGTCGGCACCCGGGCGTACCGCTTCGCGACCGCGCGGATGTAGGCCTGCTCCGGCGGGCTCACCCGTGACACCCGCTTGAGCGCCTGCTGGGCGGCGGCGTAGGCGGCGACGCCGCTCGCCGAGTCCATCGGCGCGTTGACGTGGGGGCCGTAAGCCAGCGCCGCGCCCCAGTAGCACATCGCGCAGCTCGGGTCGAGGCGCACGCCTTCGTTGAACGCCCGGATCGCCTCGCCGTGATTGAACCCGAAGACCAGGCGCAACCCCTGATCGAAATACTGTTGCGCGGACGGGACTCTGGTCGTGACCGCGTGATGATGGTTGCCGAGGTTGTCGTACAGCGGAACGGTGTCTGCGGGCGCTCGCAGCCCCGGCAGGGCAGCGACGACGAGCGTCCCTAGGGTGAGCGGCGTCATGGCGTGATCTCCGGTAGAGGCCGACCTCATTCCATCACGCCTCAGCGAGTGAGCTCGATGAGCGCGATGGACGTACCCAAGCTCGCGACCCACAACAGAAACATCCACCGCACGAGCCGACCCTCGAGCGTGCCGAACCGGCCTTCGACGACACCAAGGCGTGCCAGGACCCGTTCCAAATTTGTCGTAGAACTCTTTTGACAGCTTCGCCGTGAGGGGCACGGAGGGTCTCCAGGTCGATCCCGGCGGTACACTAAGCTACGCTAGGCCGACCGTCGCAATCAAATCCGTGCCGGAGGGGATGTTTCCACGCGGGGGAGCGAGACCGTCAGACGAAGGGTGCAGGGGCATGTCCCACCCCCGCACCCTTCGCTGACCTACGACCGTCTACAGGAACAGCTCAGGTGCCCGTTCGGCCGCGGGAAGGACCGACGTCCTGTCGTCCACGACGAGCCGGATGTCTCCGTTCGAAGAGACCAGGGCGTTGACGATGTCGTACGGCCCTGCGACAGGAACGTTGAGGCCCTCCAGTCGCACGTCGGCCGGCAAGGGGAGGCCGTCCCCGGGACTCAGGACTTCCCTCACCCGAAGCGGGCCCATGATGCAAAACAGGGCCTGACCGTCCGCGCTTCCCGCCAGCGCGCTAATCCTGACATTGGGCAGGTCGGCCCTGAACTGCTGGCCGTGCGAGACCTGCGCTTCTTCCATGCGCTGCCTGAGCCTGAACAACTGCGACTGCTCGGTGATGCGGGCTTCCATAAACCACCTCCGACTTAGGGCAGGACTCTCATGCTGCAGCCGCCGTGCCCCGTTTCGGGGGCCAGCACACCTCGATTCCCCGCAAGGGGTTAGGCGAGGACGTCCGGCTTGGGATGCTCGCCAGGGTGCACCAGTTTGGAGACAGTTGTGGCGCAAAACCGAGCAATCTCGCCGCACTCGGCAAGGATGGCATTCATGTCACCGCCGCGGCTGCGGTGGCGCCTGGTTCATGAGCAACCAGTAGAGCCCGAGTTGCTTGGCCGCCTCGGTGAATTCCACGAAGTTCACCGGCTTGCGCACGTAGCTGTTGGCGCCGAGGGTGTAACCCTCGATGATGTCGCGCTCCTCGTCGGAGGAGGTGAGGATCACGACCGGCAAGAGCCGGGTGCGCCCGTCGGCCCGGATGCGCTGGAGCACCTCCATCCCGTTGAGCTTCGGCAGTTTCAGATCGAGGAGCACGACCGCCGGCAGCTCGTCCGACGCGGGGCGACCCTCCGTGCCGAACAGATACTCGATCGCCTGTACCCCGTCGTGCGCCACGACCACATCGTTCATGATGTTGTGACTCTTGAGCGCCCGCGTCGTCAAAGCGACGTCGTCGGGGTTGTCTTCCACCAGCAGGATCTTTCCCGCGTTCACACGGCCTCCGGACCCGCGGAGCGGGCCATCACAGGGTGAAGTAGAACGTCGCTCCCCGATCGACGGCGCCGTCGGCCCAGATGCGGCCGCCGTGCCGGGTGATGATGCGGCGGACCGTCGCGAGGCCGATGCCGGTGCCTTCGAACTCCGCCGCGGAGTGCAGTCGCTGGAACACGCCGAACAGCTTGTCCGCGTACTTCATGTCGAAGCCGGCGCCGTTGTCCCGAACCAGGAACGCGTGCGTTCCGTCCACTTCGACGGATCCGAATTCGATCCGCGGCCGCGGCTGCTTCGCCGTGTACTTCCAGCTGTTGCTGAGGAGGTTCTCGAAGGCCACCCGCAGCAAGCGCGGATCTCCCCGCGCCGTGAGCCCCGGGGCAATGGCGAATTCCGCCTGCCGTGCCGGCGTGGTCCGTTGAAGCTCGGCGGCGATGTCCCGCGCCATGCCGCTCAAGTCCACGACCTCGGTCCGCATCTCCGCACGGGTGACGCGAGCAAGTCTCAACAGGTCGTCGATGAGCGTGGCCATCCGCTGGCTGGCGGCGCGCACGCGGTGCAGGGCGCCCCGCCCGGCCTCGTCCAGCTGCGCGCCGGAGTCTTCCAGCAGCACCTGGCTGAATCCGTCGATGCTGCGCAGCGGCGCGCGCAGGTCGTGCGACACCGAGTAGGCGAACGCGTCGAGCTCCTGATTGGCGGCGAGGAGCTCCGCCGCGTTGCGCCGCAGCGCCTCATTGCGCTGCTCGAGCTCATGCGTGCGCTCGGCCACCCGTTGCTCGAGCTCCGTGGCGTAGCGCCGCAGCTCCTCCTTGCTCGCCTCGATCCGGCCGAGCATCTGGTTGAATGCGTCGGTCAGCACGCCCAATTCGTCCTCGCTGACCTTGGGCGCCCGCACGGAGTAGTCCTGCCGGGTGGAGACCGCCCTGGCGGTTTCCGCCAGGGCGAGAATGGGTTGCGAGATCCGTCCCTGCAGGACCGCGGCCAGGACGTAAGCAGTCAGCAACGAGATCGCCATCACCCCCGCGGCGATGGCGGCCGAAAGGCGCAAGGTGCGGGCCACGGCCTTCAGGTTGGACTTCAAGTACAACGTGCCCAGACGCTCACTCCCCACCTCCGCTACCGGCTCGACGCCGATCAAATACCCGTGCGCGAAGCGGTAGCCGTCTCTCTCTGGTCCGGCCGGAAGACTGTCGCCGGGGAGGTCCCCCGGATAGCGCGCGAACAACCGGCCGTCCGCGTCGTACAGGCCCGCCGCCACGACATGCGGCTCGGCTCTCAGCGCGGACAGGATTTCCCTCGCGTCGGCTTCGTTGGCGAAAGCCAACGAGGCGGTGCTGTTCGCGGCGATGACGCGCCCCAACGTGGACAGGTTCTTCGATGTCGTCTGCCAGAACGTCGCGACCTCGTACGTCACAAACGCCGCGGACGTCAGCAGCAGCACCAAGCCGCTGATCAGGAGGAGCATGGCCGTCAGCTTCCGCTTGATCGGCCAGTCGCGCAGCGGCATCTCAATGCCCCGCGGGGGTGATGACCTCGGCCAGCCGCAGCAGCTTGGAGCTGATGGTCAGGTGGGCCGCCTCCGCCGCCTCGAGGTTGATCTGGAGCCGGATGCGGCTCCGGTCGGTTACGAAGCGAATCGTGCCTCCACGCTCGGCAAATCCGTCGGCGTCACTCACCGTGAGGATCGGCCGGTGCTTGAGGCCCGCCAGAATGCCCGCCGGCCGGTCCGCGTCGGAGCGACCGATGAACAAGATGTGGCAGATCTTGATCTCGTCCACGCTCTGGTAGCGCCGAACTTGGAATGGCCGCCCTCTCAGGCGCTCATCGCGCACCGTCTGGTCCAAAACACCCCCGAACGGATCATCCCCGAGCACGCCGATCACCACCGGCGTGTCGGAGCCGGGAAAGGCTTCGGCCGGCCAATCGACGAATTGCGCGAAGTTGAACAGGAACACGGCCTTCACCTGATACTCCGAGGCCCGCGCGGTTTGCGCCGACAACCCGGGTCCCGCGCAGAGCACCAGAGCGGACGCGACGATCCACGCGCCCGCCATCCGCCGTGCACCGCGCGACCGACTCGCGCCGGCGACCATCGCGCTCAGAAGCGCCATTCGACCACGCCATACACGCCACGCTCGATTTCCCGACGCGTGGGAGGTGTGCCAAACTCCGCGTGACGGCGATGGAGCAGACTCTGACCGACGACCGACAGATCGAGCTTTGACGTCGGCTGCCAGGTGAGCCTGGCGTTCAGCTCGGCGTAACCCGGGACCTGCTGGTTGGCGATGTCATCGATCGCACGGAACCGCGCGTCGAGTCTCACCCGGGCGGGCAGATCGACCGACGAATGCAGGAAGAACTGGCGATCGGGAGTGTGCGATTCCGCGCTGCCCCGGGACGCATCGGTGCTGCCGGGGTTGGGCCAGATGTGGTTGCGCAGCTCGGTGTAGCCGGCGCTCAACCGCCACCGTTGTGTGACCCAGTACTCGGCCGTGAGCTCCGCCCCGAAGGACTCGCCATCCTGCCCGTTCCCGATGACAAGGGGGAAGGGAGCAGGCGGGTTGACCCGCTCCAGGCTGCGGAGTCCGTGGTAGCGGCTGTAGAACGTCGCCACGGAGAGAGCAAGGTCCCCGTGCTGGTGGCGGTATCCCAGCTCATAGGCCAGCTCTTCCTCGGAGTGGAAGTTCGGGCCGCCGGCGAGGAGATGGGGCGGCTGGCCGGGGGCGAAGAACTCCCGATCGATGCGCGAGGGCGTTCTGACGGCCCGGGACACCGCCGCCCACAGCGTCGTGGACGGACTGACCGTCCAATTCACTCTGCCGCTGGGCTGGATCTCGACGCCGGTATAGTCATTGTGCTCGACTTTCGTGCCGAGGGACACGTGCAACCGCTCGCGGACGAGCGCGATCTCGTCCTGGACGAATCCAGTGAACCACTGTCGCGCCACGTGAGCCGGTAAGAAGGCCAGGGCTGGCGTGTTGCCGACGTGATCGTTGATCAGCCGGTAACCGAGTCCCCAGACCACGTCGTGGCGGGCACCAAGCCGTGCTTGGTGCTGGAGCTCGACGTCGTAGGTGTCGTCGAAGATGTCGAGATGTTCGCCAGAGGTGTCCGGAATGTCCCGGTGGGTCCGGTCATAGTACAGATGGGCCGTGAGATGCGACGTTTCGGAGATCGTCCGTGACCACTTCGCCATCACGTTGCCGCCGCTGACGGCGACGTCGTCGGCGTTGGGCTGAGCGATGCGGCCATCGTACAGATCGCCCTGCAGGGCGAAGCGGCTGGTCGTCGACTGGTCCCAGTCGACCCGAAAGCCGCCCTGCCAGAAGTGCCAATCATCCGTGGCACCCTGGCCGCTGGACGAATCCGTCTCATCGCGAGCAAAGCCCCTGCCGTAGATCCGATAGCGGACGCTCGAGCCCAGCGCCCCGCCGTAGCGGGCGGTGCCGAAGCCGCGCAGCTCCGTGCCCCCGCCACCCGACAGGAGAAACCCTTGCGTGTCTTTGGCGTTCTTCGTGATGACGTTGATCACGCCGTTGACGGCGTTGGCCCCCCACAACGTCGCGCCGGGCCCGCTGATGACTTCAATCCGGTCGATGTCCACGAGCGGCACCTCCTGCACCTCCCAGAACACGCCGGAGAACAACGGCGTGTAGACCGTGCGCCCATCGATGAGGACCAGGAGTTTGTTGGCGGTGGTGCTATTGAATCCGCGCGCGCTGATGGCCCATTGGCGGGAATCGACCTGCGCGACCTGCAGGTTGCCGGCGAGGCGCAACGCCTCGGGGAGGCTCGACGCGCCGGAGCGACGAATGTCCTCCCGCGTGATCACCTGGATCGCCGAGGCGGTCTGCGACAATCGCTCGGCGCGCTTCGAAACGGAGGTGACCTCCAGGTTCATCAGTTGTTCGATGCTCAGCTGCTTCAACACCTCGGCGGACACGCTGGTATCCCGCCGCTGGACGGCGGAATCCGGCTGCTGGGCGAGCCCGGGCGCCGCGCAGCAGACGACACCCAATGTGAGGACCAGCGACGTCGCAGCCGCAACAGCCCTCGTGTCAGCCAACGGTCGGCGCCCCATAGTGCATCTCACGCCTCTCGGCCGCGGGTGGATGTGGTCGCCAAAGACTACCCAGGGAATGTCTGCGTTGCGAGAGGGCGGCGACGGCGGCAGTCGAACGAACGGGCCCTATATCCCCCCAGCGGGAGCTGGTGCGCAAGAGCGCCTCGCCCCGCCGCTCCCTGCCGCCGTGGATGTGCGCGGAGCGCCGGCTATTCGAGCGGAATCTGGTCCTTGTGCCGGGCCAGCCACCCCTCGAAGGTTTGCAGCTCCGGGTTGAGTGCCCGCGCGAAATCGACGTCCCGCACCTTGCGATAGTAATCGTTGAAGTCGCGCTTGAACTGAAACATGTTGCCCAGGTCGGCGGCACCGGGAAAGCCGAAGCCGCGGTAGACCTCGGGCGCGACGGCGTTGTACCGCACCTCTTGACCGAGCGCCCGCGTGAGGGCGGCCGCCATGTCCGCGCCCGAGAGGTGCTCGCCGGCGATGGCGACCGTCTTGCCGCTGAACTCACGCCCACGCTTGAAGATTCCGTACGCGCACTTGCCGATGTCTTCGACCGCGATGGCCGGAAGTTTCTTCTGATCCAGCGGGAAGGTGATCGCCAGCTTGCCGTCCGCTCCCCGCTTGGGGCCCGCGCCGAAGTAGATCAGGTTGTCCCAGTAGAAGGATGTCAGCAGGAACGTGGTCGGTACGCCGAGGTCGCGGAAGATCTGGTCGGCTTCGCCCTTGGCATCGAAGTGCGGCACCTTGTACTTGCCCATCAGCGTGGGCATCCGGTCGTCGTCGAGCGGCACCCACTTGCGCGTGTCCTCGAGGGTCGACCAGATCACGTGCTCGAGCTCGGCGGTCTTCGCCGCTCGCGCCAGGTTGCCGGCCTGCGTCAGCTCCCGCTCGGGAGAGAAATGCTCCCAGAAATTCGTGACACAGAAGGCGCCGTAGGCTCCCGCGAACGCCCGATCAACGGTCCCGGGCTCGTCGGCATCCGCCGCGACGACCTCCGCACCCGCGGCTGCAAGCGCCTTCGCCTTCTCGGAGTTGATGTTCCGTGTGAGCGCGCGGGGCCTGAACGAGCTGGTCTTGTCGGCCATCATGGCGCGCACCAGGCCTCCACCTTGCGCGCCGGTTGCTCCGATAACCGCGATGATCTTCCGATCTGCCATGGCGATTCTCCTTTGCAACGCACGGCCGTTGTA
>DASPXO010000165.1:0-21904 GCA_035637235.1 Gemmatimonadales bacterium | reverse complement strand
CCGCCTCCGAGCCAGTTCCGCAGGGTCATGTCGGGCGGGGCGATCGGGACACTCGTCAGCAGCAGGAGGGTGAGCGACCTGACGTCGAGGTCCCAGGGCACCGGGATGCCGCTGCGAGACACGGGTCGCTGGATCGTCGTGTCGGGATCCACGGCGATGATGACGTACGGCCGCCGGGCGAGCGTTTGCGCTTCGCTCCCGTACAGGCTGTCGATCACCCGCCAGGCGCGGGCCGCGGCCAGACGCAGCGGCAGCGGCGAAGGGTTGGTGATGATCGTCAGCGCTCCCACGCGGATCGTGTCTCGTCCCGCGAGCGCCCGCTCCCGCTCGAGGCTGTCGACCGCGTCGGCGATGGCGTTTGCGCGGCGCCACTCCCGGGCCAGGCTGTCGGCGCGGGCCTGGAGGTGCGGCAGATCTTGCCCGTGAAGCGCCGGTGAGTATTCGAGACTGAGCAGTAGCAGCAACCAGTGGCTTCTACACATCAATCAGCATCCAGCGGCCCGTGAAGATGGCGAGCGGACCGGGCCAGTTGAGAACCGCGATCTGGAGCCCGTCGAAGAGGTGCAGCTCGATGTTCGCGACGTTTGCGAGGATTTGCACCAGGATGACGCTGCCGATGAGCCCGAGGATGATCCCGGCCGTCCGCGCGGTGCCGGCGGAAACGGCGAAGAAGACGGCGTAGGCGACGAGGACGGCCAGGGCGAATCGGACGCCGAGCGCGAGCGGGTATCCCTGAAGGCCCGGCGGGATCGTCGCGCTCCCGGTCGCGAGCAACGCACCGACCAGCACGGCCAGTATCGGCGCCGCGAGGAGGACCGCGCCGGCGCCGAACCGGAGGAGGACGTAGCGCCAACGGGGCAGGGGGAGCGAGAGAGCGTGCACATGTCGCCCGCGGTGATCCGGCGCCCACGTGACGATCGCCACCAGGAGACCGAGCACGCCCGCGAGCACGGGATAGAGCGTTCCCCAGGCCTGCACCGCGCGCAGCAGGTCGCCGACCGGCAACGGGCCGCGGTCGGTGCCCGCGGCGCCTTGTACCGAGAGGATCGGGAGGGCGAACCCCGCCACCGTGCCGAGCACGACGATCAGGCGGGACCACTTCCATTGGCTGTACAGGATCGCGCGAAACATGTCGGGCTCCTAGCTCCGAGGGCGTCGGAACGTACGAAGCAGCTCCACGAATCCCTCCTCGAGATCCAGGTCGATCACGTCATGTAGCGAGGCGCCGATGGTCTCGAAGTACTCCGCCATCTCGGGCTCCCACTCCCGGACGATCCACGTTTCAAGAGCCCCGTTCTGGTGCTCCCGCGCGAGCAGCGCGAATGGCGGGCTCGCGATACCCGGGGGCGCGCCGGCGACGCGGAGGCGCTTGATACCGTTCTTGAAGCGCTCCATCGGCAGCTCAATGACCAGTCGGCCGTTGTCCATGACCCCGATCCAGTCGCAGATGCGCTCCAGCTCGTGCACGAGGTGGCTGGAGATGAACACGGTCGCCTGCCGCTGCGAGACGTAGTCGAGCAGTGCGGACAACATCTGGCGCCGCACCACGGGGTCGAGCCCGTCGGTCGGCTCATCCAGCACGAGCAGCTCCGGCCGCTGGGCCAGGGCGAGGAGCGTCATCACCTTCCCCTTCTGGCCCTTTGACAGGCGGCCGAACGTCCCGCGCTCGTCGAGCTCGAACTGCCGGATCAGCTGCTCCGCGCACGGCCAATCCCAGGTGGTATAGAACGCGGCCTGGAAGCGGAGCGTCTCGCGTACGGTGAGCGTGGGATCGAGATGCGGCTGCTCGGGCACGTACCCGACGTGCTCGAGGACGCGGGGCGCCTCGCGGAGAATGTCGCGACCAAGCACAGTCACGCGACCCGCGAGCGGGCGGAGCAGTCCCAGCACGAGCCGGATCGTCGTGGTCTTGCCGGAGCCGTTGGGGCCGAGGAAACCGTAGATCGAGCCGCGGGCGACGTGCAGGTCCAGGTTCTTGATCTCGAAGGTCTTCCCCGCGCGATAGTACAACTGCTGGATCTCGATCGCGCCATTCATGACGTCCCCACTCCGATCTCCTCGGCGATGGCGGCCTGCAGCTCCTGGAGCGACACGCCGAGGCGTCCCGCTTCGGCGAGCAGCTTCCGCACGAGTGCAGCAGCTTGACTCGCCCGCTCGCGGGCCCGAGTCTGGGGAGGGACTTCCCGCACGAACGTGCCTGCGCCCTGTCGCATCTCCACGAATCCCTCCGCCTCGAGGTCCCGATAGGCCTGGACGACCGTCGCCGGGTTGACCCGCAGTTTCGTCGCGAGTTGCCGCACCGAAGGCAGCGCTGCGGTGGGTTGCAGTTCGCCCGCCGCAATCGCCACCCTGAGGCGATTGGCAATTTGGGCATACAGCGGGGTGGGGCTCCGGGGGTCGAGCTGGTCGAACACAGTGGCGCTGTGTATTAATGTTATAATACACTGGTACAAGCGCGTAGCGGTGTCAAGCCTAGGAGGGGATACAGTAGCCATTGCACTGCAAGTTGTTTATTTTGAACGACTCTGAACGCCGTGAGGGATGTGGCAGACGTGGTGACAGATCATCTGGCGGCGCTGTTCGCTCGAGTGGCGAAGGCGCACCCCGATCGCGAGTTCCTGGTCCACGGGTCACGCCGGATGAGCTACGCGCAGGTGCAGCGGGAGGCGCTCGCACTGGCTGGTGCGCTTGGTGGGTTGGGCGTGCAGCCCGGCGAGCGGGTGGCGGTGGACCTGCCGAACTGGCCGGAGTGGGTCGTCGCCCTCCTCGCTGCGGCCTACCGCGGCGTCGTGTTGGTTCCGCTCGATCCCTCGCTCAGCCACCACGAGCTCAAGTACCAGCTGCGGCACGCCGAAGTACGCGCCGTCGTGGTGGCGGAGGCATTCGAGGGCGCCGACTACCTGGGGCTGTACCACGAGCTCCTCCCCGATCTGCCGGACTTGCGGGCGCTGATCACGGTCGGTGCGCCGGACCGCTGGCTCGACGACCGGGTCTACCGCTTTGCGGATTTGGTGTCGAAGGTCTCGACGCCGGCCCCCGCAGCCGACGACCCTGACCGGCCGCTCGCCATCCTGTACACCTCCGGTACGATGGGGAAGCCGAAAGGAGTGACGCTGTCGCATCGCAACCTCGTGATGACCGCGCGCGGCTCGGCCGACGCGCTGCGACACACCGGCGACGACCGGGTGCTGGGCGCCGTTCCGCTATTCACGATCTTCGGCGTGCACGTCGTGGCCGTCACGATCGCGGCGGGCGCCACGCTCGTGCTCCAGGAGCGCTTCCATGCGCCCGGCGCGCTGGACCTGATCCGACGCGAACGGCTCACCATCGTGCACGGCGTCCCCACCATGTTCGAGCTCCTCATGCGCGATCCCTCGTTTGACGAGCAGCGGCCGACCACCTGCCGGACGGGGGTCGTCGCGGGGAGCCCGGTCTCCCCCGAGCTGGCCGGGCGGATCCGCCGGTGGTGCGACGTCCAGATCGCCTACGGGCTGACCGAGACGGGGCCCACGGTGACGATCACCCGCTTCGACGACGATGCCGAGCGGCGGGGCCGCACGGTCGGCCGGCCGATTCCGGGTGTGGAGGTGCGCGTCGTCGACCTGACGAGCGGCGCCCTCCACGGTCCCGAAGCGGTCGGCGAGCTGGTGGTGAAGGGCCCGAACGTCATGCTGGGCTACTACCGCATGCCGGGCGAGACCGCGCGGTCCCTGACGCGCGAGGGATACCTCCTGACGGGCGACCTCGCGATCCTGGACGAGGACGGTTACGTCAGGATCATGAGCCGCCGCGCCGAAGTGATCGTGCGCGGTGGCTACAAGATCTATCCACGCGAGCTGGAGGACCTCCTCCGGACGCACCCTGCCGTGCACGACGCATGCGTCGTCGGCGTCCCCAACGAGATGCTCGGGGAGCTGATCTGCGCCTGCCTCGTGGCCACGGAGGGATCCATCGTGACGGGCGACGAGCTGAAGGAATTCTGCCGAGAGGCCGTCGCCGACTACAAAGTGCCCGACCTGGTGCGCTTCTTCGACGCCTTCCCGCTGACCGGGAGCGGCAAGGTGAAGCGACGGGAGCTCGCGCAGGTCGTGGGACTGGAACTGAGCGCAACCATATGATGCAACAGCCGCATGCCCATCTCGCACGGCAGCACAAGGAACCGCCCTCCCACGCGCCCAACGCGGCGCTCCTGATCGACTTCGACAACGTGACGATGGGGATCCGCTCGGATCTCCAGACGGAGCTCAAGCGGCTCCTCCAGTCGGAGATCATCCGCGGGAAGGTCGCCGTGCAGCGCGCCTACGCCGACTGGCGCCGCTACCCGCAGTACATCGTGCCGCTCTCCGAGTCGTCGATCGACTTGATCTTCGCGCCGGCCTACGGATCGAACAAAAAGAACGCCACCGACATCCGGCTCGCGATCGACGCGCTCGAGCTCGTGTTCACCCGGCCCGAGATCGGCACCTTCATCCTGCTCTCGGGCGACAGCGACTTCTCATCCCTCGTGCTGAAGCTCAAGGAGTACGGCAAGTACGTCATCGGGGTGGGGATCCGCGAGTCGTCGAGCGACCTGCTGATCCAGAACTGCGACGAGTACTACTCCTACAACGAGCTGGCCGGGTTCACCAAGGAGAGCGACGTCACGCACGAGCGCCGCGACCCGTGGGACCTGGTGATCGAGGCCGTGAAGCAGATGACCGCCCACAACGACGTCATGCGCTCGGACCGCCTGAAGCAGGTCATGCAGGAGATCGATCCAAACTTCGACGAGAAGGACCTCGGCTTTTCCCGCTTCAGCAAGTTCGTGGTCGAGGCTGCGCACAAGGGCCTCATCAACCTCACCAAACTCGACAACGGCCAGTACGAGATCGGGCTCGGCGCGGACGTGCCCGGCGCCGCGGCGCAGCCGTCACTGCTGCGCGGTGAGGCGCCGCGCGAGCGCGAGGAACGCCCCCGGCCCCCCCGGTCCCCCCGGCGGCGCCCGGAAGATGGGCGCGGGAGGAGAGGCGGCGGGTTCTCGCTGGGCGAGGCGTTCGGCCTGCTCAAACAGGCCCTCTCCCGGCTGGGCGGCGCTGAGAAGGCCGTGAGCGCCGACGCGCTGCGCGACACGATGATCGAGCTCAAGGGCGCGGAAGCCGAGCCGCTCGATCCTGACCGGTTCCCCAAGCTGCTCCGCCAGGCGCACGACGCCGAGATCATCGATCTCTCGAAGGAAGACGACGGCGCTTACGCGGTGAGGCTCCGCGAGGAGGCCCCCGCAGAGTCGGTCGCCGCCGCCGACCTGGACGAAGCCAATGACCCGCCCATGCCCGCTTCGTCGGCCCCGCCCTCGATGCGGCCGGCGACACCGGGCGGGCCCCCGGTGGGAGCCGTCCCGTCACGCAGCGCGCGGTTCCGCCGCGGCTCGCGCGGGCACCGCGTCGCGCCGCCCGACATCCCGAAGATCGGCGTGGTGGAGGTGGACCCGAACTTCAAGCCGCGGATCGAGCTGATCCCGGCGCGTCCGCACGGGCTGGAGACCGCGGGCGCCGAGGCGCCCCCCGCCTCACCAGCTCCCCCCGACGACGAGGAGGAAGGCCGCGAGCGCGGCCGGAGCCGCGGCGGCCGGGGCCGGCGGGGTGCTGGGGGGGGCGGGGGAGGCGGGGGGCCCGCTTCGTCTCGCAGCGACCGCGAGCAAGGCGAGCGCGGCGAGCGCGGTGGCCGCCGGAGGGGCGGCCGGGGCCGCGGTGGCAGAGCCAGTCGCCCGAGCGGCGAAGAGCGCGTCCCGGACGAGCGCGCCGCTCCGTCGCAGGTCGCGCTCCCCTCGCCTCCGCCGGCGCCGGCACCGCCGCCCCGCGAGCCGTCAGAGCCGGACGAAGGAGGAGGCGAGTCGTTCTGGTCGAAGGTGAAGCGCGGGTTGACCGGCGGCGCGTGAGGGGCCCGGCGCTCCCGGCGTCGTTCTACGCGCGACCGACTCCTGAGGTCGCGCGTAGACTTTTGGGCCACATCCTGGTGAGCGAGGTCAACGGCCGGCGAGTGGCCGGCCGCGTGGTCGAGACCGAGGCCTACGTCGGCCCGGACGACCCCGCCTGCCACGGATACCGCGCCCGGCAGACCCGGCGCAACGCCAGCCTGTTCGGGCCGCCGGGGACGGCCTACGTCTACTTCACCTACGGCATGCACTGGTGCCTCAACGCCGTCACCGAACCGGAGGGCTTCCCGGCCGCCGTGCTGATCCGCGCCCTCGAGCCGCTCGAAGGCGTCGAGACGATGCGGCGGCGGCGGGGCCGCGTGCCCGACCGCGCGCTATGCTCCGGGCCCGCTAAGCTGTGTCAGGCCTTGGGGGTGACCGGCCGGCTCGACGGCGCGTCGCTCCAGCGCGGCACCCTGCGGATCGTCCGCCGCCCGTCCCGCGAGCGCTTGGGCATCGTCGTGACACCGCGCGTGGGCATCTCCCGGGCGGCCGACTGGCCGCTGCGGTTCGTGATCAAGGACTCCCCGTGGGCCTCCCGCTAGGACCGCCCCTCGGGCGCCGGCAACGGATCATCGTGGACGGCCACATCGATACCCCGCAGCGGATGCTCGACTTGAAGTCCGACATCTCGACCCGGCTGCCGGACGGCCACGTCGACATCCCCCGCATGAAGGAGGGCGGCCTGACCGCGGCGTTTTTCTCGATTTGGGTGGATGCGCGCTACGGGCCGGGGACCGCCTTCCGGCGGGCCATGGCGCTGATCGACGCGGTGCAGGCGCTGGTGGATGCCCGTCCGGAGGTCGAGCTCGCGACCGACGCCGACGACGTGCGGGAGGCCGCGGCCCGAGGGCACGTCGCGGCCCTCATGGGGGTGGAAGGGGGACACGCCATCGAGAACTCGCTCGAGAAGCTGGCGGCGCTGTACCAGCGGGGGGCGCGCTACCTCACGCTCACGTGGAACAACGGCAACGACTGGGCGGGGTCCTCCACCGATCCGCGGAACAACGGCGGGCTGAGGGAGTTCGGGAGACGCGTGGTCCGCCGTATGAACGAGCTGGGACTGCTGATCGACGTGTCGCACGTCTCCGACGCCACGTTCTGGGACGTGCTCGCGACGGCCGCCGAGCCGGTGCTCGCCTCACATTCGTCGTGCCGCGCGATCGCACACCACCCCCGCAACCTCTCGGACGACCAGCTGCGCGCGATCGCGGACTCGGGCGGCGTCGTCGGGATCAACTTCTACCCCGTGTTCCTCGACGACGCTTTCGGCCAACAGTTCGGGGACCTGCGTCGCCGCCTCCAGCCCCAGACCGACCTGATTCGCGCCCGCTACGCGGGGCGGCCCGCCGAATCGGCGTTCGAGGAGGACAGGTTGGTGGGACGGCACGCCGCGACCCTCGACGTGCCCCCCATCGAGCGGCTCGTGGACCACATCGACCACGCGGTCCAGGTGATGGGGATCGATCACGTGGGGTTGGGGAGCGACTTCGACGGGATCAGCGTGCTCCCCAGCCCCATGAAAGACGCGACATCGCTGCCGCTCCTCACCGCGGCCCTCGAGGACCGCGGCTACACGGACTCGGGACTCGGGAAAATCCTGGGGGAGAACTTCCTGCGCCTGCTCACCGCCCGTTGAGATCCTCTTTGGCGCTCCCGACGCTGTAGCGGATGCCGCCCTGGATGGTGTGAGTCGTGCCGTCGAGGATGAAGCCCCTGGCGGACGACGTGAGGATGTAATGCCCGTACAGCGCCAGCCTACCTTGCTTGATGTCGATCCCCCCCATCACGAAGACGAACGCCTTGCTCGCGGCGTCAGCGGCGGCGTCTCCAAAGGCGGCAAACTGCGCCGCCGTGCAGGTGCCGCAGCTCGCCTCGACGTTCAAAGCCTGCATCAGCGCGAACCCGGCGCCGCCGAACGGCTCGACCCGCTGCTGGGCGGGGAAAGCGAGCACGCCCATCATGAGGCGCCGCAGGTCCTTGAAGAAGACGTCGGCCGTGGTGCCGTCCGGCGCAACGAATGTGGTCTGCTTATCGGTCAGAAAGACGGACTGTTCGTACGCTACGTACGCGGCCGTCCGCTTGCCCGTGATCAACCAGTGCCCGCCGAACATCGGCTCGAAGGAGAGCCCTTCGTAGTTCGTCCTGAAGACGAACATCCCGCCCTGCGCGCCCCAGTACCACTTGTGGGGCCAGTCGCCGGTCCTCCGCTCGTACGTCGGGCCCCCCCCGCCCCCCCCGCCCCCGCCCACAGCCCGCGGGCGCTCCGGCTCCCGCTCCGGCACCTTGCCACCCGCCGCCAGGATCGAGTCGCGCCGCGCCTTGGGAATCGGCGGCGGGGTGGCTGCTCTGGGCCCGCCGCCGAGCAAGAAGTAGGACAAGCCCGCGGACCCCAGCACGTGCAGGACCGGTTTCGCGTCGAAGGGCGAGTCTTTCAGGCCATAGTAGCCGCGGGCCTCGAGCCGCAACGCCAGCCGGTCGCCGAAGAGAAAGATGCGGTCGCCGATCCCGGCATGCGCGGCGTTGAGCTTGAAGTTGTAGGGGGGGTTCACGCCGTTGTCGAGGTACGTATAGCCGCCCAGCAGGTACAGGATATTCCTCTGGCCGCCCGAGTTGAGCAGGAGGCTGGCGCTGCCGTAGCGCGTCTGCACGTGCATCCCGCCCACCGTCGGGGTGGGGTAGGCAACGTTACCGTCGACTTCGAGCGAGAAGGTTTCGTTGAAGAAGTAGCCGAGCCGGCCGCCACCCCCGAACTGGTCGGCGAGGCCGAAGGAGCGATCGTAGCGCGTATAGCTGCCGAACCCGCCGAACTCGATCTGGTGGGCATGCTGGGCGCTCACGGTCGCGGCCCCGCCGACCAGTAACACCCCGATCACAGTGACGACCCGCATGGCACGAACTCCTGGTAAAACGAGCGACCCCCAAAATAGGGAATTCCATCGGAAAATGCGACCACCCTTCGCTTTAAGCCTCCAAAGCTTGAAAGCACTTGAAGGGGGTCCTAAAGCAGCCCCAGCCGGGTGCCGACGCGCTGGAAGGCCTCCAGGGCGAAGTCCAGGTCCTCCCGACTGTGGGCGGCGGAGAGCTGGCAGCGCACTCTTGCATGTCCTTGCGGGACAACAGGATACCCGAAGCCAGTCACGAACACCCCCTGCTCGAGCAGGAGCTCGCTCATCCTGATGGCCTGAGCCGTCTCGCCCAGGATGACGGGAATGATCGGCGTCTCGCCGGGCAGGGGCTTGAAGCCCAGGGTGGTCAGTCGCTCCCGGAAGTAGCGGGCGTTCTCGTGGAGTTGCCGCACCCGCTCGGGGTGTCGCTCGAGGTAGCGAACGGCGGCGAGCGCGCTGCCGGCCACGGTCGGCGGCAGGGCGTTGCTGAAGAGCTGCGGCCGGGAGCGCTGGGTGAGATAGTCCGCCAGGGCCGCCGGACCCGCGGTGAATCCCCCTGCCGCCCCGCCGAGCGCTTTGCCGAGCGTCGAGGTGATGATGTCCACGTCGCCCAGCATGTCGTAATGCTCGGCGGTGCCGCGGCCGGTGTTCCCCAGGGCGCCGGTGCCATGCGAGTCGTCCACGGCGACCACGGCGTCGTACTGCCGCGCCAGCGTCACGATGTCGGGGAGCCTCGCGATGTCCCCCTCCATCGAGAACACGCCGTCGGTGAAGATCAGCTTGAGCCGGGCGTTCCCTGCCTGGGCCGCTTGCAGCTTCTCCTCGAGGTCCGCCATGTCGGAGTGCCGGTAGACGGCGGTTTGGCACCTGGTGATCGCCTTCGCGAGACGGATGGAGTCGATGATCGAGGCGTGGTTCAGCTGGTCGGAGATCACGACGTCCTGCTCGCCCAACAGGGTGGGGCAGAGGCCCTCGTTCGCGTTCCAGCAGCTGACGTACGTCAGTGAGGCTTCACACCCGACGAGCCGTGCCAGCGCCGCCTCGAGCTCCCGGTGGATCGTGAAAGTCCCGCAGATGAACCGCACCGAGCCCGTTCCGGCGCCGAGCTCGCCCAGGGCGCGCTGGCCGGCGGCGACGACCTCGGGCTCGTTGCAGAGACCGAGGTAGTTGTTGGACGAGAGGATGACCACTTCGCCCCGGCCTTCCATTTGAACGCGGGGGCCCTGGGGCGACGCGAGGTAGTTCAGCCGCTTGTGGACGCCGTCCCGCTTGAACTGATCGAGCTCGGCGGCCAGCCGGGTTTGCAGGGTCATGCGATCTCCAGGATGATCTTGCCCGCGTCCCCCGAGCGGATCGCCGCGAGCGCCTGGTCGATCTGGGCGAGGGGGAACTGGTGCGTGATCACGGGACGGGGGTCGAGCAGGCCCGCGGTGAGGTAGCGGCGCATCTGGTGCCACGTCTGGTACATCTTGCGGCCGATCACGCCATAGACGGTGATGCCCTTGAAGATGATCTCGCCGGCGAAGTCCATCGGCACCGCGCCCGTGGGGATGCCGAGCAGCTGCACGCGGCCGCCCAGCCGCACGGCCGCGAACGCCTGATGCAGCGCCGTGGGGACGCCCGACATCTCGCACACGACATCCGCTCCTTCGCCCCCCGTTTCCTCCAGGACCACGCGTGCCGCATCGTCGGTCGCGGCGTTGATGGTGACGTGGGCGCCCATCCGCCGCGCGAGCGCGAGCCGCTTGGGGTTCACGTCCGAGGCCATGACCTTCGCGGCGCCCCCCGCCCGCGCGATCCCGACGGCGAAGCAGCCGATGGGACCGCACCCCACGATGAAAACGGTGCTGCCGGGAATTTCCGCGGTCAGCACCGTGTGGAACGCGTTGCCCATCGGGTCCATGACGGCCCCGACGGTGGTCGGGATGCCGTCCAGGGAGAGCACGTTGGTCGCGGGCATCACGATGTATTCCGCGAACGCCCCGTCGCGGTCTACACCGATGATCCGAGTGTTCTTGCAGATGTGGCTGTTGCCGGTGCGGCATTGCAGGCAATGCCCGCACACGATGTGGCCCTCGGCGGTCACGAGCTGCCCGGCCTTCAGCTGGGCGACTCCGTCGCCCACGGCCACGATCTCCCCGGCGAACTCGTGGCCGATCACGAGCGGCGGCTTGAGGCGGCCCTGGGCCCACGCGTCCCACTCGGCGATGTGCAGGTCCGTGCCGCAGACCCCCGCGTGCCGCACGGCGATCAGCACCTCGCCGGGCCCAGGGGACGGCTTGGGAACGCTCGTAACTTGGAGACCCGGGGCGCACTGGGCCTTCACGATCGCTTGCACGGGGACTCAGGGATCGGTGAAGGGAGAAACGTGCAACAGGTGACGTGCAACGGGCAACGTCAAAAGATCGAGCGTGTGAAGCCGCCGTCCACCTGGAGCACGGCGCCGGTGATATAGCTGGCCCGCTCGGACGCGAGGAACGCCACCGCGGCGGCCAGCTCGTCGGTGCGGCCCATGCGGCCCATCGGAATGTCCGCCACCATTTCCCGCATCACGTCCTGCGGCGCCCGCTGGTCGCGTTTGGCGCGGGTCTCGGTCAGCTCCGTGATGCGCTCCGTGGCGATGAACCCGGGGCACACGACGTTCACCGTGATGCCGTCCGCGGCGACCTCGTCGGCGAGGGCCTTCGCGAACCCCAGCACGCCCGCGCGCGCGGTCGTGGACAGGATCAGCCCGGGGAGCGGCTGCTTCGCCGCCACCGAGGCGAGGCAGATGATCCGTCCCCACTGGAGCTTCCGCATGATGGGGAGGGCCGCGCGGGCGAGGTGCACGGCCGACAGCAGATTCAGCTCGACCGCCCGATGGAACGCTTCGCCGGTCTGATGGGTGAACGGCGCCGCGGGCGGGCCGCTCGCGTTGGTGAACAGAATGTCGAGGCGGCCCAGCTCGCGGTGCACGCGCTGCACGAGCGCTTCGGCCTGGGCCGGAACGCCGACGTCCGCCGCGAGCGGCGTGACCGCCTGGCCCGTCTCCGAGGACAGCTGCGCGGCGACGCGCTCGACCGACTCCTCGTGGCGGCCGTTCACCGCCACCCGGGCACCTTCCTGCGCGAGCGCCTTCGCCACGGCACGCCCCAGCCCCTGGGTGCTGCCGCACACGAGGGCCACACGGCCGGCGAGACCGAGATCCATTTAGCCCCTTAGCCCCTTAGCCCCTAGCCTTTCAACCCGCACCGCGCTGCACTTCAGCTCCGCCATCTTCGCGTACGGGTCGAGCACGGGGTTCGTGAGCAGATTCGCCGCCGCCTCGCGGAAATGGAAGGGGATGAAGACCTGCCCCCGCGCCACGCGCTCCGAAATGCGGCAGGAAATGACGAGCGAGTTGCGCCGTGAGGTGACCCGCGCCGCGTCGCCGTCGGCCAGCCCGAGCTCGGCGGCGTCGGCCGGGTTGACCTCCATGATCGGCGTCGGCTCGCGCTGGTCTAGCCCCGACGCGCGGCGCGTCATCGTGCCGGTGTGCCAGTGGTACAGCTGCCGGCCGGTGTTCAAGACGAACGGGTACCGGTCGTCCGGGAGCTCGACCGGCGGGGCGTACTCGACCGGCACGAAGATCGCCTTGCCGTCCGCGGTGGGGAACCGGTCGTCGAACAGGAACGCCGCGCCCTCCGAGTCCAGCGTCGGCACCGGGTACTGCAGCCCGGCGCCCGCGAGCCGGTCGTAGGTCACGCCCGCCCAGCTGGGCGTCAGCTGCACGATCTCCCGCAGGACGTCTTCCGCCGCCCGGAAGGGGGTCGGGAGACCCAGCCGGCCGGACAGCTCGATCAGGATCTCGAGATCGCCGCGCGCCCGGCCGGGCGGGTCGACCGCCGCGCGGGCGATCTGGATGCGCCGCTCCGTGTTCACGAACGTGCCGGTCTTCTCGGCGAAGCTCGACCCGGGGAGCACCACATCGGCGTAGCGGGCCGTCTCGGTGAGGAAGAGATCGTGGACCGCGAGGAACTCGAGCTGCCGGAACCAGTGCTCCGCGTGCGCGATGTCGGGATCGGAGATGACCGGGTTTTCCCCCATGATGTACATGGCGCGGACCCCGCTCTGCTCCTTCACGATCTCCGTCACCATGAGACCCTCCTTGAGCGAGAGGGACTCGGGCGCCACGCCCCACACGCGGGCGTAATCGGCGCGGTTCTGCGGGTCCTTGACCGAGCGGTAGTCGGTGTAGACGAACGGGATCGCCCCGACGTCGGAAGCTCCCTGCACGTTGTTCTGGCCGCGCACCGGCATCATCGCCGCGCCCCAGCGGCCGATCATGCCGCAGGCGAGCATCAGGTTGAGGAGGGACGTGACGAGATCGGTGCCGTTGGCGTGCTGGGTGAGCCCCATCGCCCACAGGGTGCTCGTGTTCGGGCCCTTCGCGTAGATCTCCGCCGCTTCACGGATCCGCTCCGCCGGGACGCCCGTGATCTTCGCGGCGACCTCGGGCGTCAGCGCCTTCACCGACTCCCGCACCTTGTCGAAATCCCGGGTCCGCTCGGCGAGGAACGCCTCGTCTTCGAGGCCCCTGGCGAGGATGTGGTTCAGCATGGCGGTGAACAGCGCCACGTCCGTGCCGGGCTGCATCTGGAGGTGGAGGTCGGCGCGCGCGGCGAGCTCGGTCTTGCGCGGGTCGGCGACGATCAGCCGGGCGCCGCGCTGCTGCGCCCGCTTGATCGCCGCGCCGAACACGGGGTGCGACTCCGTCGTGTTCGCGCCCGCGATGAAGATGACGTCGGCCGCGTGCTCCACCTCGCGCATCGACCCCGAGGCCGCCGAGGTGTTGAGCGCCCGCTGCATCGCCGCCACCGACGTCGAGTGACAGAGGCGCGTGCAGTGGTCCACGTTGTTGGTGCCCAGCGCCCCCCGGAACATCCGCATGAGGAGGTAGTTCTCCTCGTTCGAGCACTTCGCCGAGGAGAAACAGGCGAGCGTGTCGCCGCCCCACTGCCGCTTGATGCGCAGCAGCTCCTGCGCGACCAGCTCCATGGCTTCGTCCCAGCTGGCCTCGCGAAACGGCTCGTACCACGACGGCGGCGTGGCACCGCGGTCCCGGATGTCCAGGTCGAGCCGCTCGAGCAGCGGCAGCTCGCGCACCGACTTGCCGACCGAGCGCGGCGGGCCCGCCGGCTTCGCGCTCCGGCCCTCGCCCTCGATCGTCTGCCACGGGCCGCCGCGGCGCTCCTTGCCGGCGGGCCCGCGCCACACCCAGCGCCCACCCTCCCGCACCCAGCCCTTACGAATCAGCGGCTGCGTGAGGCGGTCGCGGTGCTGCGGGAAGTCGTAGCCGAACCGGCCTTTGACGCAGGTCGAGCCCTGATTGGGCGTGTCGAGCTCGATATCGGGGGACGTGACGCGGACGACCGTGCCGCCGGCGACGTGCAAATCCACCTGACACCCCACGCCGCAGTACGGGCACACCGAGCGGACGACGCGCTCCGGGTGCCGGATCGTCTCCGGCGCGAACCGTTCCCGCGGCATCACCTCGAAGATCGCTCCCGTCGGGCACACCCGGACGCACTCGCCGCACCAGGTGCAGCCCGCCTTGTCGGGGTCGCCATCCGCGCCGACGATGATCTCCGTGTGCTCACCCCGCTGCCCGACGTCCAGCACCCCCACCACCTGAATGTCTTCGCAGGCCCGCACGCAGCGGGTGCACAGGATGCACGTGCTCATGTCGTGGCGGATCATCGGGTCGCCGGGACGCTCGTCGCCGTGCCGGAGCGGCAGGTCGCGCAGCGCCGCCGGCGTCGGCACCACCCCGTAGCGCACGACGTATTGCTCGAACTCGTTGCGGGGCTCTCCCCGGCCGCCGTTGATCAGGTGGTCGCCCGGGTAGCGCTCGAGCAGCAGGCGGAGCACGCCCTTGCGATTCTCCACCGCGGCGTGGGACTCCGCGTGGACCACCATCCCGTCCGCAACCTGCGTCGCGCACGCCGGCAACAGCTTCGCCTGCCCCTCCACCGAGACGAGGCAGATCCGGCAGCTCCCCACGGTCGGCAGCTTGGGATACCAGCAGAGCGTCGGAATGTCCATGATCCCGGCAGCTCGGGCGGCTTCGAGGATGGTCTGCTCGGGGTGGGCGGTGACGCTGCGGCCGTTGACGGTGAGCGCGGTCATTACGACTGAAGATTAACCGGGGTGCCACGCCCGGCAAACCCGAAGTGCTTGGCGTGCTGCGGGGTACGACGCGGCTCGAGACACGACGGGCCGGCTCCGTCAGCGGGCCCGTGCCACCTCAGTCCACGTGCTCGGGCAGGTGGCGGTGCGTGTGATCGCCCGCCTCTCCCTCATCCGTGAACCAGCAGTATGCCCAGATCTTCGCCGGGCGGAGCACCTGCCGGCCGGCGTGCAGGATTATCCCGAGAGGCTCGTCGTCGAGAACGAGGGGGAGACTCGTCATAAGGGCGCGCTCCACGTTGTCGGTCGCACGTCGCCCGAGCAAGACGCCTGCCACAGCTGCGCTCGCGCAACTTGCGGTCCTGCAACGTATAACGAGCGGGGCCGGGAGGGGCTGAGGTCAGTCCGACACGTTCAGCGCCGTGTCCCCCTGACGCTCCGGCTTGCTGGCGGTGAACCCGGCGCCCGCCGTGGCGCGCCGGCGGCGCGTGATCTCCCAGCCGCCGTACTGCACCTGGAGTGCTTCCGGGGCGAGCGGAATGACCTCTCGCGACGTGGGAATGGGGAGCACGACGTGGACGCCGCCCGGGCGGGTCCGCGCCTGCAGCTCGGCGATGAGGGCGCTCCGCGCGCCGGCGCGCGCCGGCGCGAGGGAGGTCGGATCGATCACGACGAGACTCGGCGAGACGTCGGGGAACCAGCTGCCGAAGTGGATGACGAGCGCCTGGAAGCGGCCGGCGAGCTGCTCGCTGATCGCGCGGCTCTCGGCCGCTTCGATCGCGCCCAGGTCCTGGTCGAGCAGGAACACCTCGGTATCATGCGCGCTGATGAAGAGCGCGGCCGGGAGCGCCGCCACGCCGACGACCACGGCCAGGTCGCCCGGTTCGAGCCGGCGGGCGCACGCGACGAGTGGGCCGTCCGACTCGAGGCCCCAGTGCCTGGGGTCGCGCTGCGCCGCGCGCAGGGTACGGTGCTTCTGGCGCCAGCGGGGGAACGACGGCAACCGCAGCCGCCGCGCGATGATTCGGTCCACATGCTCGAGTAGCAGGACCTCGGTGAGGAGGTACTGGCCGGCCGCGCTCGCTTCGAGCTCGCGCACCGCCGCGTCGCCGATCTCCAGCAGCTCTTCCCGCGACAGCGAGTTCTTGTACTCTTCGATGCGCTGCAGCAGGAATTCCTGGTACTCCTGCTTCAGCGAGCGGGGCGGCCGGCGGGCCGCGCGGGAGCGCTGCTCCGCGTGCAGCGAGCTCAGCACGGCTCGACGTGCACCGTGACCTGGTGCAGTTGGAGGTCCCGCTTGAGGCGCGCTTCGACCTCGTCGGCGATGGCGTGCGCTGCCGCGATGTCGGCGCCACGGTCCACGGCGATCGTGACTTCGGCGTAGCGCAGGTCCGAGGGTCCGCGCGACCGGATGCCGTAGGCGCTCTTCACTCCAGGCACCGCTTGCGCCTTCTCCCGGATATCGCTGGTCGGAAGGGCGCGCTGGTCCACGAGCACGGGCACGGTGCGCACCACGATCCGATAGGCCACAAACACGATGGCGAGCGCCACGACGATGGCGACCGCAGGATCCACCCACCACCACCCCTGGCGCGCGAACAGAACCCCGCTGAGCGCACCGACCGTGATGAACACGTCCGCGCGCGTGTGGGCTGCGTCGGCCACGAGGAGCGCGCTCCCCAGCTCGCCGCCGCGGCGGTTCTCGTACCAGGCGATGAGGACGTTGACACCCAGGATGAGAATCAGGACCCCGAGCTGGAAATCGGTCACCTCCACCCGGCGCGCGCCGTGCAAGAGCTCCTTCACGGCTCCCTGCACCAGCTCGAAGCAGGTGATGGAGAGGAACCCCACGATGCCGAGGGCTCCCAGCGTCTCGAACTTGCCGTGCCCGTAGGGATGGTCCTCGTCGGGCTCCTTCGCCGCGACCCGCACGACGATCAGGGCCAGGACGTTGTTGAGCGCGTCCACGGAGGAGTCCAGCGCGGTGCTGAGGATGGCGAGCGACCCGGACGCGAGGCCGACGAGCAACTTGGCCGCCACGACCGTTACGTTGGCGAGCAGGAGGGCGACGAAGACGCGGCGAACGAGGGCGGTTTTGTCGCGCCCCTCGGGCCGGGAGAGCGGCATGGGATGCAAGCTTGTAAGGCAGGCCGGTTTAGTCAACCGCCCGCAGCAGCGCCCCCTTCAAGTACCCCGTCTCCGGCACGTTCACGAGTTCCGGGTGATCCTGCCCGGCGCCCGTCAGGGCGAGGAGCAGCAGGCGGCGGCCGGAATCGCGCGCGGCGTCCGCCAGCATCTGTCCGAAGACCGCCCGGCCTACGTGGTAGGAGCAGGAGCAGGTGAAGAGCACGCCACCCGGCGCGAGGAGCCGCATCGCCCGCAGGTTGATCTCCTTGTAGCCCGCGAGCGCGCGCGGGACGCTCTGCTTCGTCTTTGCGAAGGCGGGCGGGTCCAGCACGACCGTGTCGAAGGTCTCATCCCGCCGCTCGAGCTCGCGCGCCAGATCAAACGCGTTGGCTTCGCGCCACGTCACGTTGGCCAGGCCGTTGAGGGCGGCGTTCTCCGCGCCACGCGCGAGCGCCTCCGCGCTCGCATCGACGGCGATCACGCCCGCGGCGCGCCGCGCGAGGTGCAGCGCGAACGAGCCGTGGTAGGTGAAGAGATCCAGCGCGCGGCCCCGTCCCGCGTGCGCGGCGACCAGCATGCGGTTCTCGCGCTGGTCGAGGAACGCCCCCGTCTTCTGGCCGGCGTGCGGGGCCGCAAGGTAGCGCACGCCGTGCTCCTCCACCTCGACCGTCTCCGGCACGGCGCCGCAGGCCGGCACGACCTCGAGCGGCAACCCCTCGTGCCGCCGGATCGCGGCGTCGTTGCGAAACAGGATCCCCTCGGGCGCGAGCGCGGCACGGATGCCGGCGATCACGTCCTCCCGCGCCCGCTCGATCCCGGCCGACAGGAGCTGCGCCACGACGTAGGGCCCGTAGCGGTCCACGATCAGCGACGGCAGGCCGTCTCCCTCGGCGTGCACCACGCGGTACGCCGTGGCGGGGATCCCGCCGCGCCGGGCGGCAGCGGCGGCGATGCGCGCGCCCCACCACGCGGCGTCGATCCGCTCGTCGCCCGTCGTGAGCAGCCGCACGCGGATTTCCGAGCGGGGCGAGTACAGCGCCTGCCCGAGGAAGCGTCCCCGCCGGTCGGTCACCGCCACGATGCCCGGCTCGTCGTCGGGCTCGGCGTACACGTCGCTGCGGTAGATCCACGGATGCCCGGCCTGCCAGCGGGCCGCGCCCTTGGCCGAGACGACGACGGCGCGCGCGCGAGTCGCGTGACCGCCCGACCGCCGGACCGCCTGCCCGCCCGTCACGTGGTCCGGTCCGGCCGCAGCTTGGCCGCGTCCCGCAGGTACATATGTTTCAGCTCGCGCTGGGCCTTGCTGGTGTAGAAGTGGAGCAGTACGCGGATGCAGCGGGGGAGGCCGTCCGGCACTGCCACCTCCGCGGCACCCAGCAACGGGACGTCGACCCAGCCGAGGCGGCGCGCCGCGCGGGCTGGATACTCCGCGGTGAGATCGGGGGACGACGTGAAGATCGCGCTCTCCACCTCACCGGGCGCGAACCCGTTCGCCTCCTCGAGCGAGCGGAGCAGCTCCTCCGTCGCTTCCAGGATGGCCTCGCGGGTGTTCGCCGTCGCGGTGGTGGCACCGCGCAATCCTCGCAGGACCTTGCTCATGGCGCTCGCCGACCAGTTGCGCTTGATGGTGGTGACGGATGCGGCCCTTCTCAAGGGGCGGGATCCCGTCGCGGCCTGCCGTCTGGCTGTGGCGGGTGGCGCGACCATGGTCGAGGTCCGCCTGAAGGACGCGCCGGCGGGGGAGCTGCTGGCCCTTACCGGCGCGCTGGTCGCCGCCCTCTCCGTTCCCGTGATCGTCAACGACCGCGCCGACGTGGCGCTCGCCGCTCAAGCGGCGGGCGCCCACCTCGGTCAGCAAGACCCGCCGCTGGACCGGGTCCGGCCGCACGTGCCTCCCGGGTTCATCCTCGGGCTCTCCGTCGGCTCGCCGGCCGAGGCGGAGCGCGCACGCGCTTGGCCTGCCGACTACTGGAGCATCGGTCCCTGCTTTGCGACGGCGCACAAGCCGGACGCGGGTCGGCCGCTCGGGTCCGAGGGGTTCGCAGGGCTGGTCCGGCTCGCGCCGGTGGGTGTGCCCGTGATCGGGATCGGCGGGATCACCGCGGGGAACGCCGGCGCCGTGCGGCGCGCGGGGGCGGCGGGAGTCGCCGTGATCGGCGCCGTCTGGAGCGCTGCCGACCCGACACTCGCGGCGCGCGCGCTGCGCGCTGCAATTGCTTGACCGTCCGGATCGCCGCCAGGTGCTCGCCGTACGTGGCCGAGAAGATGTGCTTGCCGTCGGGCTGCGCCACGAAGTACAGGAACGGCACGTCGGCGGGGTACAGGGCGGCCTCGAGACTCGCGCGACCGGGCTGTCCGATCGGGCCCGGCGGCAGGCCCCGGTGCAGGTACGTGTTGTAAGGGGAGCGGACCGCCAGGTTCTTCTCCCACACGCGCCGCAAGCGCCGGCCGTGAGCGTAAATGACTGTCGGGTCCGCGTCGAGCTTCATCCCGCGCCGCAGCCGGTTGTGGTACACCGCCGAGACGTAGGGGCGGTCGGGAGCGTAGCGCACCTCACCCTCGATGATGGACGCGAGCGTGACGAGCTGGTGGCGCGAGAGGCCCAGGGAGCCGAGCCGCCCCTGCCACTCGGGGCGCCACTGCTCGGCGAACTCGCGCGTCATCACGCGGACCAGTTCGCGCGCGCCGATCTTGAGCGGCAGGACGTACGTCGTCGGGAACAGGTACCCCTCCGCGCTGGTTGCATCGGGCGGCAGCCCCAGCCCCGCGAGGAGCTCGGGGTCCTGCGCCGCGGCGATGACCGAGTCGCCCGGAATGCCGAGTTGGCTCTCCGCCAGGCCGGCGACCTCGACGAGCATCAGGGACTCGCGCACGGTCCAGCGGGCCTCCACCCCGCGCCCCCGGGACAGGGCGGCGACGACGTCGCTCCAGCTCTGGTGCTGGCGCAGCAGGTAGACGCCGCTCTTCAGCGACCCGCCCAGGCCGCGCAGCCGCGCGTAGAGCCGGAACGGCCGGGGGTGGTCGATCACCCGCTTCGCGGCGAGCGAGTCGACGGCAGCCTCGAGGGTGGAGCCGGGAGGAATCGTCACTTGGGTGCTGGGGGAATCCTGCCGGCCGCAGGCCGCCAGGACAAGCAGAATGCGGATTGCGGATTGCGGATTGCGGACTAGATGGACCTCCTTCCAATCCGCAATCCACGATCCACAATCCGCAATCGCTCTCACGTGGCCGTCCCTCGCCTCGCGTCGAGGTACGTCTGCAGCAGCACCGTCGCCGCCAGGGCGTCGACGTCCGCCTTGCGCCCCTTCGTGGTCCCCGCCATTTCGCGCACCGCCTGGAGCGCCCGCGCGGTCGTGAACCGCTCGTCCCACAGCTCGACCGGCTGTCCCGCGTGTCGCGCGATGTCGGAGGCGAGCGCCCGCGCCGCCGCGGCCGCGGTGCCCTCGGAGCCGTCGAGGTCGAGCGGAAGGCCCACGACCACGCCGGTCACGGCGTGTTGCTCCACCTGGGCGAGCAGCCGGTGCATGGGGAAGCGTTTGCCGGCGCGGCGCGTCAACGTGGTGAGCGGCTGAGCGAGGAATTGCGACTCGTCGGAGAGGGCGAGGCCGATGCGCTTCTCGCCCGGATCTAGCCCCAACAACCTCCCCACGGGCGGACAGGCGGTCGGGCGGACAGGCGGACCGTGGGGTCGGCTCGCCACCGAGCTACCGACCGCCTGACCGCCCGTCCGCCCGACCGCCCGTCATCCCTGCGCCATCGTGGCGAAGAACTCCTGGTTCGTTTTCGTCCGCTTGAGCCGCTCGAGCAGGAACTCGATGGCTTCGACGGGTGGCATGTCGGCGAGGAAGTTGCGGAGCAGGTAGACCTTGTTCAGCTCCTCCTTGGACAACAGCAGCTCCTCCTTACGGGTGCTGGAGCGCTGCACGTCGATCGCGGGGAAGGTGCGCCGCTCGGCGATCCGGCGGTCGAGAATGACCTCCGAGTTGCCGGTCCCCTTGAACTCCTCGAAAATCACCTCGTCCATACGCGAGCCGGTGTCGATGAGCGCCGTGGCGAGGATGGTGAGCGATCCGCCGCCCTCGATGTTGCGGGCCGCGCCGAAGAAGCGCTTCGGCTTCTGAAGCGCGTTCGCGTCCACGCCGCCCGAGAGGATCTTGCCCGAGTGCGGTACCACGACGTTGTGCGCGCGGCCGAGGCGGGTGATCGAGTCGAGCAGGATCACCACGTCCTTGCCGTGCTCCACCAGTCGCTTGGCCTTCTCGAGCACCATGTCCGCGACCTGCACGTGCCGATCCGCCGGCTCGTCGAAGGTGGAGGAGATGACCTCGACGGTCGGCCCCTTGACGTTCTCCTCCATGTCCGTCACCTCTTCGGGCCGCTCGTCGATCAGCAGCACGATGAGGATCACTTCCTTATGGTTCTGGGCGATGCCGTGGGCGAGGTTCTGCAGCATCATGGTTTTGCCGGTGCGCGGGGCGGCGACTACCAGCCCACGCTGTCCCTTGCCGATAGGCGTGAGCAGGTCGATGATGCGCGTAGTGAATTCCTGTGGGGTATGCTCAAGCCTGAGTTGCTCTTGGGGATACAGCGGAGTCAGGTTGTCAAACAGAATCTTCTCGCGCGCCCGTTCTGGCTCTTCGTAGTTGATCGCCTCGACTTTGAGCAGCGCGAAATAGCGTTCCCCCTCTTTTGGTGGGCGGATATGGCCTGAGACGACATCACCGGTGCGAAGATTAAAGCGCCGAATCTGGCTCGGCGAGACGTAGATATCGTCAGGCCCGGGTAGGTAATT
>DASPXO010000164.1:0-52336 GCA_035637235.1 Gemmatimonadales bacterium | reverse complement strand
GGAGGCGACGCCTCAGGGGGAAGACCCGAATCGAGGGTGATGTCCTGCCGCACGTCCACCGGGGCGCGTGACCCGGACTGCGGCTCGGGCGCACCCAGCGTCACGGCGACATCGCGCTCCACTTCGAGCGGCTCGAGCGGGGCGGCTGGTCCGGCACCCGGCTCTCCCGGGAGGGCCCCAGCCGCGGGCGGGGGCTCCGGATCGTGGGTTATCAGGGGCACCTCCGGCAGGTACACCGACGCGATGTCCCGCAGCGCTTCCCCGCGCAGGATCCCCTCGGTTCCGAGCACGCCCGACCGGTGCTCGGCCGCCTCCGGGGACGGCATCACCGGCGCCGCGGCCCCGAAGTCGTCCGGCGCGGCGGGCGCCGCGGGCGGCGCGACCGTTGCGATGGTCACGCGAACCCGGTCCGCGCCGGAAGCGCGGAGCCGCGCAGGCAGGTCGTCCGTGGCGGGCGGCTCGGCGAGCGACTGGAGCAGCGTGAGCAGCTGCGCCGCCGGCGGGTCCCGGGGGAGCGTGATCTCCGCCACGCGGTGCACGTCGAGCCGGTGGACGAGATCCCCGAGCCCAGCGCCCGCGCAGGGCACGCCGTTGACTTCGATCCGGCCGGCGCGCGCCGCGAGGCTGACCGGAGTCTCCTTGAGCAGCTCGACGAGGGCCTGGAGCTCCGTCTCCTGGAGCTGCTTCGCGCCGCGGTCGCGAACCAGGTCCACACAGCGCGCGACCTGTGCGGCGATCGTCTCGAAGGTTGGCATCGGCGGGTTACGAGCAATCTAGGCGCGGGGCCTATCCCCGGGCAACGCGGGCGGACGCCGGCCGGCTTCCGAGAGCGGCGCGCCACAGATAGATATAGCGTCATGCTCGCCGCCCTGCGCCTCTGGACGGCCCTCACGGTTCAGACCCCGGACACGCTTTCCCCGGCGGCCGAACGGGTGCTCGCCGACGTGCGCTATCTCGCCGCCGACGCGCGCGAGGGGCGCGGGCCGGGGACGAAGGGGCTGGCGGAGGCCTCGCGTTACATCATGGACGCCTTCCGCACGGCGGGGCTCAAGCCCGCGGCCGGGGGCACGTTCTTCCAGCCGTTCACCATCGCCGCCGACGCCCCCGCGGCGCTGCACACGAAACTTGGCGGCACGAAGGTCCAGAACGTCGTGGCGGTGCTCCCGGGGGGCGACCCGGCCCTTCGGGGTGGGCCGGTGGTCGTAGGCGCGCACTACGACCATCTCGGCCGGGGCGGGTTCGGCGCGCTCGACCCCGACAGCACGGGCCGTGTCCACAACGGCGCGGACGACAACGCCTCGGGCACCGCGGCGCTGCTCGAGGTCGCGCGCCGCCTGGGGGGGCAGCGCCCGCCGCGCACGATCGTCTTCATCGCGTTCAGCGGCGAGGAGCTCGGCGACCTCGGCTCGGCGTACTTCGTCAGCCACCCGCTCGTGGCGCCGATCGAGTCGGTGTACGCGATGATCAACATGGACATGGTGGGCCGCTTGCGGAACGACCGGCTGCTCGCGCTCGGGGCCGGCACGGCGCGGGAGTTCCCGCACCTGCTCGACTCGCTGAACGCCGCCGCGCGCTTCGACCTGCGCGCCTCGGGCGACGGCTGGGGGTCGAGCGACCACGCCTCCTTCTTCGCCGCCAAGCGACCGGTGCTCCACTTCTTCACCGACCTGCACGAGGACTATCACCGCGCGACCGACGACTGGGAGAAGATCAACGCGAACGGCCTCGCCCGTGTCGCCCAGTTCGTCGGCGACGTAGCCTGGGCGCTCGCCAGCCGACCGGGGCCGCTCACGTTCGTGGACGCGCCGCTGCCGCAAGCGGCAGCCGGCGGCACGGGGTACGGAGCGTACCTCGGCACGATCCCGGACATGAGCGGGTCGCCGGGCGGGGTCCGCATCGTCGGGGTGCGCGCGGGCAGTCCGGCCGAAGGGGCGGGGCTCAAGGCAGGGGACGTGATCACCGCCATCGGCGCCAAGACCGTCGCGAACCTGTACGACATGACCGACGCGCTGCGGAGCCACCAGCCGGGCGACACCGTGACCATCGTCGCCCACCGCGGTGCGGAGGAGATCCGGGTCACGGCCGTCCTCGGGAAGCGGAGCTCCTGACGGCGGCGTTGCAAGCGGGCAGGATCGTGCGCGCCTTGCGCGCGACGCACCTGCGCGACGCGTCGCGGCAGGAGCTGCTGCAGACGGCCTGCGACCGCCTCCGGGCCGCGGGGGCGCCCTACACCTCGGTCTACTGCTACATGCTCCACGGCGCCGAGCTGGTGCTCGAAGCCCATGCGGGCCGCGAGACCGCGCATACCCGGATTCCGGTGGGCACTGGGGTCTGCGGCACCGCGGTCGCGACGGGGCAGGACCAGAACGTCCCGGACGTCCGCGCGGTCGGCAACTACCTCGCGTGCAACCTCGACACCGCGTCCGAGCTCGTGGTCTTGATCCGGCGCGGCACCACGATCCTCGGCCAGATCGACGTCGACTCGGACGTCCCGGCCGGGTTCACGGAAGCGCACCACCGCGCGGTCAAGGAGGTGGCGGACGCGCTGGCCGTCTTGCTCTAGTGCCGTTCCACCACTAAGCGCGCCCCCGTTTCACCGGCGCGCCTTTCAGCCCAAGGATGTTACAGAGGAAGGGGACGGGATCGTCCCAGGCAAAGAACGCCCCGTGCCGCACGCTAGCGAGCGACCGCGCGTAGGAGCCCCAGGTCCACTCCCGTTCCCGCCGATACGCGGCCATCGCCTCCCAGTCCCGGCGGAAGTCCAGCCAGGCGACGCCCTCCCGCTGGCTCAGTGCCGGCGGACGCTGTCCGGTGATCGCGGCATACGCGGCCAGCGGGAGATTGCACCCGCACCGGGTCGCCAGCTCCGTCCAGGTCGAGTAGCGGCAGTTGATCTCCAGCAAACGGAAACCGCCGCGGCCGGCATCGAACTTGAGGTTCACGTTGGCCATCCCCGCATACCCGAGCGTCCGGAGCGCGCCGATGGCCACCTCGAGGGCCGCCGGGACACGCTCGCTGTGCACGAGCGCGCCCACCCCGAGGTGTGGCGGGGAGATCCGGACCTTGCGACCGCTGAAGGCTCCGACGACGCGACCAGCCGAATCGAGGTAGGCGTGAACGTCGACATGCGCATGATCGGGGCCCGGAACGAGCTCCTGAACGACCGCGCGGTGGGCACCATGACGCTCGAGCCGTTCGAACAGGCCGACGAGGTCCGCCGCGTTGTCCACTACCTGCCCGCGCACATGCGCGACGACGCGCGGCGGGAGCCGCGCCCAGACGTCGTGGTGAGCCGGTTTCACGAACACCGGGAACGCAAGGTCGGTGGCCAGGGTCCGCGCCTCCGCGGCGTCGCGCGGAACGAAGGTCGTCGGCACCGGGAGCCCGCGCTCCGCCGCCAGCTGGGCAAACCGATCCTTTGACAGGCATCGCTCGATGAGCTCCGGAGACGCGAGATCGTGGTCCAACAGGTCGTCCCAGTGCCGGCGGCTGCGCGAGAGGAACGCGAGCGCCGTGTCGCCGGTCGGCAGGACGATCGGACGCCGGCCGAACCCCGCCACGATCTCGCGGAGACGTCCGAGGCGTGCGTCATCCGGCGCCGTCGGGGGTGGAAAGGCGTGAACTCCCGCAACGAAGCGCGACCTCGCGGCGAGCGAGCTCGCGTTGTGGCCCAGCAGGTGGACGGGGACGCCCGCCAGGCCGAGGGACCGGACCAGGCCCAGGTCGAGGCACGACCCGCCGTCGACGAGCAGCGCGGGACGCGAGGTGTCCAAGGGGCGGTCACGATCGAAAGCCATCGGACCGGCTACGATACCGTCTCGAGAACGCGTCTGTAAGGAGGCCCAGCCGCGAACGGAACCGAGCGAACCGCGCTGGTGGATGTGAACGGGGTCCGTCTCTACACCCGGCGCGTGGGGGACGGTCCGCCGGTCGTCGTGCTGCACGGCGGCCCGGGCGCGCACCACGACTACCTGCTCCCGCAATACGACCGCCTCGCCTTGGGCCGCTCCCTGCTCTATTACGACCAACGCGGCGGCGGGAAGTCAGCGGCGCCGCGGGAGACGCCCCTCGGGTGGCAGGAGCACGTCGCCGACCTCGACGCGCTCCGGGCGCAGTGGGGCATCGATCGCGTCACCCTGCTCGGCTACTCGTGGGGCGGCCTGCTCGCGGTGCTCTACGCCCTGGAGCACTCCGACCGAGTCGCGCGCCTCGCGCTCGTGTCCCCCGCCCCGACGACGGGGGAATGGCGCGCGGAATTCGAGCGCCGCTTCCAGGCCAGGATGGCGGAGCCGTGGATCGCCCGCGAGCGGGCCGAGCTCCAGGCGTCGGGACTCGCCGCGCGCGACCCCGAAACGCATCGCCGCCTCGCGTTCGCGCTCTCGGTCGCGGGCTACTTCCGCGACCCCGGCCGTGCCAAGGAGATGACCCCGTTCCGCGTCACCGCCCGGGCCCAGCAGGCGGTGTGGGAGAGCCTCGGGGACTACGACCTGCGGGAGCGGCTGCGGCGCACGTTTCCCAAAGGCCGGGCCCCCCGCACCCTCGTGGTCCACGGCATCTACGATCCGATGCCGATCGAGTCCGCCCGCGAGACGGCGGCACTGCTCGACACCGGGGTGATTGAGCTCGCGACCGGCCATGCGCCGCACGTGGAGGCGACCGAGGATCTCGTCCGCGCCCTCGACGGGTTCCTCCCGCGCGCGTGAAGGTCAGCGCCGCAGCAGCACGCGGTCGACCGACCAGCGGTCGTAGTCGGGGCTCAGCGTCAAGCCGGGAAGGAGCAGCGCGAGCCTCGGCAGCAGGAACGCGGCGACGTTGAACCCAGGCTCGCGGACGAGCCGCGTGAGCGACACGACGAGCAGCAGGAATCCCATCACCACCGATGCGTCGCGGCGGCGCCACCCGGCGACGAGCAGCGCGCCGCACACGACCCCCACCACCGCGCCGGCGGTGGCGGCCCCGGACGAGCCGACAGCGGCTTCCTTGATGCCGCTGACCAGGAACCAGAGGCCGCCGCCGACTCGCACGAAGAACACCGGGAGCGAGAGCGGAAACGCGGACCACGGCCCGCGGCCGCGACGCCACGCGGCGGCTCCCGCACCCGCTGGCTGCATCGGCGCTGGCCCCGCCGGCTTGGGCCAGACCCGCGCGCCGGCTTCGTCGGACTGCCCGGCGCCCACGAGGCGCACGGTCTCCGCCCGAGCCGCTGCGAGACTGAGCCCCGCGTCCCTGAGCACCCGCGCCGCGAGCCCCTTCTCTTCGCGCAACAACCCGAGCAGCAGGTGCTCGGTGCCGACGTAGGAGTGGCTCAACTCGCGCGCCTCGGTCATCGCGAGCTCCAGGACCCGCTTCGCGCGCGACGTGTAGGGAAGGTCGGGCCCCGCAGGTTCCTCCGCTTTGCCCTGCGTGACCGTCTCCTCGATCTGCCGCCGGGTTTCCCCGAGATCGACGTTCAAGTTCGTGAGCACCGCCGCCGCCACACCTCCGCCCTCGCGGATCAGGCCCAGCAGGATATGCTCGGTTCCCACGTACGCGTGATGCAGCCGGGTAGCCTCCTCCCGCGCCATCTGCAAGACCCTGCGCACGCGATCGCTGAAGTTGTAGCCGTTCACGCCTCTCAAGATACAGCCCGAGGGCGATCCTGGAATCGTGCCTCGGACCGGTGTACGTTCCCGAGGAGCATGGACAAGCAGGCCGTCCGTCACACGCTCGAGCAGCTGGCCGCCTTTCTCGAGCTCAAGGGCGAGAGCCCGGTTCGCATCCGCGCCTTCCGGAACGCCGCGCGGGCGATCGCGGGTTACCCGGCCGACCTCGCGCAGGCGGCTGATAGCGACGCGCTGCGGCGGCTGAAGGGCGTCGGGCCCGCGACGGCTGACCTCGTGCGTGAGCTGCTCCACACGGGCCGCTGCAGCGCGCTCGACGAGTTGCGCGAGCACATCCCGCCGGGCCTGGTGGAGATGCTGCGGATCCCCGGCCTCGGTGTGACGAAGGTGCGCCAGGTGCACGAGGGGTTGGGGATCGAGTCCCTCGCCGATCTGGAAGCGGCCGCCGCCGACGGCCGCCTCGCCGCGCTCTCCCACTTCGGCGCGAAGACGGCCGAGAACGTGCGGAAGGGGATCGCCTACCTGCGGCAGTCGAGCGATCTCCGGCTGTTCCACCACGCGCTGGACGAGACCGAGGCGGTGCGGCGCGCCCTCGAGGCGCTCGAGGGGGTGCTGCGGGTCGAGGTCGCGGGCGCGGTGCGCCGCCGCTGCGAGCTCATTCGCGAGCTCGCGCTCGTCGCCGTGCACGGCGGGAACGGCGCGGGCGCGGCGCTCGTGCAGCGCCTGGGCGTGGCGTCCGGCGTCACCGAGATCGCCGGGAAGACAGGCGCGGTCACCCTGCGGTTCACGAGCGGCACCGTCGTCGACGTGTTCCTGGCGACGGAAGCCGAGTTCGGGCTCTGCTGGATCCGCGCCACCGGGTCGCCCGCGCACCTGGAGCAGCTCGAGGCGCGTGCCCGGACGGCCGGGGGTTCGCTCGATGCCGGCCCGGCGCTCTCCGACGAGGAGGGCGTCTACCGGTCCCTCGGCCTCGCCTGGATCCCGCCCGAGCTGCGGGAAGACGAGGGCGAGCTCCAGGCGGCGGCGGACGGCAGCCTCCCGCGCTTGATCGAGCGGCGCGATCTGCGGGGATTCCTGCACTGTCACTCCAACTATTCCGACGGGACGGTCACGATCGCGGAGTGGGCGGCGGCGTGCCGGGCGGAGGGCTACGAGTGGGTCGGGATCACCGATCACAGCGAGTCGGCGGCCTACGGCGGCGGACTGCGGGCGGAGGACGTGGTGCGGCAGCACGCCGAGATCGACGCCGTGAACCGCGACGCGGGCGGGATTCGGGTGCTGAAGGGCGTCGAGGCGGACATCCTGGCGGACGGCACGCTCGACTACGGCGCCGAGGTCCTCGACCGGTTCGAGTTCGTGATCGGCTCCATTCACTCGCGCTTCGGGATGTCCGAGGCCGAGATGACGCGGCGGGTGCTCACCGCGATGGACGACCCGCACCTCGCGATCCTCGGCCACCCGACGGGACGGCTGCTGCTGCAGCGCGAGCCGTACGCGATCGACCTCGAGAAGGTGCTCGCGAAGGCGGCGCTGCGCGGCATCGCGGTCGAGGTCAACGCCGACCCGCACCGGCTCGACCTCGACTGGCGCGCCGTGCGGCGGGCGCGCGAGCTGGGCGTCACCGTATCGATCGGCGCGGACGCGCACTCCACCGGAGGGATCACGAACGGCGCGGTGGGCGTGGGAATCGCCCGCAAGGGGTGGCTCGAGGCGTCCCAGGTGCTCAACACGCGCGACGCCGACGCGTTCCTCGCGCTCGCCCGCAGGCGCCGCAGGGCGGGCTAGCGCGCCTCGCCAGCTGGGCGTGCACGGCTGGGCCGTCTTGCGGCTTTCGGCCTACGGCTTGCGGCTCACCCCGGCTCGCCTCCCGCCTCTCGCCTCCGCGCGTTACGTTCCCCGCGCATGAAGCAGGTCACCCGCAGTACCCTCGCGCGGACGAAACGCATGCCTCCGGGCAGGCGGCGCAAGGAGACGCCCGCCGCGCTCCGGGCGCGGGCCCGCAGGATCATCGCGCGCCTCGAGCGGGCCTACCCCGGCGCGACGTGCGCGCTCCAACACCGGAACGCGCTGGAGCTGCTCGTCGCGACCATTCTCTCGGCGCAGTCCACCGACGCGCGGGTCAACATGGTGACCCCCGCGCTGTTCACGAAGTACCGCACCGCGCAGGACTACGCGAGCACGGACCCAAAGCTCTTCGAGGAGGAGATCCACAGCACCGGCTTCTTCCGCAACAAGACCAAGTCCATCATCGGGATGGGGCTTGCCCTCGTGGAGCGGCACGGCGGGAAGGTGCCCGACACCATGGAACAGCTCGTCCAGCTCCCGGGCGTCGGCCGCAAGACCGCGAACGTGGTGCTGGGCACCTGGTTCGGGAAGAACGAAGGGGTCGTGGTCGACACCCACGTGCAGCGGCTGGCCACGCTGCTCGCCCTGACGCGAGAGCAGGACCCCGTGAAGATCGAGCGCGACCTGATGGCCCTCGTCCCGCGCGCCAAATGGACGTGGTTGTCGCACACGCTGATCCTGCACGGGCGCCGCGTCTGCATCGCGCGCCGGCCGAAGTGCGAGGAGTGCGTGGTGAGCCGGTGGTGTCCGAGCTCGAGGGTATGAACCTGCCCCCGGTCGACCGGTCCGGGCTGATCAGCACCCGCCGCGAGCTGCACCAGCACCCGGAGCTCGGCTTCGAGGAGCTGCGGACGAGCGCCCTCGTCGCGGAGCGGCTGACGCGGCTCGGATACGCCGTGCAGACGGGCGTGGGCAGGACCGGCGTCGTCGCGGTGCCGGACGGAGGGCCCAGGGAGCGGACACGCTGCGTGCTGCTGCGCGCCGACATGGATGGGCTGCCGGTCGAAGAGGCGAACGACGTCCCGTACCGGTCGCGGCACCCGGGCAGGATGCACGCCTGCGGCCACGACGGGCACGTGGCGATCGGGCTCGAGGTCGCCCGGCGGCTCCATGCCGCGGATCTGCCGGGCACGGTCAAGTTCGCGTTCCAGCCCGCCGAGGAGATCTCGAACGGCGCGGAGGCCATGATCCGGGACGGCGTGCTCGACGACCCGAAGGTGGACGCGGCGTTCGGCATCCATCTCTGGAACGATCTTCCCGTCGGGACCATCGGCCTCATGCCCGGAGCGATAATGGCCTCCGTGGACGAGTTCGAGATCACCATCCTGGGCAAGGGCGGCCACGCCGCCGCCCCGCACCAGACGGTGGATCCGGTGCTCGTCGCGGCGCACGTGATCACGGCGCTGCAGAGCCTCGTCTCCCGCCGCCGTAGTCCGTTCGAGGAGGCGGTCGTCTCGGTCACGCAGATGAGCGCCGGACAGGCGTTCAACGTGACCCCCGGTCGCGCCGAGCTGCGCGGCACCGTCCGCACGTTCGGCGGCAGATTTTTCGAGGACGCCCCGGCGCTGATCGAGCAGACCGCCCTGGGCGTCGCGGGCGCCTTCGGTGCGACGGCCGAGGCGCGGTATCGGCGCATGTCGCGGGCGCTGGTCAACGACGCGACGCTGACCCGTCTGATGATCGACGCGGCCGCGGAGATCGTCGGCACGGACCGCGTGGTCTCCGGCGTCCGCACCATGGGGGGCGAGGACATGGCGTTCTTTCTGGCGAGCGTCCCCGGCGCGTTTGCCTTCGTCGGCGCGGCCCCACCAGGCAGGAAGGCCTCGCCGCACCACAGCCCCACGTTCGACATCGACGAGGAGGCGCTGGTGATCGGGGCGGAGCTCTTGACGCGCACGGCGGTGCGGTATTTGGAGCAAGCGAGCTGACCCCGGGCGCAAGCCCGGGGAATCTGACCCCGGGCTCGCGCCCGGCGTTAGTCGGGTACATTTAGCGATCATGGCGAACCTTCTCGCCGCCGAACCATCGCCCTACCTGAAGTCCGCTGCCCAGCAGCCGGTGCACTGGCATCCCTGGGGCGAGGCGGCGTTCGAACGGGCGCGCGCGGCGGACCGGCCGATCCTGCTCGACATCGGCGCGGTGTGGTGCCACTGGTGCCACGTGATGGACGGCGAGTCGTACGAGGATCCCGAGATCGCCCTCGTGCTCAATCGCGATTTCGTGTGCATCAAGGTGGACCGCGACGAGCGGCCCGACGTGGACGCGCGCTACCAGCGCGCCGTGCAGGCGCTCACCGGCCAGGGCGGCTGGCCGCTCACGGCGTTCCTCACTCCCGCCGGCGACGTCTTCTTCGGCGGCACCTACTTCCCGCCCGAGGACAACCCCCACGGCCGGCCGGGGTTTCTCTCGGTGCTGAAACAGGTCGTCGAGCTGTACCGCCGGGACCGGGCCCGGATCGCCAAGAACGCTCAAACCATCGGCCAGCGCGTCACGGAGTCGCTGAACGAAGCGAGGGGCGGCCAGGTTGCCCCCGCCATCCTCGACGAGGCGGCCGCCCAGATCGCGCGCCTGTTCGACATCCGCTACGGTGGGTTCGGTACCGCGCCCAAGTTCCCGCATCCCGCGGCCGCGGATTTCCTCCTCGCCCGCTGGCACGACACGCGGGAAGACTGGATGCGCGAGGTCGTCGAAAAGACCCTCACCGGGATGGCGCACGGCGGGATCCGAGACCACGTGGGCGGCGGGTTCCACCGCTATTCCGTGGACGAGCGCTGGATCGTGCCGCACTTCGAGAAGATGGCATATGACAACTCGGAGCTGCTGCACGCGTACCTGAACGGGTACGCGGTCCTCGGAGCACCCCTCTTCAAGGCCGTGGCGCAGGGCATCGTCACCTGGGTGCTCGAGGTGCTCTCCGACGGGGACCGGGGGGCCTTCCACACGTCTCAGGACGCCGACGTCCGCTTCGGTGACGACGGGGACTACTGGACGTGGACGCCGGACGAAATCCGAGCTGCGTTGAACGACGAAACGACGTTCCACCTGATTCGTCGCGTGTTCGACGTCGAGGTCCCCGGCGAGATGCACCACGACCACGAGAAGAACGTGCTCTGGTGGAAGCGCGACCCGGCGGGCGAGGACGAGTGGGGCATGCTGAGGGATGCGCTCGGCAAGCTCAAGGCCGCGCGCGACCGGCGCCCGGCGCCGTACGTGGACACCACCGCCTATGTGAACTGGAACGCGATGATGGCCTCCGCGTTCCTGCACGCGGGCGCGGTGCTGGACCGGCCGGAGTGCAACGCGCTCGCCCTCAAGGTGCTGAGCCGGATCTGGGCCGAGGCGTGGGACGACACGCGCGGCATGGCTCACGTGGTGGACCGGGCGGAGCCGCGCGGCCTGCTCGACGACAATGTGCAGGCGGCCGCCGCGTTCCTGGACGCCTACGAGGCGACGGGCGACGACGCCTGGCGCAATCGCGCCCAGGCGGTCGTGCACCACTGCCGCCGGGCTCACTGGGACGACACCGCCGGGGGGTTCCTCGACATCGCCCGCGGTCGCGCGGGCGCCGCCTACCTCGCGACGCCGGCGAAGCCGATCCAGGACGCGCCGACCCCGTCGCCGAACGGTGTCGCGGCGCTGGTGCTGGCGCGCCTCTGGGCGCTGACCGATGACACGGAGTGGCGCCGGCTGCTGGACCGTCAGCTCGAAGCGTTCGCGGGCGCCGCCGGCCACCTCTCGATCCACGGCGCGACGCTGCTCCGTGCCGTGGACTGGGCGCTGAATCCGGTGACGCGCATCGAGGTGTCAGGGCCCAGGGGCGCGGGGCCCGCCTGCTCCATGCACCTGCAGGCGCTCCAGACCTCCCGGCCGCGCAGAGTCGTGGTGCGGAAGGTCGCCGACCGGCCCGCCGCCACGGTGTGCGTCGGCACCACCTGCTCGCTCCCGGTCGCGACGCCGGAAGCGCTGGCGGAGCTGCTGCGGTGAACGGCGGCGCGCGGGCGGTGGCAGGGCGGACGGTCGCGCAGGCGGACCAGAACAACCTCTCCGCGGAGAACGAGTGATGCCGAGCAAGAGAGCGGTTTTCGTGACGACCAGGGGCACGATCGAGGCGGAGCTGTTCGCCGACGAAGTGCCGAAAACGGTCGCCAACTTCGAGCAGCTCGCGAACTCGGGGTTCTACGACGGGACCAGGTTCCATCGGGTGATCCCGAACTTCATGATCCAGGGCGGCGACCCCTATTCCAAGACCGGCAAGGGCCGCGTCGGCACGGGCGGTCCGGGCTACACCATCAAGTGCGAGACCGACAAGAACGTCCACAAGCATGTCGCGGGAACGCTGTCGATGGCGCACGCCGGGAAGGACACGGGCGGGAGCCAGTTCTTCATCTGCCATTCACCCCAGCCGCACCTCGACGGCAAGCACACGGTGTTCGGGCAGGTCAGCAAAGGCATGGACATCGTCAACCGGGTTGGGCAGAATGACGAAGTCACGTCGATTCGTGTGATGTGACCCCACCCCAAGGAAACCGTCACATGAGGCACAGACTTCAGCTGGTCACGATCGGGACGCTCATCCCGGGCGTCCTCGCGGCGCAGACCGGGGCGTTCGTGGTGCGCCTCGGGAACGACACCCTGGCGGTCGAGCAGTACGCGCGCACGGCGGACCGGCAGCGTATCGTTCTGCGCGGCGAGCAGGTCGTCCGCAGCCCGCGCACGCAGCACCGGATCTACACGGCGACCTTTGGCGCGGGCGGCGCCGGCGAGCGCTTCGAGCTCGTCACCCACACCGTGTCCGCCGGGCCCGGGCCCGCGGAGACGAAGGCCACGATGGAGTTCGCGGGCGACAGCGCCGTGGTGCAGGTGACGCGGGGCGACAGCGTCGCGACCCAGCGAATCAAGCTCGGCCCGGGCGGCCTCCCGTACTTCGGCCAGGGCTTCGCGCTGGTGGAAGAGGTCACCCGCCGGGCACGCGCCGCGGGGGGCGACCGCTACACGACCGCCATGCTGCCCCTGGGCGAGGACGAGCCCTGGAAGGTCGAGGTCCTCCGCCTCGGCCGGGACTCGATGACCATCATGATCGGCCCGCTCGGCCCACTCCGCCTGCGCGTGGACGAGCGGGGCACCCTGCTGGGGGTGACCGGGATCGGCAGCACGACGCAGGTGACGGTCGAGCGCACGGCGCGGCTGGACCTCGCGGCGCTCACCACGGCGTTCGCCGCACGGCCGCTCGGCATCCTGTCTCCGCCCGACTCCGTGACCACCGCGGTCGCTGGGGCGTCGCTCGCCGTGCGCTACAGCCGGCCGTCGATGCGGGGGCGGGTGATCTTCGGCAGCGTCGTCCCCTGGAACCGGGTGTGGCGTACCGGCGCAGGCGCCGCGACCCTCTTCGAGACGAGCGCGGATCTCGTGATGGGCCGGACGACGGTCCCCGCCGGCAAGTACAGCCTGTGGACGATCCCCTCCCCGTCCAGCTGGACGCTCATCGTCAACCGGAATACCGGGCAGTGGGGCACGGACTACGACGCACAGTACGACCTCGCCCGGCTCGACATGACGGTCGAGCGGCTGGCGCAGCCGATCGAGCAGTTCAGGATCGCGATCGAGCCGCGGGAGAGCGGCGGGGTGCTGGCGCTCGAGTGGGAGCGGACGCGGGCCTGGGTCCCGTTCTCGAAGAAGTAACCTTGCATCTCGACTTCGCCGTCGTGGCGGACTACGCGCTCGTCGACCAGGCCGGCAAGCTCTCGGTCCTGGGGATCTTCCAGCACATCTGGGTCCAGCAGTTCCCGGCGACGCACCCCCGGCTGCACCTCGTGCTTCGCCTCAAGGGCAGGCGTACCGAGGTCGGTGAGCACCGGGTGCAGATCCGGATGCTCGACGAGCAGGACGCCGAGATCCTGGGTGGAAACGGCAACGTCACGTTCGCCGAGCCGCCCGCCGGCGTCACCGAGATCGAAGCCGGCGCGATCCTCGTGTTCGATGTGCCGTTCCCGCACGCGGGAGCGTATCGTTTCGAGATCACGGTGGATGGTGAGCGCAAGGCGACGGTCCCGGTCACCGTGAGCCAGCTTCCCAGCCCCGCAGGAGGCGCCGATGCGCAGACCCTGCATTGATGCCGAGCTCGCTCGCGCCGCGGCGCGACGGGCCGTGCCGCTCCTGATCGGATCACTGGTCGCGAGCCCCGTACACGCGCAGCAGCCGCTCGTGACCCAGCCGCTCGACAGCGCGAGCGTCGTGCGTCTGGAGCTCGCGCGCGGCGGCCGCGTCGAGGCCGTACTGCTCGCGCCGTTCGCGCCGGAATCGAGCGGCGTTATCTACGGCCCGCCGCGCTACCGGGAGTGTGGCGTGCCGCGGAGCGTTTGCCGGTTCCGTACGCCCGCGGCGGAGGTGCGGGTCATCGAGGTGCCGCGGGGAAACCGCGCGGGGCGGAGCGCTCTCGTGGGGGCCGCGATCGGCGGCGGCCTGGGGCTGGTGCTGGGGCTCGCGGTCACGCCGACGACGGGCCGTGCGTCGCTTTCCCGGGCGCAGGCTGCGACCAACCTTCGCATCTCGGCGTCATTTCGCTGACGACACTCGTCGGGGCGGGCATCGGCGCCGGGCTGGGCGCGCTGTTCGGACTCGGTTCGCCGGCGTGGAGACCGGCGCCCTGAGTCCGCGTTCGCCTTCCGGGCCCTTGCTCGATCACCCACACCTGCAGCGCATCCACCCCGCCGCGCCACCGCGACCGATCGCCGGGCTGCCGTGGCTCCTGTTCGTCGCGGCGGTGGCCCTCGGCTGGGACCTGAGCGGCTACCGCCTGCTGGACCCCGATGAAGGCCGGAACGCCGAAGTGGCGCGCGAGATGGCGCAGACGAACGACTACCTCGTGCCGCACCTCGACGGGCTCCCCTATCTCGACAAGCCGATCGTCTACTTCGCCGCCGCCGCGGGGCTGATGGAGCTGCTCGGCCCGACGGAGACGGCGGCGCGCCTGCCGGCGTACGCCGCGACCCTCGCCACGCTCGCGCTCCTGGTCGGCTTCGCGCGGCGGCGCTGGGGCGCGGACGCCGGCTGGCTCGCGGCGATCGCCTACGCCACTATGGTGCTGCCCCTGGTGTATGCGCGCACGGCGATCTTCGACAGCACCCTCACCTTGTGCACCACGGCGGCCGTTCTGTGGTTCTTCGAGGAGCGGCCGGTCCCCGCATGGGCGGCGATCGCCGCCGCCGCCCTCACCAAGGGACCGGTCGCGATCGCCATCCCGCTCCTCGTGATGGTCCCCCACGCGCTCGCGACCGGGACCACGGTGCGCCGGTTTTTCCCCCGGAGCGGCCTCGGGACCTTCGCGGTGATCACGCTGCCGTGGTTCGTCGCCGTCTCGGTGCGGATCCCGGAGTTCCCGCACTACGTCTTCGTCCGGGAGACGCTCGAGCGGGTCACGACCGGGAGCTTCCACCGCACGGCGCCGCTCTGGTATTACCTGCCGATCCTCCCCGCCGCCGCCTTCCCCTGGATCGTGCCGGCGCTCTCGCGGCTGGGCAGGTGGCGCGCCACGTGGCAGGTGAGACTCGAGCCGTCGGCCCGCGAGCCGCTGCTGCTCGCATGCTGGGTGATCGTCCCGCTCGCGTTCTTCACGCTCAACCGCTCCAAGCTGCCGCACTACGTGCTGCCGCTCATGCCTGCCTTCGCGCTCGCGGCGGCGCGCCACATCGCGACGGGAGGCGTCGGGGCCGGCGCCCGCGCCTACGCCGGCGTGGCCGCCGTGCTCGGCGCCGCACTCGTCGCCCTCACGCGGTGGCTGCCCGCGCCGATCGACCTCACCCCGCGCGAGCAGGCCGCCATCCCCCCGACCGCCGTCGTCCTCGGGATCGTCGTCCTCGGCTCGGCCGCCCTGGTGGCGTTCGGCGCCCTGCGGCGGCGGCCGCCGATCGCGGTGCTGGGGTACGCGATGGTGGTGATCGCGATCCCGTTCGCGAGCGGCGGGCTGCTCGCGGCCGTGGCGGAGGACCGCTCCGCGGCGGCGCTCGCGCGCCCGATCGCAGCAGCGCTCGCCCGCGCGGACGACGGGCAGGGGGCGCAGGGGGGGCCAACCGCCGTCCTGGGCGTGCAGGCGTACCCGCCGTCCCTGCCGTTCTATCTCGGCCGCACAATGGCTGTGGCGACCAACACCGCAGCGGAGCTCACGAGCAACTACATCGCCGACTACCAGGAGCGCTACCGGCTGGCCACGGGCTCACCGCTCCTCCCGGCAGGATACTGGCGCGAGGCCCTGGCCCGCTGCCCGGTGCCGACGGTCTTTGTGACGACCGCGGCGAACCGCGACGCCCGCGCCAAGCTTGCCGCCGCCCTCCCGTTGCTCACGGCGGGTGGCCGCTACGTCGCGTACGGGCCCTGCCTCACCCCCCTCGTCCGCTCCTCTCCTCGTCGTGAGGAGCGGGGACGAGAGGAGGGGTGAGGCATGTGCGGCATTTTCGGCGTCGTCTCGCTCACGGGTCGCCCGCTGCGTCATCCGGGCTGCCTCCGGGCGATGGCGGCTTCGCTCGCGCACCGCGGGCCGGACGGCGAGCAGATCGTGGGCCACGAGCGCGCGCGCATCGGCGCGCGCCGGCTCGCCATCATGGATCTCACCACCGGCGACCAGCCGTTTCAGAGCCCCGACTGCTCGGTCTGGATGGTGTGCAACGGCGAGATCTACAATGCGCCCGAGCTCCGCCGGGAGTGCGGACGGGAGGGCTACCCGTTCCGCTCCACCGGAGACATCGAGACCATCGTACCGCTGTACGAGCGCTTCGGTCCCGACGCGGTCGGCCGGCTCGAGGGCATGTTCGGGCTGGCGGTGTGGGACGACCGGAGCGGGCGCCTCGTGCTCGCGCGCGACCGCGCGGGCGAGAAGCCGCTGTTCTGGACCCAGGTGAACGGCGAGTTGCGGTTCGCCTCGGAGATCCAGGCGCTGCTCGCCTTTCCGGACCAGCCGCGGCGGCTCGAGCGGCTCGCGGCGGCGCTGTACGGCGCGCTGGGCTACGTCCCGGCGCCGTACACGATGTTCGCCGGCATCTCCAAGCTCCCGCCCGCGCACCTGCTCGTCGCCGACCGGTGCGGGGTGACGCTCCGGAGCTATTGGGATCCGGCGGCCGCGGCGGCGCGGCCGTCGCGGCTCGACGGCCCCGCGACGCTGCGCGCGGCGCTGCTCCGCGCGGTGGAGCGCGAGCTGATGTCGGACGTTCCCGTCGGCGTGTTCACGAGCGGAGGGCTCGACTCCTCGTTCCTCGTGGCCGCCGCCGCCGGCGTGCTGTCGGGCGACCACATCCACACTTATGCGGCCCGGTTCGTCGAGCCGGGCTACGATGAGAGCCCGTGCGCCGCAGCCGTGACGCACCACATCCGCACTGTGCACCATGTGGTCACGGCGGACGATGGGGCGCTGGAGCGCGCGCTCGACGTGGTCACTCGCGCGCTCGCCGAGCCGGTCGGGGACCCGGCGATCCTGCCGACGTATCTGCTCGCGGAGGCCGCGCGCCAGCACGTCAAGGTGGTGCTCTCGGGCGAAGGCGCGGACGAGCTGTTCGGCGGCTATCCCACCTACCTCGGGCACGAGGCGACGCGCCTCTATCTCCGCCTCCCGGGCGCGCTGCGCCGGGCGATCCGCTGGGCTGTGGACGCGCTGCCGAGCTCCACCGGCAAGGTGACGCTCGAGTTCCTCCTCAAGCGGTTCGTCGCGGCGGCGGAGCTGCCGCCGCTCGAGCGACACCTCACCTGGTTCGGCGCGCTCGGCCCCGACGCCGGCACGGTGTCGGTGGTCGCGTGCAAGCTCGCGGGCTTTCCCGACGCCGACGCGCTGAACCGCATCCTGTGGCTGGACTTCGTCACCTATCTCCCGGACAACCTGCTCATGAAGGTGGACCGCGGCACGATGCTCGCCTCGGTCGAGGCGCGCGCGCCGTATCTCGACCGCGAGGTGATGGAGCTCGTGCTGCCGGCGCCGTCCGCCCTGAAGGTGCGTGGACTCACCGGCAAGGCGATATTAAAGGAAGCCGCCCGCGGGGTCGTGCCGGACGGCGTGCTGCGTCGCCGCAAGCGCGGGCTGTCGGTGCCGGTGGCGCGGTGGCTCAACACCGGGCTCGCGCCGCTCGCGGACCGGCATCTTGCCGCGCCCCGGCTGTACCCGAACGCCGCGACCGGGCGTCTGCTGGCGGAGCACCGGTCGGGCAAGGTCGACAATGCCCGCAAGCTCTGGCCCATCCTGATGGCGGAGCTGTGGGCGGAACGCTGGAACGTGGACCCATGACGCGCGACGACGCCCTGGCCTTGATGTACGAGCACACCCGGTCCCCCTCGCTCCGCCAGCACATGCTGGCGGTCGAGGCGGCGATGCGCGCCTATGCGACGCAGTCCGGCGCCGACCCGGACGCCTGGGGCATCGTGGGGCTGCTGCACGACTTCGACTACGAGCGCTACCCGAACGACGCCCATTCGCCCTCGGACGAACACCCGAGCTGGGGCGTGCGGCTGCTGCGCGAGCAGGGGCTGCCGGAGGAGATGTGCCGGGCCATCCTGGGTCACGCCACGTACACCGGCGTGCCGCGCGACACGCTGATGGCGAAGACGCTGTTCGCGGTGGACGAGCTGTGCGGCTTCCTCGTGGCGTGCGCGCTGGTGCGCCCATCCCGCAGCTTCGCGGACCTCGAAGTGTCCTCGGTGAAGAAGAAGCTCAAGGACAAGGCGTTCGCCCGGGGCGTGAACCGCGACGAGGTGCGCCAGGGTGCCGAGGAGCTGGGTATGCCGCTCGAGGAGCACATCGGCTTCTTGATCCAGGCGCTCCGCCCCGTGGAGAGCGCGCTGGGACTGGGGGGGCTTGGGGGGCTTGGGGGGCTGGGGGCGCCGCCGCCGGTGGCGTCGGCGGGGTGACGCTCCCCGCCCCGCGGGCGGCGGGACCGAGCCCCACGCCCCAGCGCGACGACCTGGGCCTCGCGATCGACCGCGCCGCGGGCGCCCGCCCGATCGACGGCAACCGGCTCGTGCACCATCCCGACAGCCCCCGCGCGCTCGACGCGATGCTCGAGCTCGTCGCCGCGGCGGAGCGCTGGGTCCATTTCGAGAACTACATCATCCGCAACGACCGCACCGGCCGCCGTTTCGCCGACGCGCTCGCCGAACGGGCGCGCGCGGGCGTGCGCGTGCGGGTGTTGTACGACGCGTTCGGCTCGCTCGGCACCGCGCACGGTTACTGGCGCCGTCTCACCCGCGCGGGCGTCGCCGTCCGCGCCTTCCACCCGGTGATCTCCCGGCAGCCCGTCGAGCTGTTTTCGCGCGATCACCGCAAGCTGGCGGTGGCCGACGGCGCGCGTGCGATGGTCGGCGGGCTGTGCATCGGCGACGAGTGGGCGGGCACTCCGGAGCGCAGCCGCCTGCCGTGGCGCGACACGATGGTCCTGATGTGCGGTCCCGCGGCGGCGGCCATCGACCGGGCGTTCGGCCGGATGTGGCGAGCCGCCGGCGATCCGCTCCCGCCCGACGAGCTGGCGTCGGATCCCGAGACCTGCGGGGACCACACCGTGCGGGTCGTCGAGGGCGTGCCGCGGCGCGCGCGCATCTACCGCGCGGTCGGGCTCCTGGCCGCAAGCGCCCGGGAGCGCCTGTGGATCACGGACGCGTACCTCATCGCGCCCGCCCCGCTGTATGCGAGCCTCGTCGACGCGGCGCGCGGCGGCGTGGACGTGCGCCTCCTCGTGCCCGGGACGAGCGACCTGCCGGTGCTCCGCAATTTCACCCGCATCGGCTACCGCGAGCTGCTGCGCGCCGGCGTGCGGATCTTCGAGTACCAGGGGCCCATGATCCACGCCAAGACGATGCTGGTGGACCGGCGCTGGGCGCGCGTGGGGTCGAGCAACCTGAACGTCTCGAGTCTGCTCACGAACTACGAGCTCGATTTGATCGCCGAGTGCGACGACCTCACCGAGGCGATGGCGGCGCAGTTCCGCCGCGATCTCGCCGCCAGCCGGGAGATCGTGTTGCAGCCGCGCCGCCTCCGCCTGCCGCCGCGCCTCGTGGGCGCGCCCGCGGCCGGGGCGCCGGAGAGCCCGGACGCGGCGCACAGGCGCTCCCGCTACGAGCTCGGTGCCGTGGCGGTGGTGGCGCTGCGCCGCGTGGCCGGCGGCCTGCGCCGCGCGGTCGCCGCCACCGGGGCGCTGGTGTTCGCCGGGCTGGGCGCGCTGCTGCTCGCGTTTCCCAGGGTGATGAGCATCACGCTCGCGGTTGGGGCATTCTGGCTCGCCACGGGCTTCGGCCTGTACGCCTTCGAGCGGCGGCGGTCCCGCGAAAGCGCCGATGAAACCTGACTCCCAACCACCGGCCCCGGCTGCGCGTATACCACAACAGGACGAAACGGCGCTCGTCGCCCGGGCGCGGGCGGGCGATCACGCGGCGTTCGGCGCGCTGGCGGAGCGGTACGCCGGCGTCGCCCGGCGGGTCGCGCGCGCGGTGCTCGGCGATCCCGACGATGCCGACGACGCGGCGCAGGACGGATTCCTTTCCGCGTTGGTGAAGCTCGAGCAGTACGACCCCCGGCGGCCGTTCGGCCCCTGGCTGCTGCGCATCGTGGCGAACGCCGCGACCGACCGCCGCCGCCGCCGCACGGTGCGGCGGGTCGAGCCGCTCGACCCGGGGCTCGTCGCCGGCGGCACCCGTCCCGACGCGGCCGCCGAGCGCCGGGCGCTGTCGGAACGGCTGCGGCAGGCGCTCGCCGAGCTGCCCGAGCGGCGCCGGATCGCCGTGGTCCTGTTCGACGTGGAAGGCTATTCCCACGCCGAGATCGCCGCCGTCCTCGGGATTCCCGAGGGCACGGTGCGGTCCGAAGTGTTCCATGCGCGCCGCCGGCTGCGCGTGTCGCTGGCGGACTGGAAGGGAGAGGGATGACGCAGGAACCGCTGCCGTTCGATCACCGGCCGGACCCGGTGCTGGGCGCCGCCCTGCGGCAGGCGCTCGACCCGGGCGACGCCGCCGCCTTCGTCGCGGTGGTGCTCGCCCGCGCGGACGAGACGCGCGCGTTCGCGGGCTCCTGGCACGGCGTGCTCGCGCGCTGGGCGCGCGTGGGGTTGGGAGCGGCGGTCTTGCTGGCGCTCGCCGGGGGCTACCTCGTCGAGCGCGCGGGCGCGACCGGCGGCACGCCGTCGGTCACCGAGGCGCTCATCGCGCCGCGCGCCCAGGCCCCGGAGGTCGAGGTGGTCTTGGCCTCCGTGCTCGAACCTTAGGCAGAGGTGGAACCGCCGTGTGGTTGAATCGTTCCAAAACCTGGGCCGTAGTGCTCCTCGTCGCGACGTTCGTCGCAGGTGTGGCGGTGGGTTTGGGCGGCCGCGCGCTCTGGGTCGGCGCCGCCTACGGCAGGGCGCCCGACCGCGCCCGCGGCGTCGACCGGCTGCTGCACGGCCTCAACGAGGACCTGCGGCTGACCCCCGGGCAGCGGGACTCCGTGCGCGCGATCCTCGACCGCCACTGGGCGCGCATGTCCGCGGCGTGGGAGGCGGTCCGCCCGCGGTTCGACTCGCTGCGGGCCGAGACGGATTCGGAAGTCATCCGCCAGCTTACGCCCGACCAGCAGGTCAAGTACCGCGACTATATGGCCCGGCATCGGCATCACAAAGAGAAGGCCGACTCGGGCGGGAACAAGCGATGAGGGGTATGCGGCGGCATCTGACGGCACTCATGGCGGCGCTCGCGGTTGGCGCGCCGGGCGCCCTCGCGGCGCAGCAGCTCGAGGTCACGCTGGCGGAGGCGGTGCGGCGCGCGCTTGCGGTGCAGCCCGCTGTCGTCCAGGCGCGCGGCGCCGCGTCCACGGCAGGCTGGCAGAAGCGGGCGGCCTACGGCGCCTTCCTGCCGACGGTCACGCTCACATCCAGCGCGTTCCGCCAGAACTCGGCGTCGATCGTGAACGGCTTCAACGCCTCGCCGGGGACCTATCAGTACAACACGGGCCTCGCGGCGTCGGTGGACCTGTTCGCCGGGTTCCGGCGCCTCGCCCGCTATCGCAACGCCGACGCGACCCAGGACGCCGCCGACGCGGGGCTCGTCAACCAGCGCTACCAGGCGACGCTCGCGACCCAGCAGGCATTCTTCACGGCGCTGGCGAACGAGGAGCTGGTGCGCGTCGCCCAAGCGCAGGTGAAGCGCGCCGAGCAGCAGCTCAAGATCTCGGTGGACAAGCTGCGCGCCGGCTCCGCGACGCGCTCGGACACGCTGCGCTCCACTGTCGACCGCGGGAACGCGCGGCTGCAACTGCTCCAGGCGCAGGCCAACCTCGCCACGGCCCAGGCGAACCTGGGGCGCCAGATCGGTGTGGATCAGCCGGTGCGGGCGGTGCCGGATACGACGTTGCCGGCCCTTCCCGACACCGCTGCGTTGCGCGCCGCCACCCTCGAGACCGCGCCGGTCGTGCGGCAGAGCGAGGCACAGGCGCGGGTCGCGTCGGCGACCGTGTGGGATTCGCGGTCGCAGTACTGGCCGACCTTCACGGTCACCTACAGCACCTCGAGCCAAGGGGTCACCGAGCCGTGGAACGGGTTCGACGGGCCGAACCAGCGGAACTTGAACCAGCTGCGCTTCGGTCTCTCCTGGACGCTGTTCAACGGATTCCAGCGCGAGCAGCTGAACAGCCAGAACGCAGCGGCGGCCAGCCTGGCGCGGGCCCAGGCCGCCGACGCCCGCCGCCAGGTCAGCGCGCAGCTCACCCAGCAGCTCGCCGCGCTGTTCACGACGTACGAGCAGATCGGGATCGCACAGACCAACGTCGCCGCCGCCACCGAGGACCTGCGCGTCGTGTCGGAGCGCTACCGGGTCGGCGCCGCGACGATCCTCGACCTGCTCACGTCGCAGGCGAGCCTGACGCAGGCCGAGGTGAACCTGGTGCAGGCGCGCTACAACCATCTCATCGCCCGGGCCCAGCTCGAGGCGCTCGTGGGGCATCCGCTGTGACCAGCGCACAAGTGATGACGTTCCGCACCGGCGACACGCCGCTGCCGGGCATCGTGATCCTGACGCACAAGCTGACGCGCGAGTACGACATGGGCGGCGAGGTGGTGCGCGCCCTGCGGGGGGCGAACATCCAGATCCGGAAGAACGAGTTCGTGGCCATCATGGGCCCGTCCGGATCGGGGAAGTCCACGCTGATGAACCTGATCGGCTGCCTCGACACGCCGACGGCGGGCGAGTACTGGCTCAACGGGCAGAAGGTGAGCGACTTGTCCGACGACCAGCTGGCCCGGATCCGGAACAAGGAGATCGGCTTCGTGTTCCAGACGTTCAACCTGCTGCCGCGGGCGAACGCGCTGCACAACGTCGAGCTGCCGCTGATCTACGCGGGACTGCCCGCCCGGGGGCGGCGCGAGCAGGCCGCCCGCGCCCTGGAGCGCGTGGGGCTGGGCGACCGCATGGAGCACCGGCCGAACGAGCTGTCGGGCGGCCAGCGCCAGCGCGTCGCGATCGCGCGGGCGCTCGTCAACGACCCGAGCATCCTGCTGGCCGATGAGCCGACCGGCAACCTCGACTCGGCCACGGGCGAGGAGATCATGCGCCTGTTCGAGGAGCTGCACGCGGCCGGACAGACGATCCTCCTGGTGACCCACGAGCACGACATCGCGGCTCACGCGCACCGCCAGATCCACCTGCGCGACGGCCTGATCGAGCGCGACGAGCGGACGGAGCCGGAGCCATGAAGCGATCCTTCCGCACCGCGGCGCTGGCGCTGGGCCTGGCCGCCTGCCACAAGGCGCAGCCCGCCCCATTGTACGAGAAGGTCCCGGTGGAGCGCCGTGATATCGTCGTCTCCGCCTCCGCCGCCGGGTCGATCCAGCCGATCCTCACGGTGGACGTGAAATCCAAGGCCTCGGGCGAGATCATCGAGATGCGGGTCGAGACCGGCGACGAGGTCCGCCCCGGGCAGCTGCTCGCGAAGATCGACCCGCGCACGCCGAGGGCGAACCTCGAGCAGGCGGAGGCCTCCCTCCAGGTGGCCGAGGCGCAGCTCGCCAACGCCAGGGCCCAGCTCGCCCGGGCGGACACGCTGTTCAAGTCCCAGGCGATCACCGAGACCGAGTACGAGAGCGCGAAGCTCGCCTACGCCCAGGCGAACGCCCAGCTCGTGAACGCCCGCACCAATGTCCAGTCCGCGAAGGACGCGATGGAGGACACCCAGGTGCGCGCCCCGCTCAAGGGCACGATGATCCAGAAGAACGTGGAGCTCGGCACGGTCATCTCGAGCCCCACGCGCGACGTGGGCGGTGGCACCGTGCTCTTCAAGATGGCGAACCTCGACACGGTGCAGGTCGAAGCGCTGGTGGACGAGACCGACGTCGGCAAGGTCCAGGCCGGGATGCCGGTGACGATCACCGTGGACGCCTACCCGAACCGCCCGTTCGACGGACGCGTCCTCAAGATCGAGCCGCAGGCGCAGGTGCAGCAGAACGTCACCATGTTCCCCGTGCTCGTGAACATCCTGAATCCGGAGCACCTGCTCAAGCCGGGGATGAACAGCGAGGTCGAGATTCACGTCGGCCGGCGGGAGGGCGTGCTCGCCGTCCCGAATGCCGCGCTCCGCACGCCGCGCGACGTCGGCTCCGCGGCCCAGGTGCTCGGTCTCGACCCACAGCAGGTCCAGCAGCAGCTCGCGGCTGGCCAAGAGCCCGGCGGGGCGGCGGCCGCCCGCGGCAATTCCCCCGCGGCCTCGGGCGACGGCAACGGCACCAAGCTCCATGCCGCCGAGCCACCGAAGCGCGCCGCGGACTCCGCGCATGCCGGTGGCGCAACGTTCACGACCCGGGACGGCCGGACGATCACGCTGCCGCCGGGCGTCACCCCCGAACAAGTCCGGGCGGCGTTCCGGAAGCGGATGACCGGCGGCGAGTTGACACCCGCCGAGCAGGCGCTGCTCGGGCAGCTGCGCGGCCAGTTTCAGGGGAGCGGCGGGCCGGGGGGCGCGGGCGGTCTCGGGCGCGGTCGCGGCGACGCCGCCAGCTACATTGTTTTCGCCCTCCGTGAGGGCAAGCCGGTGCCCGTGCAGATCACGACCGGGCTCACCGACCAGGACTTCGTCGAGGTGACGAGCGGGCTGAGCGAGCGCGACACGGTGCTCGTGCTTCCTTCCGCTTCGCTCGTCCAGGCGCAGCAGGACTTCCGCAACCGCTTCCAGAACATGACGGGCGGCGGGCTCCCCGGCCTGCGCCAGAACCAGACGCCGGGCGCCGCCCCGACGACGCGGTCGGGCAGGCCGCGGTAGCGATGCTGCTCGGCGAGATCATCCAGGTCGCGCTCCAAGCCATCCGCGCGAACAAGCTCCGGTCGCTGCTGACCATGCTGGGGATCATCATCGGCGTGGGGGCGGTCATCACGATGATCGCGCTCGGCTCGGGGGCGCAGAAGGCGGTGCAGGACCGGATCCAGGCGCTCGGGCCCACGCTGCTCAGCCTCTTCCCGGGCCAAAACTTCCGCGGCGGCATCGCGATGGACCAGCGGGTGAGTCTCACGATCGACGACGACACCGCGCTGGTGCACAGCGCCCGCTACATCAGCGACGTCGTCCCCGAGCTCACGCGCAACCTGCAGGTCAAGCGCTTGAACCAGAACATCAACGTCAACGTCGTCGGCACCACGCCCAACTACGTGCCGGTGAAGAACTACACCATCGCGGCCGGCCGCATGTTCACGGCGGGTGAAGACGAGGCTCGCCGCCGCTACGCGGTGCTGGGCTCGGCCATCCCCGACATGTTCAACACGAATCCCGCGGCGATGATCGGCCAGGAGCTCCAGATCCGGGGAATCCCGTTCGAGATCATCGGCGTGCTGTCCGAAAAGGGCTCGCAGGGCTCCTTCTTCAACCCCGACGAGCAGATCATCATCCCGCTCCAGACCGCCCGCTATCGCGTGATGGGGACGGACCGGCTGCGCTCCATCACGGTCAAGGTGAAGGACCTGGAGTCGATGAACCTGGCGATGATCGAGATGGAGCGGGTGCTACGCCGCCAGCACAAGATCCGGCCGGGTCAGGATAACGACTTCCAGATCCGCAATCAGAGCGACGTGCTGGCCACCTTCCAGCAGACCACCGAGACCTTCAAGTATCTCCTGGCGGGCATCGCCGCCGTGAGCCTGCTCGTCGGCGGCATCGGGATCATGAACATCATGTTGGTGTCGGTCACCGAGCGGACCCGCGAGATCGGCGTGCGCAAGGCGCTCGGCGCCACGCGGTTCAACATCCTGTTCCAGTTCCTCGTCGAGGCACTGGTGCTGTGCCTCGCGGGCGGCCTGATCGGCGTCTTGATCGGGTCGCTCGGCGCGCTCGTGCTCTCCAGGCTGGCACACTGGAATACCCTGATCTCGCCCCTCGCCATCCTGCTCGCGTTCGTGTTCAGCGCGGCCGTCGGCCTGTTCTTCGGAATCTGGCCCGCGCGCCGGGCCGCGAGCCTCGATCCGATCGTCGCGCTGAGATACGAATAAGACAATCGCGGATTGTGGATTGCGGATTGCGGAGGTGATCCACCGGCGTCGAATCGAGACCTACGAATCGTCAGCCCGATCTGCCATTCCGCAATCCGCAATCCGCAATCCGCAATTATGTTTTCAGCATGCTCGCCCTGCTCGTCGCCCTGCAGTCCGGCCCGGCGGACCCACCCACCTACGACGGGCTCAAGCGACAACTCGAGGTCGCCATCCCCCGTCTTGAAGCCGAGGGGAGAGTGGACGGAGCGCTCGACGAGCCCGTGTGGCAGCGCGCCGCCCGGCTGGTCGGCTTCTCGCAGTACCGCCCCGTGGACGGCCGGCCCGCCGACGACTCGACCGAGCTGTTCGTCTGGTACGCCCCCGACGCCATCTGGTTCGCCGCCCGGGCCTTCGAGCGGCACGCCGGCGCCGTGCGCGCGACCCTCGCCGACCGCGACAACATCGGCGCGGACGACAACATCCAGATCCTGCTCGATACATATGGCGACCACCGGCACGCGCTGCTGTTCGCCGTGAACCCGCTCGGCGTGCAGCAGGACGGCGTTCGGAGCGAAGGCCAGGACGCGGGCGCCGCGGGCGGGGGCGCGCTGCCGGGTCGCTTCGACGGCATCGTGGACCTGAACCCGGACTTCGTCTACCAGTCCCGCGGCCGCCTGACCGACTTCGGCTACGAGGTCGAAGTGCGCATTCCGTTCAAGAGCCTCCGCTACCAGAGCGGCGATCCGCAAGATTGGGGACTCCAGGTCGTGCGGGTCGTGCAGCACTCGGGCTACGAGAACACCTGGACCCCGGTCTTCCGTGCCAGCGCGAGCTTCCTGATCCAGGCGGGACGCCTCGTCGGCCTCACCGGCCTGAAGCGCGGCCTGGTGCTCGACCTCACGCCGGAGCTCACGTCCAAGGTGGACGGCCAGCCGGGCGCGTCGGGCTACGACTACCGCGGGACGCCCGAGCTCGGTGGCACCGTCCGCTGGGGCCTCACGCAGAACCTGAGCCTGACCGGTACCGCCCATCCGGACTTCTCGCAGGTCGAGGCGGACGTCGGGCAGGTGACGGTGAACGAGAGGTTCGCGCTGTTCTATCCCGAGAAGCGGCCGTTCTTCCTCGAGGGGCTCGAGCAATTCGACACGCCCAACCGGCTGGTCTACACGCGCCAGATCGTCCAGCCCGTCGCCGGGGGGAAGCTCACCGGCAAGGTGGGCGGCACGGCGGTCGCCTACCTTGCGGCGGTGGATGACCGCGGCCGGTCCGCGACGGGGAGCAATCCGGTCTTCAACATCATGCGGCTGCGGCGAGACCTGGGCGCAAGCTCGACGGCCGGCATCGTGTACACCGACCGCATCGAAGGGAACGCCTACAACCGGCTGCTCGGCGCCGACGTGCGGCTCATCTGGAAGAAGATCTGGTTCTCGGATGCGCAGCTCGTCGGCTCCTGGACGCGCGACGGGTCCGGGGGTCACGCCGGGACGCTGTGGAACGTCACCCTGTACGACCGCACCGGCTACTCCTACGGCAACCATCTCGAGCTCATCGGCGTGAGCCCCGGATTCGTCGCGGCGAGCGGGTTCGTGAACCGCGTCAACATCGTGACGGGCCGGGTGTTCAACCGGTTTTCGTGGTACGGGAAGCCCGGGACCCTCATCGAGCAGCTGACCACGTACAACGCGATCCTGCCGACATGGCGTTACGACGACTTCTTTCACGTGCGCTCCACGCTGGAGGACGAGGTCTCGAGCACCTGGGTCGCGACGCTCCGGGGCGGCTGGAGCGTCAACGCCGTCGTGGCGCTCGACCACGTCGGCTTCGACAGCGCCGCGTACGCGACCTACCAGGTCGATCGCACCGTGGACACGGTCCCGTTCGCGCTCCCGCACGGCCTCTACGGCCTGCCCTCGGCCGTAGTCGGCGCCGGCACGCCGAACCGCGCGCTCACGGTGAGCGGCCGGATCGGATACGGCGCCGACGCGTTGTTTCCGGAGGCGGCGGCAGGTCGTCATTTTCGGATCACCGGCACCGCCGCCTGGCGCCCGACCTCCTCGCTGCGGGTCGAGGCCCAGTGGGTCCATGCGCGGTTCACCCGTGCCCGCGACGGGAGCCGCTTCGCCACGGCGGACATCCCGCGGCTCAAGCTCGAGTACCAGCTCAGCCGCGCCGTGTTCTTTCGCTACGTCGGTCAGTACGTCGCAGAGCGACGGGACGCCTTGCGCGATCCCCGCACCGGCGAGCCGCTGCTGATCGGCGGGGCCGCGGCAGGTGCCGTCACGAGCAACGACTTCCGCAACGACGTCCTGTTCTCCTACAAGCCGCTGCCCGGGACGGTGTGTTTCTTCGGCTACGGCGCCTCGCTCACGGAGCCCAACGCCTTCCGGTTCCGGGATCTGACCCGGACGGCGGACGGGTTCTTCCTGAAGGCCAGCTACCTGTTCCGGATGTAGGGACTGTCCCGCGCCGCGGACGCCGCCCATCTTCTCCCGCATGTCCGGCCCCGGCCCCGACGCCCTCGAGCAGCAGCTCGCTGAGGAAGCCCGCGCCAAGCACCGCCAGTACGTGCTCGCCAATACCCGCGCCCGTTGGAGCTTCCTGGCCGTCGGCGTGGCGCTCCTCGCCGCGCTCCGGCTGGCCGGGCTCGCCCCGATCTCCTGGCCGTTCATCCTGGTGTTCGCGCTCGCTTTCGGCGGGGTGAACTACACCATCTACCGGCGCGCCCGCGATGCGCCGTTCCAGCCGTGGCATGCGCACTTGAACGTCGCCATCGGCGCGGCGCTGATCTCAACCGTGCTGTACGCCGTGGGTCCGGCGGGCCACGTACTCTACGCCGCGTACCTCATCGCGCCGCTCCAGGCGGCGCTGTACCTCGGTCGGGCCGACGCGTGGCAGACGCTGCTCTTGAACCTCACGGGGTTCGGTCTGGTGACCGCGCTCAAGGGCGCGCTCGCCGAGCGCGAATGGGGATGGAGCCTGTTCCTGCAGGAATCGCTGGTCCTCGCGTTCGCCGGCGTCGCGCTCATTCCCATGCTCACCGCGATCGCCGCGCGGCTGCGGGCGACCCGCGGGGCGCTCGCCGAGGTGGAGCGCGGGGACCTGACCGTGCGGGTGTGGGACCAGGCGCTCGACGAGCTGGGCTACCTCGGCGCGAGCGTGGACCGCACCACGGACGCCATCGCGGAGATCGTCCGCCAGGTGCAGCAGCAGGCCTCGGAGCTCGCCGCGATGGCCCAGCAGCTCGCCGCGTCGGCGCAGCAGCTGCATGCCGCTTCGGAAGAGATCGCCGCCACCGCGCAGCAGCTGACCGCCGGCACGGAGCGACAGCGCCGGCTCATCGGCCGCGGCCGGGAGGATTCGGATGCGGCGGCGACCGTGGCGTCTCACCTGCACGACCGCGCCGAGGAGGCGGAGCGCCAGATCAACACCGTGGCGCAGCGGGCGCGCCAGCACGGCGAAGAAATCGCCCGCGCAAGCGAGCTGCTGGTCACGCTCGTGACGCAGTTCGACCGCGTGTCGCGGGCCGCCGGCATGCTCGAGCGGGGGTCGCGCGAGATCGGCAAGCTGGTGGACAGCATCACCCGCATCGCCAGCCAAACCGACCTCCTCGCCCTCAACGCCGCCATCGAGGCGGCCCGCGCGGGCCAGCAGGGCCTCGGGTTCCGCGTGGTGGCGGACGAAGTGCGTAAGCTGTCCGAGCAGTCCGCCCGCTCCGCTGACGAGGTGCGCGCCCGCGTCCGGCAGATCCAGGAGCCGATCGCCCAGGTCGTGGCCGCAATGGAGGAGGGGCGGCGCACGGCCCAGGGCGTTGGCGCGGTTTCGACGGCGGTGCAGCAGGCGCTCGATGCCATCTTCGCGGACCTGCACGCCACTGTACAGCTCGCCACGGCGTTCGCGGGCGACACCGAGGACCAGATGCGGCGGATCCGCGAGGTCGTTCGGCGCATGGAGGAAGTGGCGGGGATCGCGGACAGCGCGGCGCAGGGGGCCGAGCAGGCATCGGCCGCGACACAGGAGCAGATCGCGTCGCTCGGAGAGCTCACCGCGACCTCGCAGCACCTCTCGGTCGCGGCGGCGAAGCTGACCGAGACGATTCAGCGGTTCCACGTCAACGGGACGGCATGAAAAACCGGAGCCCCGATCGCTCGGGGCTCCGGCTGTTCCGTGGGGCAAATGGATAGCCCGCTCGGCCGCTAACGGTACTTCAACCTGCTCAACGTCGGCTCAGCAGTCAAGCGAACGACCCTGGATCCACCACCCACTCGGTTGCTACCTGTACTGCCAATCTACGGGGAACATGTGAGTTCCGACATCAGCCCCGTGCTTACGCACGGGGCCATGACGCCGGTCGGCATCATAGCCCCGCCCGTCAGGGCGGGGCCACGACGGTCGGACCCGGATCGTAGCCCCCCGCGTGCACGTGGCTATCCCCGCGTCGTGCACTGCCCAGACCGCCATGAGCTTAGAAGTCGATAGGACGAAGTGCGTCATCGAAAGAATGCGCGCGTGCGCGATTTTCTGCGCGACAACGCCGCTACCACCCCCGCAATAGCGGCGCGTCCCCGTAATCCCACAGCACGAACGCGATGAGCCGTGGGTGGCGCGGCTCCGGGCCGACCGCGGGCAGCTCGGCGCCGAGCGACGCCGCGACGTGGCCCAGCCGCGAGAGCTGCATCCACAGCTGCGGGTAGAATGACAGCGTCCGCTCCCCGTCCCTGGGGACAGTCCATCCCGCCTCGAGCATCGGGACGAACCTGCCGATCTCGCGACCGACGCCGACCCGATACGAGAGCGCGCTGATCCCCTCGGCCTCCTCCCAGGTGCCGGCGATCTCGCCCTGGACGAGCAGTGCGCGGCGGGGGTAGGCGCCGAACGTCAGAAAGGGCTCGACCTCCCAGCGATCCTGCCGGCCGAGCGGCGGGGTCGCCTCCACGCCCAGGCTCGCGAGCGCCCCACGCTCGAGGCTGTACCAGAGGTTGTACTTCACCGCCCCCGTGACGCCGGCGAACGTCCCGGGCTTCCCGTCGAATGCCGAGCGGGCGCTGGCCTCCAGCTGGAGCCGTTTGCCGAGCCGGCGCTCGTAGATGAGCTCCTGGCCACGCCCCCGATCGGTGATGACGACTTCGTCCTCGGGGTAGGCCTTCTCGACGAGGAACGGCCGCGGGAAGTTCAGCTCCCCGGGCGGCCACCCGGACTCGCGACACAGCGAACGGACGTAGCGTACCAGGGCGCGAATCTGCTCGGGCGTTCCGGCTTCGCCGAACGCGGGCATGTCGAGCGAGAGCCCGAATGCCGCCCCACCCCGCGTCACGATGCCGACCCAGTGGTCCTCCGGCTCGGCGCTGCTCTCCTTGCAGGCCGTCAGGTCGGCCGGCGGGACCGCGAGGCGCGTGGCGCGCGTGGGCACTCCGCGCCCGTCGGCTCCGTGGCACTTCTGACACCATGCCCGGTACAGCGCCGTGCCGCTGTCGGCCGGGCTCTGGGCGGCGAGCGAGAGGGCGACAAGCGAAGCCAGCGTCGAAGGAGTCACTGGCGCGGGGACTCACACGAGCCTGGCGCGCCGCCGCAGCTCCCCCGCGCAGCGGCCGGCTTCGCGCACGATCTCGTCGACCGGGGCGGTCACGAGCTCGTGCCCCAGTACGACCGGCAGGCCGTCCACGAACACGTCCCGCACGTCGCCGGCGCACGCCGCATAGACCAGGTGCGACACGGGGTCGGCCCCGGGAGGGCTGGCGTGGGGTTCGCGGAGATCCATGACGACGAGGTCGGCCCGCCTGCCCACGGCGATCGAGCCGAGCTCGTCGTCGAGTCCCAGGGCGCGCGCGCCGCTCAGGGTCGCCAGCTCGAGCACCTTTCCCGCCGGCAAGGCATCCGCGCCGAGCCGCGGCTTCGGGAGGAGCGCGGCGAGGCGCATCTCCGCGAAGACGTCGAGCCGGTTGTTGCAGGGCGCGCCGTCGGCGCCGATCGCGACCCGGCAGCCGGCCTCGAGCATCTCGGGCACCTTCGCGACGCCGCTCCCGAGCTTCAGGTTCGACGAGGGACAATGCACGACGTTCGTCCCTTGCCGCGCGAGGCGCGCGATCTCGTGCGGATCCACCCAGACGCAGTGCGCCACGGCCGCGCGGCTCCCCGAGATCCCCACGGAGTCGAGGTAGGCGATCTCCTCCATCCCCGTGGCCCGGGCCACCGTTTCGCGCTCGACGATCGTCTCGGCGGCGTGCGTGTGGAGCTGCGCGCCGAACCGCTCCGCGAGGTCGCTCGCCGCCCGGAGCAGCGGGCCCGAGCAGCTCGGCACGTAGCGGGGCGCGAAACACACGCGCAGCCGGCCGCCCGCGGCGCCGTGCCATCGCTGCGCCAGGCTCTCGGCCTCCGCCAGCGCCGCGTCCGTGGATTCCGCCAGCTCCGGCGGCGCCCCTTCCGGGTGCGCGTCCATGAGGCACTTCCCCGCGGTCGCACGGATGCCGATGCGCTCGAGCGCGGCGAAGGCGGCCTGCGTGTGATGCACCGTTTCCATGTCGAGAATCCCCGTCGTGCCGCCGAGCAACAGCTCCGCCGCGCCGAGCATGGCGGACCAGTAGACGGTCTCCTCGGTGTGCGCGGCCTCGAGCGGCCAGATGCGCCGGGCCAGCCACTCCTCGAGCCGCAGGTCGTCGGCGAGCCCGCGGAACAGGGTCTGGCAGAGATGGACGTGGGCTTGGATCAGCCCGGGGATGACGAGGCAGCCGGTGCAGTCGCGGACCGAAACTCGCTGGGGTGGACGGTCCGCCTGACCGTCTGTCCGCCCGACCGCCCGTATTCTCCCGTCCCGGACCGTCACGTCGCCCCGCACCAGGTGCCAGTCGCCGCCGTGGAGCAGCACCTCGCCGCCCGCGAGGATCAGGTCGGGGGAACCGGTCGGCACCGGGCTCAGGTGGTGACCCGGGGCTGTGCCGCGGTCGTGTCGTCCGGCAGATCGAAGTAGGCGCGCAGCTCGTCCAGCAGGTCGTCGTCGGCGTACACGCCCGTCAGGATCCGCTCGGGCCCGCCGGGATCGACCAGCAGGTAGCCGAACGGGTAATCGAGGCCCGACAGGAGGATCGCCCGCCGCCGCTGGTTCGGCAGCGCGATGTAGACCGTGTCCGCGTTGGTGGCGAGCAGCTTGATCCCGCTCGCTTCCAGTGCGGGCGCGATCTGCTCGGTGTAGTACTTGAGATCGTCGAACACGTCCCCCTGGTCCGCGACGCTTAGCGTGTCCGCCGCGCGCAGCCAGAACAACACGACGCTCGGCTCCCGGATGACCCGCGGCGTGTGCAGCGCGCTGTCGGCCGGAGTCCGCGGCACGAGCTCGGCGAAATCCAGAGAATCGGCTCGCTGCGTCACTCTGGGCACGCGCGTCTGGCAGGCCACCACGCACAAGAGGGCGAGCGCCATGGCGTACTTCATGACCGGAAATATATTCGCTCGATGACCCACAGCCCCGGCCCCGCACCCGACCCCGCCCCCCCCAAGGCCGCCGCGCCGCCGCGCGCGGTGCGCCGCCACCACTGGATCGTGCGCTTCACCCACTGGGCGACCCTGATCGTGCTCGCCGGGATGATCACGAGCGGCCTGCAGATCTACGAAGCCTACGCGCGCTTCGGTAACCGCGGCGGGCCCTTCTTCCCCAACCCGTTGACCGACACCCGGTTCCCGGGCTGGAGCCGGCTGGGCGGCTGGCTCGCGGGCGCGCTGAACTGGCACTTCGCCCTGATGTGGCCCCTCGTGGCCGTCGGCCTGCTGTACCTCGGCTATCTCGTGCAGAGCGGCGAGTGGCGGGCGCTGTTCTTCCGGCCGCGCGACGTGCGGGGCGCGATCGAGATGGGGAAGTACTACCTGCGGATCCGCAAGGAGCACCCCCCGCAGGGGAAGCACAACCCGCTCCAGAAGCTCGCCTACACGAGCATCTACTTCCTCGGCGCGCTCGCCGTGCTCACCGGGATCGCGATCTACAAGCCGGTGCAGCTGGCATGGCTCACGGCGCTGTTCGGCGGATTCCAGGCGGCGCGCTACTGGCACTTCTGGACCGTCTGGATCTTCGCCGCCTTCACCGTCACCCACGTGATCCTCGTCTTCACCGTGGATCCGGCGTCCCTCAGGGCGATGATCACCGGTTGGTACCGGGGGAGGTTTCCGAGTCATGGCTAGGCGACCGACGCCACGACGCCACGACGCCACGACGCACGGGATCGACAGGCGCGCCTTCGTGAACCTCGGCCTGGCCGGCGGGGCCGGCGCGCTGGTCGCGGCGTGTGGCTGGGACGGCGGCAACGCGCTGCGCCCGCGGCTGCTCGACGTCAGCCGCCTGAACGACTGGGTGGGCGAGAAGATCCTGTTCTCCCCCACCCGCCTCGCGAAGACGTACAGCCCCGCCGAGCGGAGCGCGATGCTGCCGAGCTACTTCATCTCATCCGTGATGCCGATGCTCGTGAACCCGGCTGCCTGGCGGCTGCGGGTGGGCGGGCTCGTGCGCCAGCCGCTCGAGCTCTCGCTGGAGGAGCTGACGCGGTTGCCGCGGACGTCGTACACCGTGAAGCATCACTGCGTGGAGGGGTGGTCGGCGATCGCAACGTGGCACGGCGTCCCCGTGTCGGCGGTCGTGGAGCGCTCCCAGCCGCTCGCCGCCGCGCGCTACATCGAGTTCGTCTCGTTCGACGCCGGCTACTCGAACGGCTGGGACCTGGCGAGCGCCATGCACCCGCAGACCATTCTCGCGTACGGGATGAACGACCACCCGCTGCCGCCGGCGCACGGCGCGCCGCTCCGGCTGTATGCGCCGACCAAGCTGGGATACAAGCTGACGAAGTACCTGGTGTCGATGAGGTTTACGGACCAGCGGCCCGGCGGGTATTGGGAGGATCAAGGCTACCCCTGGTTCGCAGGCATATAGGACCGGCCGCTTCTAGCCGATCGCCGCCAGCGCATCGTGCATCTCTCCCGCGCTCTGATACCGATCGGCGGGCTCTGCCGCCATGGCTTTCAGGACCACTCTCGCAAGGGCTTCAGGGACGTCCGGGTTGAACGCCCGCGGATCCGGCGCCGGCTCTTCGATGTGCTTCGCGATCATCGCGTACAGATGGTCGGCCTGGAACGGCATGCGACCGGTGAGGCACTCGTACAGCACCACGCCCGCCGCGTAGAGATCGCTCCGCGCGTCGAGCGCCAACCCTGAGAGCTGCTCCGGCGACATGTAGTCCGGGGTGCCGATCGAGGTGCCGGCCTCGGTGAGGCCCTTCCCCGGCGGCGGGCTCGCCGGCCGCGCGATACCGAAGTCCATCACCTTCAGGAACCCGCCGGGATCCACGACGATGTTTTGCGGCTTGATGTCGCGGTGGATGATCCCCTGCTCGTGCGCGACCTCGAGCGCGCGGCACAGCTGCTTGCCGATCGTGAGCGTCACCGGGATCGGTAGCTTGCCGCGGGTCGAGATGAGCTGTTTGAGGGAGGTCCCTTCGACGTACTCCATGGTGAGGTAGTACATGCCCTTCGCCTCGCCCAGGTCGTACGTGCGGACCACGTGGCGGTGCGCGATCTTGCGCGCCAGCCGGATCTCCTGCTTGAAGCGCTCGAGCGCGACGCTGTTGCCCGCCAGCACCTCCGGGCGCATGGTCTTGATCGCCACGGGCTCCTGCAGCTCGCGGTCGAACGCGCGGTACACCACGCCCATGCCGCCCACGCCGAGGATCTCCTTCACCTCGTAGCGGTTGGCGAAGACGGTGCCCGGCCGCAGCATGTCGCCGCTCGCGGCGACCCGCCGCGTCGCGGCGGCCCCCGAGGCGGACATCATGTACTCGACCAGGGCCGCCTTCTCCTTCAAGTCCTCGACCAGGCTCTGGAACGCCCGCGACAGCATCCCGATCTCGTCGGCCGACCGGACCTCGATCTCCACGCCGTAGTCCCCGTCCTGCACGCGCCGCGCGGCGAGGGCGAGCCGCCGCACCGGGCCCGCGATCTGGCGGGCGAGCACGTACGCCGACGCGAGCGCGAGCAGCAGCCCGAGGACGATGGAGAGCGCCATCGTCCGCCGCAGCGCCCGGAAGGCGCCGAGCTCCCGGTCGTGCGAGCGGAACGCGACGAACCCGCCGAACACGTCCCCGCCAGCCGACCGGATAGGGCTGGCGAGGCCGATCAGGCGCTCCCCCTCCACGTCCGCCGCGAGCTCGGTGCCCGCCGTGTCACGGGCGAACGCCTCCAGCACTGCCGTGTCGGCCGCCATGGCCGGTCCGATCGCTTCCGGGGGGAGCGTGCTGCCGACGACGTACGGCCGGTTCAGGCTGTCGAGCGCGAAAAACACGACGTCCGTCGTGGTGGCCTGCTTGATGGCCTGCGCCAGCGCGTCGTCGATCTCGTAGGCGGCGACGAGCACGCCCTGCGGCGCGGCTGTCGGCGAGGCCCGGAGCGGAACCGCGACGGCCATGTAGAGCGTGTGCCGGCGGTCGTCGAGCCACGCACCCTGCGTCTCCTCGCCCGAGAGGGCGTCCCCGATGAGCGCCCCGCGCGAGAGATCGATGTCGGCTTCCGCCGGGTAGTCGGTGCGCGCGACGAGGATGCCCCGGTCGTCCGTCACGAGCACCCACGCCGCTCCCAAGAGCTCGCGGTACTCCTGGGCCTGATCGAGCACGTTGGCGCGCTTCGAGGTCCCGAGCAGCCTCTCCCGGAACTGGGGCACCTGGGCGCTCACCGCGCTCATCCCGGCGAGGGCGTCCGCCCGCGCCGTCAGGAACGCCTGCACGCCGCGCCGCACCCCCGCCAGGGCGCGCCGGATCGAGTCGTCGGCGGTGCGGTTCGCCTGGAGCGACGTCAGCCCGAACGTCACGCCGAGCACGGCGGCGACGAGCAGCGTCGCGGCGAGGAAGATCCGGGCGGCGAGCCCGAGCCGTACGGGGCGGTCGCGGAGGACGGGGTGGGGGCTAGTAGCGATCGACCCCGGCATTGGTCGGGTAGTCTTTGCCGTGCTTGTTCTTGTGGGGCGTCCAGCGGAACCCGCGCGCGTCGAGCCGGATGTCGGGGAGGGTCGTATCCGCCGCGCCGACCGTCACCGCCTGCGTGATTTCCGGGCTCCGCTCATGCCAGGCGTGCAGCGTATACTCGCCCGGCGGCACGCCGTCGACCGCGAAGCTCCCGTCCACCGCGGGCTGCGTGTAATACGCAGTCGCGAGGACCTGGGCGAATGCGACCATGCGCGGGTGGACGTTGCAGAAGATGCGGACCAGGCCGGGGCTCGTGAAGGTGAACCCTCTCGTCTCGCCGCGTCCGTACTCGCCGAGGTCGAACGGGTCCGGCTCGCTCGCCGAAAACACGTTGTGGTCGAAGGGATCGTGGTTCGCGAAGCGGACGGTGGAGCCGACCGGCACCGCCACCACCCGCGGGACGAAGTCCTTGTCGTTGATGGCGATCTCGACGGTCACCGGCCTCGCCGCCAGCGCCGCGCCAGCCTCAAGATACAGCACCGCGGCGCCGAGGTCGGTCGCGGGCTTGCCGTGCTTCTGGAGGATCGTGACGCGCCCGGCGACCCGCGCGCCCCGGCCCTGCGCTTCCCCGCCCTGCCACCCCGCGACACCGCACACCCCGAGGAGCAGCGCCGTCCAGCACATCGTCCGCCGTTTCACCGTGGGAGACGTCCTTCCAGCTGCTGTGGCGTGAGCGGGCCGCGCTCCGCGATGAGCGCCCGCGCGGCGTCCACCTGCCCCCAGGTGTTCCACAGCAGCACGCCGCGCACCCGGCCATCCTTCAGATAGTAGACCACGCCCTCGCGGAACTGCGTCCTCCAGTCAGCGACAGTTTCCAGGCGAGCGTCCACGTCGCCAACGGCCTCGTAGCCGAGCTCGAACAGATCGGAATAGAAGAACGGCACGTGGTGGTAGGGGACCTCCTGTCCGGCCATGTTCTGTCCGGCGATGCGGCCCATCGTGTTCGCGTTGTCCTCGTGTTCGACGCGCATGCGTGAGCCGAGCGCCAGGTTGAAGAAGTTGGCGACGTCGCCCGCCGCGTAGATGTTCCGATGGCTTGTGCGGCAGAGCTCGTCGACTTCGATTCCGTTGTCGACGCGCAGGCCCGCCTGCACGGCCAGCTCCACGCCCGCCTCGATGCCGAGACCGGCGACCACCACGTCGGCGGCGACTTCCCGGCCGGTCGTAGTGCGCACGACGCACTCGCCCCCGCTCGATTCGACTCCCGTCATCCCTACTCCCATCCTCATATCCACGCCCTTGTCGCGGTAGTAGTCGACCAGGAAGCGCGACAGATCGGCGGGGAAAACGCGCGCGCCCAGACCCGCCTCCGGCACCAGCATGACGACGTCCCGCCCCTGCATGCGCAGGGCGGCGGCCACTTCGCTCCCGATGAAGCCGCCACCGACCACGGCGAAGCGCACGTCCTGCGCGGCGAGGAGACGCAGGCGACGGTAGTCGTCGAGGGTGCGGAAGTAGATGATCTGGCCCCCGTCGAGCGGCAGGCGCCGGGCCCGGCCGCCCGTCGCGAGCAGCAGCTTGTCGAAGCTGTACACGACGCCCTGGTCGTCCGTCACGGCATGCCGGGCGGGATCGAGGGCGACCGCGCGGCGCCCCAGGTGCAGCTCGGCGCCTGCCTTCGCGGCCGTACGCCAGATGCTCTCCTCGGCCTCGCCCTTCCACAGGCCCTTGGAGAGCGGCGGGCGATTGTAGGGCGGGTGCGGCTCGGCGCTGATCAGGCCGATGGTGCCGGCGGCGTCCGCCTCCCGGATACCCGCGACCGCCGCATCCGCCGTCATCCCGCCGCCGATGATGAGATACGAGTAGCGAGGCACTCGACCCGCCATCCCGAGCCCTACTCCGACTCCGCCGGCGGCCGCTGGTGCTTTTCGCGCCGCTGGTAGTGCTTGGCCGACTTGTGGACCTTGTGTGCGGGAGTCTTCAGCCGCTCCTTCACCGGCGCGCGCGGATTGGGGACGCGCACGGTGAGCTTGTCCTTCTTTTTGCGGCTCACGACGCCAGCCGCGCGCGGATCTGCTTCACGTGGTGCGCGCAGTGCCACAGGTGGAACCGGATCCACTCGGGAAAGGTCAGATCGCCGAGGGCGGGATGCTTCACGAACAGGTCGGCCCGGCGCACGGGAAGCAGCTCGCGCTCGAGTCTCCCGAACCGCTCGACGCCGTCGCGCAGCTGTCGCTCCACCGCGTCGCGGCCGGGCCGCTCGGCGGGCCGCACCCCGGCGGGCGCCTCGAAGCCGGGGAGCGCCCAGCCCGCGTACATCACGAGATAGTACGCGGCCAGCTGGCGCGCGGTGCGAGGCCGGCGCCGCATCGGCGCATGGGTGCGGCGAGATTCGAACGTGCGGCCGCTCGTGTCCAAGGAGAGCGCGAGATGGTGTACCACCTGCGCCGGGCTCCATTTCCCCGGCGGGGCCCGGTACCAGTCGGCCTCCGGCCGCCCGGCGAGCGGGGCGAGGACGAGCTCCGGAAGCTCGGCGAAGCCGGTCACTGCAACACCGCTTCCGCCAGCTGCCGTGCCCGGGCGGCGGCGTTCGAACCGGCTCGGATCCGGGGCACGAGCCGCCCGGCGCTGTCGACGATGACGAGGTCCGCCTCGCCGAGCGCCGCGCTGTCGGTGCGGAGCGAGACCGCCCATTGGTGCCGCGCCGCAATGTCCAGCACGCGGCTCATCAAGCGCTGTGCGGTCTGGGGCTCGGCATAGACGGTCAAGACGGGCCCGGCGTCGGCGGCCGGTGCGCCGGCGCGCCGCGGTTCCTTGCAGGCGAGGCCGACGAACCCGAGGCTCGACACGAGCAGGCACAGGGCCATAGCTTCCATCGCTCTCATTTCCAACATTGTACGAGTGAATCTCCTGCGTCGCCACCCGCTGGCGCTCGCGCTGCTCGCGCTGCTGCTCCTCTCCGGCCTCCAGCCGCTGCCGCCGCTCGTCGACGCCGTGACCGGCGTGCCGCCGGCGGACGCTGATCTCGTGCGCCCGACCCTCTACACCCTGCTCGCGCCGCTCTCCAACGTGCTCGACGCCCTGACGTTTCTCAGTCTCGAGCGCGCTCGCGCGCTCCTGATCGTCTGGGCCGCCGCGCTCGCCGCATGGGGCGCGCTGCGACGCGGCACCGCGCGGCGCAGGCTCGGCCGCGCGCTCCTCGGGCCGCTCGGGTTCGTGGCGGCGGGCGGCGCGGCCGTGGCGCTGCCGCGGCCCGTGCCGCAGCTCGTCGCCGCGGACTCGTCCGTAACCGTGCTCGACTACCACGCTCACACCGACGCGTCCCACGACGGCCGGCCGGGATGGACGGCCGGGGATCTCGCGGCGTGGCACGCGGCCCAGGGGTTTCAGGCGTCCTACGTCACCGACCACAACGTGATCTTCACCCAGCCCGTCGAGGAGCCGATCCGCCTGCTCCCCGGCGTCGAGTGGAGCGTCTACCGGGAGCACATCCTCGCGCTCGGTGCGGTGGGTGCGATCGATAGGGGACGCTACAACCGCGACACGCGCTCCATGCTCGCCCTGTTCGCCGAGCTGCACCGCCAGGGCGCGCTCGGGCTGGCGTCGCTGCCCGAGTACTGGCGCAACGGCTGGAACGACCTCGATGCCTTCGTCGCCAGCGGCGTCGACGGCTTTGAGATCGTGAGCTGCGCCCCCAAGGCGATCGCGTTCCCCGCGGCGTTGCGCGGCCAGGTGCTCCAGCTCGCGGCGGCGCACGATCTCCTCGTCGTCGGCGCGAGCGACAACCACGGCTGGGGCAAGGTCACCTGCGTCTGGAACCTCCTGAGCCCGAGCGCGCACGGCTACGCGGCGAACCGCGTCATCGCCCGCCCGCTCGCCCTCGCCCAGGGCGACTGGGAGCCGTGGACGGCCGCCTACACCCAGCCCTGGCTGATGCTGCGCAGCCTGTCGTGGAGCGAGCGATCGAGCTGGATCACCTGGATCCTCGTGATCCTCATCTACCGCGCGGTGCCGCGGCGCTCCGGGGATCCGGGCGGGCTCGGGATCCTGGCGCGGTCGCTCGAGGTGTTCGCGCTGCGGCGGCCGCAGCGTTAGAACACCGGCTCCATCCCGGAAACGGCGTGACAACAAACCCTGCTTGCCGTATTGTTGTCCCGCCACCCTTCCCGCCGCCCTCGAGGAGGTCGGATGTCGGAGCTTCGCACGCTCCAGCCCGGCGACGAGGCCACGCTCGACGCGTTCCTCGCGCGCCACGCCGAATGCTCGATGTTCCTGCGGTCGAACGCCCGCGCGGCCGGACTGGTGGATCGCGGCGAGCCGATGCAGGCGACGTACGTCGGGGCGCTTCAGAATGGCGCGATCGTGGGCGTCGCCGCCCACTGCTGGAACGGGATCGTGCTGGTACAGGCGCCGGTGCATCTGGAGGCCCTGGTGCGCGAAGCGGTGCGGTGCACCGGGCGAGCGGTCACCGGGTGCTCCGGCCCCTGGCCGCAGGTGGTTGCCGCGCGCCGGGCGCTCGGGCTCCCCACCGGTCGCGTCGCCAAGGACAGTCGCGAGGACCTGTACGCGCTCGATCTCGAGCGCCTCGTCGTCCCGCCGGTGCTCGCGTCGGGGGAGCTCCGCTACCGGCACCCCGAGGAGTCGGAGCTCGACCTGCTCGCGGAGTGGCGCGTGCGGTTCAGTGTCGAAGCGTTGGGCGCCACCGACGGGCCCGAGCTCCGCCGCACCTGCCGCGCGGACGTGTTGCTGCTGCACCAGCGGGGAGCGGATTGGGTGCTGCTCCACGGCCGGATCCCCGTGTCGTACGCGGTGTTCAACGCGATGCTGCCCGAAATCCTGCAGATCGGGGGCGTGTGGACGCCGCCGTCGCTGCGGGGGCGCGGCTACGGCCGCTCGGTCGTCGCAGGCTCGCTCCTCGCCGCCCGCAAGCAGGGTGTGCGGCGCGCGGTGCTGTTCGCCGATCCCTTCAATCTCGCCGCGCAGCGGGCCTACCTGTCGCTCGGCTTTCAGCTCGTCGGCGACTACGGGCTGCTGCTGCTATAGCGCCGATCCAACTATTCCCGCACGGCCTATTTCCGCCCCCGTGACTGTCCCGAGGTGAGTACTTCAATCCCGAAGGGCGGGAATGGACTCTCCGCTCTGAAGAAGATCGTGGATCATCTCATGGCGCACCACGGACCATGGTGGGATCGTGTCGACAGTGACCACGGCCGAGGTTAGATAGGTCGTGATGCGAGGAATGGAATCAGAGAGCGCCGCCGCCGTTACGTAAATCGTGTGCCGCCCGACCCAAAGTCCGGCACAGAGTCCGTTGCGAGATTCAGGGCACGGCCACGTGCGACCTGGAACCACGAACCAGTCGACGCGGGTAAGATCGCCTGTCCGTCCCGTCAGTCGTTGAGCGGTGGCCCACTCTGCTGCGAAGGATGGCGGCAGATTCGTGAGCCGTGTAGCCTCGCTCGGCGCGACCGCTTCCGATGAACATCCGGCCAGGGTCAGAGCAGCGACGAGGAGGCGAGGGAACAGACTCACAACGACTCCAAGGTTGAGGTTTCAAACTGCCGTCAACCTTGCAGTAGAGCGGGAACTGAGCCGACGACGCGAACCTCTGAGCGCCTCGTTTGCTTGTCTGCCAGACGCGTTGCTCGACGCAACTTGTGCTGAACGGGGCGTATCGCGAATCAGCTGGACTGAGGCTGTGCCGTCAGGCCCGACGGCGTCTTGAAGTCCTCACCCCCTGACCGCCTCGCCCTGCGGGAGCGAAGTCCTCACCCCCTGACCCCCTCTCCCTTCGGGAGAGGGGGAACGATCGACGGGCTTTCCAGCGAGAGCCTCGCGCAGGGGCTGAGGCGCGTAGGGCCGCGGCCGAGCGCGCAAAATGGCCCATTCCTCTTGCTTACCGAGAGGAAGAGCGTTACACTCCTCTCGGTAACCAAGGGAGCGGTCCATGAGCAAGCCGACCGACCTCGTCCAGGGCACCCTGGACCTCCTCATCCTCAAGATCCTCGCCCTCGAGCCGCTCAACGGCTGGTCGGTGGGCCAGCGGCTCAAGCAGCTCTCCGCCGACGTGCTCCAGGTCAGCGAGGGCTCCCTCTATCCCGCCCTCCACAAGCTGGAGCAAGCGGGTTGGATCACCGCCGAGTGGCGCCCCAGCGAGAACAACCGACGCGCCAAGTTCTATTCGCTGACACGGCTGGGCCGCCGCCAGCTGGCGCGCGAAACAGAAGACTGGCGCCGGTTGTCCAGTGCCATAACCGCGGTCGTCCGGCTACGCGAGGCGTGAGGCATGCGACTGGAACGCTGGCGCTACACCATTCCGCTCCGGCTGCGCTCGCTGTTCCGGCGCCGCCAGGCCGAACGGGAGCTCACCGACGAGCTCGCCGATCACGTCGAGCGGGAGACGGCGGAACGGATCCGGCGCGGGGCGGCGCCCGCCGACGCTCGGCGGGAAGCCCTGGTCGCCTTCGGCGGCGTCGAGCAGCACAAGGAAGGGGTCCGCGACGCGCGCGGCTGGCGGCCCCTCGAGAACCTGGTCTCCGACACGCGGTACTCCCTCCGTGCCCTCCGGCGTAACCCAGGCTTCACCGCCGCGGCTGTCCTCGTGCTCGGGCTCGGATTGGGCGCCAGTACCGCGGTGTTCAGCGTGCTGGATGCGGTCCTCCTCTCCGAGTTGCCCTATCCCGACGCGAATCGGCTGGTGCGAATCTACAACCAGAACTCGCCCACCAATCTCTGGTCGCTTTCCACCGTCGACGTCCAGGCCATCGCCCAGCAGCAGAAGAGCTTCGACGCCTTCGGCGCCGCGCGCTGGTCCGACGCGGCGCTCTCCGGCGTCGGCGCTCCCGAGCACGTCGCGGTCGGCCGGGTGAGCGCGGGCTTCTTCCAGGCGCTCGGCGTGACCGCGGCGCAGGGCCGGCTGCTCCAGCGGGGCGACGAATCTCCGGCCGCGCCAGCGGTGGTCGTGGTGTCCCACACCCTGGCCGGGCGCGCGCTGGGAGGCGCGGCAGCGGCCATCGGAAAACCCATCACGCTCGACGGCGTGAGCCACACGGTGGTCGGCGTCCTGCCGCCCGAGCGAGCCGACCTCGCCGGCATCCGCGCCGTCGCCTGGCCGGCGCTCCAGCTCGCCGCGCCGACCCGACGAGGCCCCTTCGGCTTGCGGGCCATCGCGCGGCTCAAGCCCGGCGTCACCATCGAGGCCGCGGCGCGCGACCTTGGCGGCATCAGCGAGCGGATCTTCCCGCTCTGGGCGGCGGGCTTCCAGGACAAGACCGCCCGCCTCACCCCGGTCCCGCTCCGGACCACCATCGTCGGCGCCGCCGACCGCTCGGTGCGATTCTTTGCCGGGGCGGTGGCGCTGGTCCTCGTGATCGCGGTCGCCAACGTCGGCACCCTGATGCTGGTGCGCACCTCGGCGCGCGAGCAGGAGCTCTCGGTGCGCGCCGCACTCGGCGCGGCGCGCTCGCGCATGGCGCGGCTGGTGGCGACCGAGTGTCTAGCCCTGACGCTGCTCGCCGCGCTCGCGGGGTTAGGGGTGGCCGCCTCCGGCGTGCGCCTGGTCGCCACGCTCGCTCCCGGCCTTCCCCGCCTGGCCGAGGTAGGGCTCGACGTTCGCGCGGTGGGGTTCCTGGCCGTGACGGCGCTCCTGTCGGCGCTCCTAGTGAGCCTCTCGCCCCTGGCCCAGGTACTGCGCCGCGCCGCCACGCCTTCGCTGGTGCCCGATGCGCGCCGGGCCGGCACCAGCCGGAGCTCCAACCGCACCCGCGCCGCGTTCGTCATCGCGGAATTCGCCTTGGCGCTGCCCCTGCTCCTGGGCGCGGGGCTGCTGCTCCGGAGTCTTCTCCGCCTCCAGCAGGTGGACCCGGGTTTCGATCCGGTGGGCGTGGGCAGCGTGAGCCTCGGCCTCCCCGCGGCGCGCTATCCGGACGACACGGCCAGGCAGATCTTCTGGGATCGGTTGGCGCAGCGCGTCGAGGAGATACCCGGGGTGGTGGATGCGGGGCTCACGACCTCGCTGCCGCCCGACAACGGCGGGGACGTCAACAACTTCGATCTGGTCGCCCACCCGGTGCCCCAGGGAACCTCGCAGCCGGTGGCTCCCTGGGTCGGCGTCACCAACGGATTTTTCCGCGCAATGAAGATCCCGCTGCTCGACGGACGGCCCTTCACGCCCGGCGATTCCGGTTCGGCGCCGCCCGTGGTCAGCGTGAGCCGGGCGTGGGCCGCGCGCTATTTCCCAGGTCAGCCGGTGCTGGGCCAGCAGCTCATCGAGGGCGGCTGCACCGAGTGTCCCCGCACCACGATTGTCGGTGTGGTGGGCGACGTGCACTACCTCGGTCTGGCCAACGGCGCGGAGGGCGTCTACGCCCCGCTCGCGCAAGTCCAAGCGCGCTCCGCCAGTCTGGTGGTCAGGACCCGCGGCGCGCCGGCGTCGGTATTCTCCGCGATCCGCGCCAAGGTCGCCGCGCTGGATCCGGAGCTGCCGCTCGTGGAATCGCTGCTGCTCGACCGGCTGAGGGACTCACTCGCCGATCCGCGTCGCTGGACCGCGATGCTCTCCGGCTTTGCCGCGGTGGCGGTGCTGCTCGCGGCGCTCGGCATCTTCGGGCTAATGTCCTACGTGGTGCGTCAGCGGCGGCGGGAGATCGGCGTGCGGATCGCGTTGGGGGCACAGCCGGGCGCGGTGACCCGGATGATCGTGGGGCGCGGGATGCGCTACGCGCTCCTGGGCACGGTGATCGGCCTCGCCCTTGCCGCGGTCCAGATGCGCTGGCTGCGCGCCCTGCTGTTCCAGGTGGCGCCGAGCGACCCGATGGCGGTGCTCGGTGCAGCGGGGGTGCTGCTTCTGGCAGGCTTCCTGGCGTGCTGGCTCCCGGGGCAACAGGCCGCGCGGATCCGGGCACTGGAGGCGATCAGCACGGAGTGAGGGAGGGATGGAATTGTCTCAATGCCGCGCGGCTTCGATCCAAGTCCCCGCGAATTGACCCCTGGTCTTCCATCAACCCACTACCCCACGACAACGACGACGACTTCCCGATCTCGCGGCCGGTTGTCGAGATTGATCACCACGATTTGCTGCCACGTCCCCACCTGCAGCTGCCCGTCGATCACGGGCAACGCGAGGCTCGGCTTGAGCAGCGCCGAGCGGACGTGGGAGAAGCCGTTGCCGTCGCCCCAGCGCGCGTTGTGGGCGTAATCCTCCTGCGCGGGAGCGATCGCGTCGAGGGCGCGGCGCAGGTCGCCGAGCGCCCCGGGCTCGTACTCGATGGTGGTCACCGCTCCGGTCGAGCCGGTGAGCGACACGACCGCGATGCCGTCCAGCACCCCCGATTCGGCCACCAGCCGGGTGACCTCGCCGGTCACGTCCCGATGGCCGAACTCCGCCTCCAGCCGAACGTTCCAGCGTCGCACGCGGGGGGACGCCATGCGTCAAACCTATCCCGAGAGCCGGTCGGTGTTTGACTTTGCCGTACAAAGTACTTGACAACGCAGCCATTGCGCGCTAGCTTCGACCTCGTGGCATCCCCCCAGCCCCTGCGCGACCGCGCCGTCGACGACCTGCGCTTCATCCGCCAGACGATGGAGCGCGCCGGGTCGTTCACCGCGGTCCCGGGATGGGGCCAGGTGGCGGTCGGAGCGACCGCCCTCGTCGCGGCGCTGCTCGCCGCGCGCCAGCCGACACCCGAGCTGTGGCTCGCGACCTGGCTGGGCGAAGCGGTCGTGGCGCTGGCGATCGGCGGATGGACCATGGTGCGGAAGGCGTACGCGGGGAACGACCCGATCCTGTCCGGCCCGGGGCGCCGCTTCTGGCTGAGCTTCCTGCCGCCGATGGCGGTGGGCGGCCTGCTCACGGTGGCGCTGTATCGCGCGGGACAGCCGTCCGCCCTGCCCGGCACCTGGCTGCTCCTGTACGGCGCGGGCTTCGCCACGGGTGGCGCGTTCTCGGTGCGCGTCGTGCCGGTCATGGGTGTGTGCTTCATGATCGCCGGTGCAGTGGCGCTGTTGGGCCCCGGGGCCTGGGGCGACTGGCTGATGGCGGCGGGCTTTGGCGGGCTGCACGTGGTGTTCGGTGTGATCATCGCGCGGAGGTACGGTGGCTAAGTCGGGGACGGCGCACAAAGCGGACGCGGTCGAGCACGCGCCGCGCCGCGAACGCGCGGGCCTGCGTGCGGCCGAGCTCGACCGCCTGATCCACGAGCGGGTGCGGCTCGGGATCGTGAGCGCACTCGCTGTGAACGACGCGCTCACGTTCAACGAGCTCAAGGCGTTGCTCAAGACCACGGACGGCAATTTGAGCGTCCACGCCCGCAAGCTCGAGGAGGCGCAGTACATCAGGTGCGCGAAGTCGTTCGCGGGTAGGATCCCGAAGACCGAGTACCACCTGACCGCCGCAGGGCGGCTTGCCCTGGAGCGCTATCTCGAGCACATGGAAGCCCTGATCCGCGCAACGCGTCAGGGCTGAGGTGCAGGTTTTTTTTGGCGGGTGAACTTTATGATGCAAAGTACTCTCCACGTCGCGATCATCATGGACGGCAACGGCCGCTGGGCCACGCGCCGCGGCCTGCCCCGCGCGGCCGGCCACCGGCGTGGGGCCGAGGCGGTGCGCCGCGTGGTGGAAGCCGCGCCCGGACAGGGCGTCGCCGCGCTCACCTTGTTCGCCTTCTCCGCCGACAACTGGAAGCGCCCGGCGAGCGAGGTCGCCTCGCTGATGCGGCTGTTCGCGCGCCACTTGCGCGGCGAGACGCCGCGCCTGATCGAGAGCGGGGTCCGGCTCGAGGTGGTCGGCCGCCGCGACCGGCTCCCCCTCCCGCTCGTCGCCGCGATCGCTAGTGCCGAGCAGGCCACGGCAGGAGGCACTGCGCTCCACCTCCGCCTCGCGGTGGATTACTCGGCCCGCGCGGCGATTCGGGCCGGTGGGCTGCTTCCCGACGTGGACCTGCTCATCCGCACGGGCGGCGAGCAGCGGCTCTCGGACTTCCTGCTGTGGGAATGTGCCTACGCCGAGCTGTACTTCACCGACATGCTATGGCCCGACTTCGGCGCGGCCGACCTGGCCGCGGCGATGCGGGAGTTCCGCTCGCGGCAGCGGCGGTTTGGCGGGCTGCCGGAGGCGGCGGCCGGATGAGCGCCCGGCGCCAGCACTCGACCAAATCTTGGAGGACTCATGCAGCGAATCTGGTTTAGACCCTGGGGTTGGGTGTATCGGCCGGTCGGCTGGCTGGGGGTCATGCTGGTAGTTCTTGCCACGGCGTTTTGCGTTCAGGTCTTCCTCGCGGTGGACCGTCACGCCCACTCGGTGAGCGATACGCTGTACGGCATCTTCCCGTATGTCGTGCCGTGCCTCATGCTGCTGAACTGGGTGGCTTCCAAGACCAGTTCGCGACCGGTCTGATGACGCTCACCTGGATGGAGTCACGGCGATGATCACCGACGGCCGGGTGAACGCCGTGAGCGACAAGACCCGGCTCGGCCTCACCGTCCTGGGCACGGCGGTCGCGCTGGGGGTGGCGGGCGACCTGCTGCTGCGGGCTCCTGTGCACGACAGGGCTCACCGCTGCGGCCGCGTGGATCGCCCGGCGCTGGCGCATCACCGCGAGCGCCGACGCGCCCTGGCTCGCCGTGATCGCGCTAATGCTCGGCTCCAACTTCGTGGCGCGGGACTCGAACGAGCACGCTGCATAGGATGACTCTCCTTGTCGTGTGGATGTGTTACGAAGGTCGTGCGGTTGCTTGCGCCGCACCAGTCACTACGATCGTGCCGGACATCGCTGCGCCGTGCCATCAAAGCGCACGGCGTACGTCCCGTTGTCCGTCAGGGTGGCGCTGCTCGGAAAACCGGGCGTCCCGATCGACCCGACGCTGTGCGGCTCGTTGCCGGTCCACGTCCAGGTCACGGTGGCGCCCGCCGCGATCGTGTCGGTCGCCGGACGCGTCCCGTTGTGGCGGCTCACGAACTCGATACCGGGCCCGACAGTGACTGATCCCACCGGGCCGCCTCCGCCCCCGCCGGGCCCGGAGCTATTGCTGCAGGCCGCGAGGCCTGCGAACGCGATCGTCATGATGACTGCATTGGCAATGCACATGATTCCTCCCAACTCGTGAATGGATTCGGGCTCGGTGGCCCGCAGTGAGTGGGAGCAAACCTGCGAGGGGGGGCGTACGGGAGACTTAACGGGAAGGACTGGGCGGAATTACAGCGGCGCTTACATGCGGCGCGGCTAGGGAGAGAGTAATCGCCGATACAGTTGCACCGTCTCCGGATCGGGCTTTGCCTCGAGCTCCTTCTGGAGCACCCGTTCCACGCGCTGGTAGAGCTGCTGCACCTGGGACCGCTCGCCGAGCTTGGCGTGACAGATCATGAGGCAGCGGTACGCCCGCTCATCCAGCTCGTCTCACGCCACGAGGCGGCGCCATGCCTCGGCCGCATCCGCCCAACGCTCCTGTTTCATGTGCCGCTCACCCAGTGCCGCGAGCGCGCCGACGTATGTGTTGCGCAGCCGGTCCCGCAGCTCGAGATGCCAGTCGCCCACCACTTCGTGCTTTAGAAAATCGGCACCGTAGAGCCTCAGCGCCTCCTCGAGCAGCCTCGTATCGCCGTCTTTCCTGAGCCGTGCGAGTCCCGCGGTGACGTCGCGCTCGAAGCGACGGGCGTCGAAATCCACCGCGACCTGCGAGTCCACGGCGTACTGGTCGTTCGAGAGCGTCACCCAGCGTGCGGCGCCCAGGGTTCTGCGTAGCCGGTGCAGCGTGACATGGAAGCTGTTGCGCACCTGCTCAATCGACGCCTCGGGCCAGAACGCGAGTCCCACCTGCTCGCGAGTGCGGCCGTCCGGGTGACAGAGCAGGAACAGCAGCAGCTCCCGCGGCTTGGCCGAGGCCCAGGCGATGGGCACGGTCTCCTGTGAGATCTGCAGGGCACCCAGCGCTCGGACGGTCAGGCTGCGCGCTGGACGCGCCGGGATCGGTGCTGCGGGAGGCGGTGCAGCCATGGGAATGACAAGTCCAGGTGTGACTTCGAGCGCATAGTCCACGAGGTCACTGAGCGTCGTCCCGCTGTATCCCGATGAAGACGCGCCGAGCGCATCGAGCTCCTGCTTATCTTGCGGGGACCATGCGGCGCCGAGCTGGTCGCGCTGGTTGCGCACGCCCGCGAGAATCTGCGCGGCGCGCTGCGGCCGGCCCGAGAGATGTTCCCACCGCGCCAACCCTTCGAGCGACCAGAAGCAGCCGAAGGCATCGCGGTTGTCGGCATGGATCCGGAGCGACTCGCGCAGGTCCTGGGCGGGGGCGGCTTGAGCGCGGCGGACGAGCAGTATCTCGACGCGCTGGGCAACCACAACGGCCGCTATGACGTCGGCGACTTCCAGGCATACCTCAGACTGGTCCGTGCCCTGCCGGGTACCGCCCCAACCACAGCACCACGCCGCTCAAGGAGCGATCAATGACCAGCTCGCGCTGGATCTTCGCAACGGTGGCCGCCCTGTTGGTTGGCGTGGCGTGCTCGGAGGACTCGCCATGACGTTCGAAGCGAATGGCCCGCCGATCGACAGCGCGACGGCGGCGACTGCGGGGCTACGACTGTTCACGCGGCGCGCTGACGGCTCGACGGTCGTCGGGGCTGTGGTGGGCGCGCTCGCGAACGGAGCTGTGATCACACTGCACGTGCCCGACGTGGGCGGGGCCGGTCGATACTCCGCGACGGTGGTCGAGGTAGCAGATCGTGGGGACGCGTTGCGCGCCTCCCTCACGGGTTACGCACTCACCGTAACTCCATGAGACGACGGCTCACCACGCGAGGTAGGTGTCTCCGTGGGGGAAGACGATCGCGAAGTCATGCACGGCACAAAGCATCCAGAGTATGTTAGCCGGCCAGCGACTCGCTACACACCAGCTGAGGAAGATTGCGGCATGAGGGAGCTCGCGTTGTTCGAGGGACGTCGGACCTCGGCTGGCGATCGAGTCGGCGAGTTGCTAGCCGGGCGGTACCGGGTGTTTCGGCGGCTCGGAGCCGTGGCGCTCGGGCTGGCGGTCCCCCTGCTGACGCGGCGGGCAGGCGCTTAACTTAGTCGTGCATGACCCTCCGGATCGTACAGGTCGACGCGTTCACCGACCGGCCGTTCGCGGGCAACCCAGCCGCCGTGTGCCTCCTCTCCGCCCCGGGCGAGGAGCGCTGGATGCAGGACGTCGCGCGCGAAATGAACCTCTCGGAGACCGCGTTCCTCCACCCCGAGAACGACGGATATCGGCTGCGCTGGTTCACGCCCGCCGTCGAGGTGGCCCTGTGCGGCCACGCGACGCTCGCGAGCGCGCACGTGCTGTGGGAAGACGGGCACCTGCCCCGGGGTCAACCGGCGCGATTCCACACCAAGAGCGGCCTGCTCAAGGCTGACGCGAAAGGGGAGTGGATCGAGCTCGACTTTCCGGCGACGCTCGCCACGCCCGCCGAGCCCCCTGGCGGGCTCGTGGAGGCGCTGGGCATGACGCCACGCTGGATCGGGCGCAGCACGTTCGACTACCTGCTCGAGGTGGAGTCGGAAGACGTCGTTCGCAGGCTCACCCCGGACTTCGCCGCCCTGGCACGCGTCAAAGCGCGGGGAATCATCGTCACGAGCCGCGCGACGACGCCGGGATACGACTTCGTGTCCCGCTTCTTCGCGCCCCGGGCCGGTGTGAACGAGGACCCCGTCACAGGCTCGGCGCACTGTGCGCTGACGCCGTTCTGGAGCGAGCGATTGAAGAAGACGGAGATGACGGCCTACCAAGCCTCACCGCGCGGCGGGGTGGTCCGGGTGCGGCTCGCGGGCGATCGCGTCGTGCTCGGCGGTCAGGCCGTGACGGTGCTGCGGGGAGAGCTCGTTTGAGGGTAGGGGATCGCGGGCGGCGTGCACGCGGACGTCGTGGGCGACGAGCAGGCAGAAGCTGACCCCTCGTTCCCCCTCTCCGCATCGCGGAGAGCGGGTCAGGGGGTGAGGACGCTCAGTGGCAGCTACCGCTGCCGGAGTCGGTGAACGTGCCGCCCGGAATGGGGACGAACTCCCAGCTATAGCTATTCGTCGCCAGCGTGAGCTTCAGCACGCCGAACGTGCCGCTGCCCCGCGCCTCGCTGTTCGGCGCGATGAAGGTGCCGAAGACGTCCACGCCGTGCCCGCCGGTCCCCACCGTGATTTGCCGGATGCCGGTCTGGGGATCGGCGACCCCGCCCGGCGTTTGCGGGGCGAAGCGCTCATATAGCCGGTAGTACCCGTTCACCACGATCTCCGCCCCCGCAGCGTAGAGCGCGTCCCACAGCGGCTTGACGGACGAGCGGACCGAGGTGCCGTACGAGCTGAAGTACGTATGATGCCAGTAGGCCAGCGTGCAGCCCTTGGTGCTCGCCGCCAGGTCGGACCGGAGCCATTGCTCCTGCGCCGACCCGACGGTCATGGCGATGTTGCTGTTCAGCACCACGATATGCCAATCACCCAGGTCGTAGCTGTAGTAGCCCTTGTCGCGCTCTCCGGCGGCCAGCCCGAAGTAGTCGAAGTACCC
>DASPXO010000163.1:0-3326 GCA_035637235.1 Gemmatimonadales bacterium | reverse complement strand
TCGGGGACTATGCGAACGTGCTGCTGCCCAGCTCGCCGATGACCGAATTCAAGATTTCTCCCACCTGGGGTGGGGTAGGCGACGTCAAGAGCACGACCAACTACTACTGGTATGACCACGCCCGCCTGAGCGGACGCTGAGCGGGAGGATAGCAGAACCCAGTGCAGCGCGGGCACGGGCTGCAATACAGGCCGATTACGCTGTAGGAGCAAAGCCGCCGAAAGGCGGTGACGCAGAGTCACGGGACTAAGGCGAGCAAGTCGCTAGGTCCGCCGGGCCGCCAGCGCGAAGCACCAGGTAGACGCTGGCGACCCTTTTTGTCGCCAAAAGACCAACTGTTGAAGGAGTGCAACACGATGCCCTACTTGTTCAAGCTGTCGAAGCGAGTGGCGCGGACTCGATCGCGCGCCCTGATCCTGGCGGCGGCCGCGGTATTCGCGTGCGAGCCCGGCGATCCCTCGATGAGCGGTCCTGAAGGTCCGAGCTACGCCACCGCTGATGGCAAGCCGGCTTCCGTCACCGACCTCGCGGTCAGTGCAGTGACCGACACTTCCGCGACTCTCTCCTTCACAGAAGCTGACGACGGCACCGGCCGTCCGGCGACCTACGACATCCGCTACGCGCTCGCCCCGATCTCCTGGGGCTCGGCGCCGAGCGTGGCGCGGGGCACCTGCGCGGTGCCGGCTAGCGGCGGCGCGATCGGTGCCAAGCGCAGTTGTACCGTCCTGGGCCTTTCACCCGCCAGCGGCTATCAGTTTCAGTTGGTAGCGTTCCGCGGCACGCTGAACGTGGACGCTGTGTTCGGCGCGCTTTCGAATGTTGCGAGCGGTGCGACAAGTGTCGGGACTCCCGTCCCGGCGGCAGTGCTCGTGCAGGAGGGCTTCGAGGACGGCTCGTTCGCCTCGCGGGGGTGGTACGACAACACCGGGATGGCCACGACGACGGCGCAGGATGTCTCGGGAAGCCGTGCCCTGGAAGTGCACTTTGTGGCCGGTGGCAAGACCCCCACGTGGGGCGGAGCGGCCCGGCACCTCTTCAAGGAGAGCGAGTCGGTCTACCTGAGTTACTGGGTGAAGTACAGCGCCAACTGGGTCGGATCCGGGCGTTCGTACCATCCGCACGAGTTCCTGTTTCTGACGAACGAAAACGACGTCTACTCCGGGTTGTCGTTCACGCACCTCACAGCCTACGTCGAGCACAGCTACCAGAACGGGGGGATCCCCGTCCTCCAGCTGCAGGATGGACAGAACGTCGATCAGAGCGGGATCGGCGTGGACCTCTCCGGCGTTACGGAGAGCCGCGCGGCGGCGGGGTGCAACGGCAATGCCGACGGATATGCGACGAACTGCTACAACCAGGGCGACGGCAAGTATACGAACGAGAAGAAATTCAGCGCGGGCCAGCCCTCGTTCATGCCCAACCCCGGACCCGGGTACAAGGGCGATTGGCACTTCGTGGAAGCGTACTTCAAGCTCAACGCGATCCAGAGCGGCAAGGGGGTCGCGAACGGCATCGTCCGCTACTGGTTCGACGGCCGGCTCGTGATCGAGCGCACGAACGTGCTCATGCGGACTGGGGCGCACGCCGGCATGAAGTTCAATCAACTCGCCGTCGCTCCGTGGATCGGGGATGGGTCGCCGGTCGATCAGACGATGTGGGCGGACAACCTCACGGTCGCCACGGACCGGGTCGCCGGTTGGGGCACGGTGCCCGCTCCGGTTGCGTCGGTGACGGTGACGCCCGGTAGCGTGAGCCAGACCATCGGCGGGACGCAGCAGTTCACCGCGACGCTCAAGGATGCGAGCGGAAACGTGGTGACGGGACGGTCGGTCGCCTGGACGAGCAGCGCTCCCGCCGTCGCGACGGTGAGCGGTAGCGGGCTCGAGACGGGGGTCGCGGCAGGCTCCGCCACGATCACCGCGACGAGCGAGGGCGTCAGCGGCGTGGCGAAGGTCACCGTGATCGCGCCGGTGGCGTCCGTGTCGCTGAGCCCGGCGACGGTGAGCCAGAAGCCGGGCGGGACGCAGCAGTTCACGGCGACCCTGAAGGACGCGAGCGGGAACGTGCTGTCCGGCCGCGCCGTAGCGTGGGCCTCGAGCAATGGGGTGGTCGCGACGGTCAGCGGCAGCGGGCTCGAAACGGCGATCGCCATCGGTTCCTCCACGATCACCGCGACGAGCGAGGGCAAGAGCGGCGTGGCGAAGGTCACCGTGATCGCGCCGGTGGCGTCCGTGTCGCTGAGCCCGGCGACTGTGAGCCAGAACCCGGGCGCGACGCAGCAACTCACCGCGACGCTCAAGGATGCGAGCGGGAACGTGTTGACCGGGCGCTCGGTCACGTGGACGAGCAGCGCGCCGGCCGTCGCGACGGTGAACACCAACGGCCTCGAGACGGCAGTCGCGACGGGCTCCGCCACGATCACCGCCACGAGCGAAGGCAGGACAGGCACGGCCGTGGTGACCGTGGCCGCACCGATCATCACGAAGCCGGGCAGCGTGGCGGATCTGGCGGTCGCCGGCGTGAGCGACACGTCGGTCACGCTGTCGTTCACGGAGGTGACCGGCGGCACGGGTCAGCCGGCGAAGTACGACGTGCGCTACGCAGTGAGCCCACTCTTGTGGGGCTCGGCGCTAGCGGTCTCTCGCGGTACGTGCGCGACCCCCCTCGCGGGGAGCGCCGTCGGCGCCAAGCGCACCTGTACCGTGCTCGGCCTGTCGCGCACTACGTTGTACGGGTTCCAGCTCGTCGCGTTCCGCGGCACCCTCAACGTCGATGCCGTGTTCGGCGGCCTGTCGAACGTGGCGACCGGGACGACGGCGGCCCGCGCGCCGGCGCCCGTCGCGTCGGTGACGGTGACGCCCGCCAGCGTGAGCCAGAGCATCGGCGGGACGCAGCAGTTCACCGCGACGCTCAAGGATGCGAGCGGGAACATGGTGACGGGACGGTCGGTCACGTGGACGAGCAGCGCCCCCGCCGTCGCCACCGTGAGCGGTAGCGCGCTCGAGACTGGCGTCGCGGCAGGCTCCGCCACGATTACAGCCATGAGTGAGGGCAAGAGCGGGACGACCCTTGTGACCGTTACCCTGCCGACCATTACGAAGCCCGGTACCGTGTCGAATCTCACCGTTGCGGGCGCGACCGCATCGTCGGTCACGTTGTCGTTTACGGAGGTGAGCGGCGGGGCTGGCCAGCCGGCGAGCTACGACGTGCGCTCCGCGCCGTCCCCGATCTCCTGGGGCTCGGCCACGAGCGTGGCGACCGGGACGTGCGCCACCCCCCTGCACGGCAGCACGATCGGCGCGCAGCGGACGTGCACGGTGCAGGGG
>DASPXO010000162.1:0-6606 GCA_035637235.1 Gemmatimonadales bacterium | reverse complement strand
GAGGTCGCCCAGCGCTACGACTTCAAGGGCTCGAAGTGCGCGATCGCGTTCGACCGCGCCAAGGTCACGCTCACGCTCGTGGCGGACGACGACTTCAAGATGACGGCGCTGTTCGACGTGCTGCAGTCGAAGCTCATCAAGCGCGGCGTGCCCGTGAAGAACCTCGAGGTCGGGCCCGTCACGCCGGCGGCGGGCGACACGGTGCGCCGCGAGATCAAGCTCACGCAGGGCATCCCCCAGGAGAAGGCCAAGGCGATCGTCAAGGCGATCAAGGACCGGAAGTTCAAGAAGGCGCAGGCCTCGATCCAGGGCGAGGAGATCCGCGTGCAGTCGCCGTCGAAGGACGAGCTGCAGGAGGTGATCGTCTTCCTCCGCTCCCAGGATTGGGGCATCGAGCTAAAGTTCGGGAACTACCGCGGATGAAGCTGGGCGTCATCTCCCTCGGCTGTGACAAGGCAACCGTCGATTCCGAGCGGCTGGTCGGCGAGCTGGTGGGCCACGGCGCTGTCGTGACGGCCGACCTGCTCCATGCCGACGTCGTGCTCGTGAACACCTGCGGCTTCATCGACGCGGCGAAACAGGAGTCCATCGACGCCATCCTGGCAGCGGCGCGGCTCAAGCGGGACGGCGACGTGAAGGCCGTCGTCGCGGTCGGCTGCCTGGTGCAGCGCTACAGGGAGGAGCTGCGCAAGGAGATCCCGGAGGTCGACCTCTTCCTCGGATTCTCCGACCTGCACCATCTCGTTCCCGAGCTCGCGTCGCGCGGCCTGATCGCAGACCCGATTGCGCAACACCCGGGCGTCCGGCAGTTCCTGGGCGACGCGCCGCACGTGCGCTACCTCAAGGTCTCGGAAGGCTGCGACCACACCTGCGCCTTTTGCGCGATTCCCTTGATGCGCGGCAAGCACCGCTCCGAGCCGCTGGACCGCCTGGTGCGCGAAGCGCAGCAGCTCGAGGCTCAGGGCGCTCGGGAGATCAACCTGGTCGCCCAGGATCTCGGACACTACGGGCGCGACCTGGGACCGGCGGGACCGAAGCTCCCCGATCTGCTCGAGGCGCTGGTCTCCGGCACCGCCGTGCCCTGGTACCGGCTGCTGTACGTCTACTCGGCGGGGCTGAGCGAGCGGCTGGTGGACGTGATCGCCCGCGGGCGGCGGATCGTCCCGTACATCGACATGCCGATCCAGCACGCGTCGGACCGGATGCTCGAGCGGATGCGGCGCCCGGAGCGGCAGCGCACCCTGCGCGACAAGCTTGCGTGGCTGCGGGGCGCGATCCCCGACCTCGCGATCCGTACCACCTGCCTGGTCGGGTTCCCGGGCGAGACCGACGACGACTTCCGCGAGCTGCTCGCCTTCCTGGAGGAGGCGCAGTTCGATCGGCTGGGCGCGTTCGCCTACTCGCCGCAGGAGGGGACCCGGGGCGCCCAGTACCCGGACGACGTTCCCGACGGGGTGAAGCGCGAGCGGCTCGAGGAGCTGCTCGAGGTGCAGCGGGCCATCTCGGCCGAGCGGCTGGCGCGCTTCGTGGGGCGCGAGGTCGAGGTGCTGGTGGATCGCGTCGCCGATCCGGACGAGGACGGGGTCACGCACGTGGGGCGGGTGCAGTGGCAGGCGGACGACGTGGACGGGGTTACGTACCTCGAGCGGGGCGGCTGGGCACGGCCCGGCAGCTTCGTACGAGCGCGGCTCAGCGCGAGCGAGGATTACGATCTTCGAGCGGTCGCGCTGGCGTGAGCCGCTCGGCCGAGCTCTTCGACCGGGCGAAGGCGGTGTTGCCCGGCGGAGTCAACTCGCCGGTTCGGGCGTTCCGCGCGGTAGGCGGGACGCCCTTTTTCGTCGCCCGCGCCCAGGGCGCGCGGCTCACCGATGCGGACGGGAAGACGTACCTCGACTACGTGTGCTCCTGGGGCCCGCTCATCCTCGGGCACGCGGACCCCACCGTGCTGGACGCCATCCGGGCCGCGGCGGAGCAGGGGTGGAGCTACGGGGCGCCGTGCGAAGCCGAAGTGGCGCTCGCGGAGCTGGTGTGCCGGCGCATGCCGTCGGTCGAGATGGTCCGCTTCGTGAACTCGGGCACCGAGGCCACCATGGCGGCGGTCCGGCTCGCGCGCGCGGCGACCAGGCGCGACGTGATCCTCAAGTTCGAAGGCTGCTACCACGGCCACGGCGACAGCTTCCTGGTGAAGGCGGGGAGCGGCGTCGCGACGCTCGGTCTCCCCGACAGTCCCGGGGTGCCGGCCCCGCTGGCGGAGCTGACCGTCACCGTGCCGTTCAACGATGTCCCGGCCGTCGAGGACGTGTTCCGGCGCCGCGGCGGGGAGATCGCCGCGGTCATCGTGGAGCCGTACGTGGGCAACGCCGGCTTCATCCCGCCGGACCCGGACTTCCATCCGACGCTGCGCGCGCTGTGTGACCGGCACGGCGCGCTCCTGATCTTCGACGAAGTGATGACCGGCTTCCGCGTGACGTCGGGCGGGGCACAGCAGCGGCTCGGCATCCGCCCCGATCTCACGACCCTGGGGAAGATCATCGGCGGCGGGATGCCGGTCGGCGCCTTCGGCGGGCGGGCGGACCTGATGCGGCTGATCGCCCCGGAGGGACCGGTGTACCAGGCCGGGACGCTCTCGGGCAACCCCGTCGCGATGGCGGCGGGCCTGGCGACGCTGCGCGCCACGGAGCAAGCGGGGCTGTACGACACGCTCGAGCGGCGAACCAGGCGGCTCGTGGCGGGTATAGGGGACGCCGCCGGGCGGCGCCGGGTGTCCGTGAGCGCGGGGCACGCGGGGTCGATGTGGGGCGTGTACTTCGCCGCGGGGCCGGTGCGGAACTTCGCGCAGGCGAAGGCCTCGGACGCGGCGCTGTTCGCGCGGTGGCACCGGGCGGCCCTGGCGCGCGGCGTGTTTCTGGCGCCGTCGGCCTTCGAGGCGGGGTTCGTCTCGAGCGCGCACACGGATGCGGACATCGACTTCACCATCGCACAACTCGACGCGGCGCTGGGCGAGGCACAGGCTCGCTAGCCTGCTCACCCTCGCCGCGGCCGCCTGCCCGAAGCCGCCGTCCGTCACCCCGGCGGGGACGGAGCCGGAGCTGCGCGTCGGCCTGGCCGTGGGGGCTCAGAGCGGCACACTGGGCGGAGACGGGGAGCTGTTCGTCACCGACGACCGCACCGGCGAGCCGATCGGGTCGATCCCGCCCGGGGTCTCCTGGACGGTCGTGCCGGACACCGCGGGGCTCCGCCTCGTCAAGCCGGACGGCGCGGGCACCGGGCGCTACTTCGGGATCTCCGCCGTCAACGTCACCGAGAACCGCTTCGCGGTGGCGAACGGCCGCCGCTACCGCGGCCGGGTGAGCGTGATCCGGGACGAGACGGGGCTGACGCTGATGAACCGCGTGCCGCTCGAGAGCTACCTCGCGGGCGTGCTCGGAGCCGAGATGGGCGTCCGGCGCGGCGCCGAGCGGCAGGCGATGCTCGCGCAGGCGGCGGTCTCCCGCAGCTTCGCCTTGAAGAACCGGGGCCGCTGGGAATCCCTGGGGTTCGACGCTTGGGCGGACGTCCGGGACCAGGTCTACAGCGGGGTGTCCGGCGAGACGCCGGAGGTGTGGGAGGCCGTGCGCGCCACCACGGGCGAGGTGCTGCGCTACCACGGCGACGTCATCGACGCATACTTCCATTCGGCCTGCGGCGCGAGCACCGCCGGCGTGGAGGAGGCGTTCAAGACGGCGAAGGGTCGTCCCTACCTCCGGCCGGTGTCCGACGCGACGGGTGGCGGCGGGGGGCATTACTACTGCGACCTGTCGCCGCAGTTTCGGTGGCGCGAGGAATGGGACGGCGCAAAGCTGCGGGCCATCTTGTCGCGAACCCTCCCGGCCGTGATGAACGTGGGGGGGGACGGGCTGCAGCGCATCACGGACGTGGCCGTGAGCCGCACGAGCCCATCGAGGCGCGTCGCCGAGCTGCGCATCGTATTGGAGCACGGCGACGTCCGCGTGCCCGGTCCCGATGTACGCGCGGTGCTGCGCCCGGCGGCGGATCGGCTGCTGCAGAGCGCGGCGTTCCAGGTGTTCGTGACGCGGCAGGACGGCCGGGTCACCCGGCTGGTGGCTGCCGGCGCGGGATCGGGACACGGCGTCGGGCTGTGCCAATGGGGTGCGGTGGGCAGGGCGCGCGCCGGGCAGGACTACCGCAAGATCCTCGCGACCTATTTCCCGGGGACGACGATTGAACGGCTCTACTAGGGCGGTCGGGCGGTCGGGCGGTCTGGCGGTCGGTCTTGCCGCGGCCTTCCTGACCGCCGGTCCGCCTGACCGCCTGACCGCCCAAAAGATCTTCCAGCAGTTCTCCTACGACAACCTGCGGCCCAGCGCCCTCCAGCTCGATCTCGGGCCTCTCGGCGGCGGCAACATCATGGGAACACTGACCGGCGGCGCGCGGCTCGACATCGGGCCCGTGGCTCCAAAGGTGCGGGTGCTCTTGGGCCTGTCGTATTTCCGCGCGGACATCAGCGCGGAAGCGACGCGCCGCTTCGCGCAGAGCCTCAGGCGCATCGTCAACGACCCCGACTCGAACTACACCATCGACCTCGGCCGCATCACCTGGAGCGACCTCACGGGCGACCTCGACCTCCAGTACGTCATGCCGCAGGGACGAGCGGTGACCGCGTACATGGGCGTCGGGATCGGCGTCCACCTCCGCAACGGGAGCGGGGCCGCCATCGACGGGACGTTCGTGGAGGACGCGCTGGACGAGATCACGGCCGGGCTGAACGGCACCATCGGAGCGGAGATCGGCGCGAAGCGCTGGCGTCTCACGCTGGATGCGCGAGGAGTCGTGGCGAGCGGTCAGTCCACGGCCAGCCTCCGTACCGGGCTGATGTACCGCTGGGCCGGAGTGGCCGGCAAGCGATGAGCGCGCCGCTGCGGGTCGGCGTTGTGGGCGCGGGCGCCATCGCGCAGGTGGCGCACCTGCCGGTGCTGCGGAAGCTCCAGGGCGTCGAGGTCGCGGCGATCTGCGACAACGACCTCGGCAAGGCGCAGGCCCTCGCCTCGCGGTTCGAGGTGAAGGACACCTTCGACGACATCGAGGAAGTCCTGCGCTACGGCCGCGCCGATGCGGTCGCGATCTGCACGCCCAATCACCTGCACGAGATCCACGCCGTCTCCGCGCTCGCGGCCGGCTGCCACGTGCTGTGCGAGCGGCCGCTGGCGCTGTCCTCGGCGGGCGTGGAGCGGGTGCTGCAGGCCAGCGAGCGATACGGCAAGCGGGTGATGGTCGGGATGAATCACCGCTTCCGGTCCGACGTGCAGGCCGTGCGCGGCTTTCTCGCCGGCGGGGACATCGGCGCCCTGCAGGCGATCCGCAGCGGCTGGTACACCTTCCAGCCCAGCCGCCAGATGTTGGGCTGGCGGCTGCGCCGCCAGGAGGCGGGCGGGGGCGCGTTCTTCGATCTCGGACTCCAGCTGCTCGATCTCGGGCTGTGGCTCGCCGGCTGGCCCACGCCGAAACGTGTGTCCGCGCACATGATGGGCCACAGCAAGGACGCCGTGGAGGACATGGCGACGGCCCTCGTGGTCGGCGAGAACGGCGTGTCGCTCTCGATCGACGTGAGCTGGCGCCACATGGGCGAGTCGGAGCGGTTCTGGTTCGACCTCGTCGGCACCAAGGGCTCGGCCGGTATCCAGCCGCTGCGGCTGTTCAAGGACGTGCACGGCAACGTCACGGACGTCACGCCGACGGGGGCGAGCGGGCGCGAGACTCCGTTCGCCCAGTCGTACCGCGCTGAGTGGACCTATTTCCTCGCGGTCATCAAGGGGGACTTGAACGCGCCGCCGCCGCGCGACCAGCTCGCGCTGCACCGGGTCCTCGAGGCGGTGTACCGCTCGGCTGACGAAGGACGCGACGCGCTGCTGTGACCGGTCCGTCCCGCCGGGCGGCGCTCCTGATCGCGTTGGGCGCGGCTCTCCTCACGACGAGCTACCCGCCGTTCCGTCTGCCCGTCGTGAGCTTCCTCGCGGTCGCGCCGGCGATCCTGCTGCTGCGCGAGCTCGAGCTGGAGGGGGACTTGCCCCGCGCGCTGCGCCTGGGGTTCTGGTACGGCGTCGTGACCCAGGGGCTGGTGCTCTACTGGCTGGTGGTCGCGCTCTGGCATTTCACGCCGCTCTCGGCGCTCGGCTACCTCGCGACGATCGCGATCTACGGGCTCTGGACCGCCGGGCTGTTTTGGCTCGTGGTGCGGGTCCGGGCCCGCTTCCCCATGTTGCCGCTCTGGGTCGTCTTCCCGCTGGTGTGGACGGCCGTCGAGTGGGGGATCGCGCACCAGGGAGACATCCGCTTTCCCTGGCTGGGCCTTGGCACGTCGCTCGCCGACCTGCCGATCCTCATTCAGTGGGCGGATGTCGCGGGCGCGCGTGGCGTGACGCTGTGGCTGGCCTGGTGCAACGTGATGCTGGTGGACGCGCTGCCGGCGCCGCGGGAGCGGGGCGCCGGGACTGGCTCACTGCGGTGGCGGCGCCTGGCCGCGCTGCTCGCGACCGTCGTCCTGGCGTGGGGCTACGGCGCGTGGCGGATGAAGACGCTGCCGGTGCGGGACGCCGGCGTGGTTGGGCT
>DASPXO010000161.1:0-29276 GCA_035637235.1 Gemmatimonadales bacterium | reverse complement strand
CGCTCGCTGAGGAAATCCTCCCAGCGCGGCATCGCCGAGTTCCACGGCGCCCCTTCGCGCGGCAGCCCGGGCCCGCCTTTCGCGATCCGCCAGAACACGAAGCTCTCGGTGAGCTGCGCGATCGTCCCGTTGTCTTGGAAGTTGGCGGGGATCGGGTTGAAGCCCGGCGCGTAGTGCCCCTGGCCGTCCAGATGGTCGCCGTGACAGGGGAGACAGTTCTGATAATAGACCTGCTTGCCAAGGGCGTCGTACACGGCGAGCGACTCGGGATGCTGCCGCAGCGGGTTGTCGAGCCCGGTGAGGGTCATCGACTTGCCGCGGAACGTGATCTCGCCGGGCGGCGCCGGATGAATGGAGCGCAGGCTGGGGGGCGCCGTGACGGTGGTGCGGACCTGCCCCAAGGTGATGCAGCCCACGGCCAGGGTCACCGCGGCGAGCAAGGCGCCGCGGATCAGCTTGAGCCGCGGCTCCACCAGCACCGCGGCGATCGGCTCCCGAAAGCGGGCCCAGCGCTCCTCGTTGTCGCTGACGTAGATCAGCACGCCCACGAGCACCGTGGCCATGTACTGGAGCACCACGCTCTTCGGCACGAGGGCGCTGCCCGGCACGAGCGGCACCACGTACACGATCACGCCGTAGGCCAGGACCAGGAGGCCCACGGCCTGCCAGAACGGATGTCCGGCGTAGCGACGCAGGGCGTGCGGCGGGCTCATTTGTGCCCGGCCAGGTACTGGACGAGCGCTTCGAGCTGCGCCGCGTTCATCATGGAGCCGAACGTCTTGGGCATGATGCCGGCCATGTTCTCGTAGCCCTTCGTGATCGACGCCGCCGGATCGAGGATCTTCCTGCGGATCGACTCGGGGCTCCGGCGCCCGCCCACGTGCGTCAGGTCGGGTGCGATCACCTGCCCCTGCCCGTCGAGCTTGTGGCACGCAAGACAGCCCGCGGCCTGGATGATCGCCGTGGGATCGGTCGAGCCTCCCGCCAAGCCCGGGGGCCCCGGGCTCGACGATCCCGACCCCGGGCTTACGCCCGGGGCTATGCCGCCTGGGGTCTCCGCCGGAATATCGGCGCTCGTGACGTCCACCGCGCCGCCCTGCGACTCGAGGAACGCGATCACCGCCCAGATCTGCTGCGGGGAGAGCTGCCGGGTCATCACCGGCATGATCGGCTGGTAGCCCTGGACGACGTAGGCCGTCGGCTGGTCGAGCGACTCGAAGAGATACTGCTTGCAGCTCTTTCCGGGCTCGCGCTTGCCGCAGCGCGCGCCGATCGCGCCTGCCCCCTTCTCGTCCGTGACCAGGTTCGGCGCCCGGGTGCCGAGCCCGTGGCAGGTGGTGCATCCCCCGATCCCGTTGTAGACCTTTTCCCCCGCGGCGACGAGCTGCTCCGGCGTGACGTTCGCGCCCAGCGTGAGGCTTTGCGGAACCTCGGACTGCACCTGCGGGATCTTGTTGGCGATCAGGGTATAGACCGCGAGCGTCCCGACCACCACGCCCACGATCTTCAGGTTAGTGGCCCACATGCTGGGTCCTCCCCGCCCCCGCCGCGCCCCCTGGCCGCTCGCCCGGGGCGACGAACGTCGATTTCTCCGCGAGCCCGCCGAGCCAGAACACGAACGCCACGAGCCCGAGGAAGATCAGCACGCACAGGCTGATCATTCTCGAGGCGTAGCCGAGCGCCGGCGTCGCCGCGTACTTGCTCGTGTCCTGCACCACCTGCCAGACGTGCCAGTACTGGCGGATCCCCGAGCGCGCGAACCCCATCAACCCCATGAGCCAGGTGAACGTCACGGCGAGAATGAAGAGCGCGTACTGCGAGCGCGGCGGCATCTTGCCCCACTGGATCGCGCCGAGCGATTGGGCGCCGCGGGCCATCAGGATGTCGATCACCGTGACGAACAGGATGCAGGCGAGCACCGCCAGCACCTGGTACACGCTGAACCCGATGCGGACGATCGCTTCCACGAAATAGCCGCGGATCCCGTAGAACAGCACGATGCCCGCCGCGATCGCGAACATCGCCCCCTGGATCACCGTTCCCGTCCCCGCCCACGGCACCACGGGCCGCTTGTTGGCGCGGCGGTACATCAGGAACGACAGAAACGTGGTGAGGATCATCAGGTTCACGGCGGTGTTCTTGGCGCTCATCACGCCGAGGGCGCCGAGGAACGGGTGGTGGGACCCGCCCATCGCCGCGAGCTCCTTCGAGTCGGCGATCATCGTGTGCGGCGTGCCCCAGACGATCGCGCCGACCACCAAGACGATCAGCAGCCATTTGGTGTAGGGGCGGAAGCGCTCGGCGCCGGGGATGCGGCCCATCCCGACCCAGAGGTAGTAGTTCCCGGCGAGGAAGAGCACCGCGATCAGGAACGCCTGAATCACCCACAGCCAGCTCATGAAGCCGCCCATCATGGTGATGCCCATCGACTGGTCGTACTGATAGACCTCGCGGCCCAGCCAGTAGCCGGCGAAGGGCAGCACGATGAGGGCGGAGATCGCGATGAAGTTGCCGACGTAGCCCATCCAATCGTAGTGGGCGCGCTCCGCCTCGGTCTTCGCGGCGAGGAAGCGATAGCTCGCGTACGCGCCCACGATGGCGCCCCCGAACACGACGTTCGCGATCAGGCGATGCACGTTGATCGGCATCCAGGTCGCGTTGGCGATCGCGTGCCACAGCTTGATGGTGCTCGGGTCGGTGGCCGGCGTGATGTCCCGCGGGGGCGACATCATGTAGGTGAGCCAGGCGTTGGCGATGAACATCACGATCGTGCCCCAGACGTTGAGGAGGATCCCCAGCGTCCAGTGCCACAGCTTGGCCCGTCCCTTCTTCCAGCGGTCCCAGCCGTAGTAGTAGAGGTAGAGGGTGAACGACTCGACGAAGAACAGCGAGGCGTACACCCACATCGACGCGCCGAACACGGCGGTGAGGTAGGCCCAGAATCTCGGATACAGCGTCGCGAGCAGGAACACGAGCATCGCGCCCCAGATCGCGGTCGCGCTGTAGGCCACGAGCAGCAAGCGCGTGAACTCCTTGCTCAGCCGATCGTAGCGCTCGTCCTTGCCGAAGATCCCGATGGCCTCGGTCACGACCGCGAACATCGGCACCCCCAGCACGAACGCCGCGAACATCAGGTGCACCTCGGCCGCGATCCACACGGCCGCGCGCGCGCCGATGACCGGGAACTCGCCGTACGCCCGCGTGGTGTCGGCGGCGGCCTGGACCAGCAGCAGGGCGCCCGCGGGCATCAGCCGTCGGCCTCGAGGAAAAACGGTCGCGTCTTCGAGAAGTCGACCGGCAGCGTGCTCCGGACCTCCGCGAGCAGTTCGGGCGTCACCTCGCGGCGGCCGTGGCGGCGCGCCCAATCCTCGACCCGCGCGATCACGACCCCGCGCACGAAGGACGGGATCCGCTCGAGCCGCTGCCGCGCCGCCGCGGTCCACGCGAGCGCGGCCTGGAAGTCGGCGCCGTACGTCACCTCGCGCGCCGACTCGATCAGCGGGGCGTCGCGCGCCGGTTCGTAGGCGCACGCCGGGTCGGCGGCGAGCACGTCCCCCTCGAGCGCGAACGCCCGCGCCCGGCACCCGCCGCACCGCCCGCGGTATTCGCAGCGGCCGCACTTCCCGCCGAGCGCGCCCTCTCGCAGCCGGCGGAACAGCGGCGCCGACCGCCAGATCTCGGCGAAGCTCCGCGTCCGGAGGTCCCCTGCGACCTCCGGCAGGTAGGGGCACGGCGTGAGCTGGCCGTCCGGCGTGATGCGGCAGTACTGGGTGCCGCAGGGGCAGCGCGTTTCGTAGTTGAGAATCGGCGAGTCCGGGTCGGCCTGGTGCACGAGTCGCATGAAGTGCGGCGCGCATTTGGCGCGCACCAGCATCCGGCCGCGGTACTCCCGCTGCCAGCGCGCCAGGTCGGCGAGCACCGCCTCGTAGTCCGCGGGCGACAGGTCGGTGAGCGACGCCCCGCGCCCGGTCGGGACGAGGAAATAGCAGTTGAACGACACGGCCCCCTCTGCGGCCGACCACTCGACCAGGCGGGCGAGCTCGGCGCGGTTCCCTCTGGTGACCGTCGTCTGCACGATGAAATCGAGGCGCTGCGCGCGCAGGCGCGCGAGCGCGGCCTGCGTGCCCGCGAGCGACCCCTTGCCGTGCCGGAAGTTGTCGTGATAGGACGGGCGCAGCGAATCGACGCTCACCGCCACGCCGCGCACGCCCGCCGCCTTCAGCTCGGCGATTCGCGCCTCGGTCAGGAGCGTGCCGTTCGTTCCCACCACGACGGTCGCCCCCTTCCCGGAGGCGTAGCGCGCGAGCTCGGTGAGATCCTCCCGGAGCAGCGGCTCGCCCCCGGACAGGATCAGCATGGGCGCGGGGTTCACGGCGAGCAGCTGATCCACGATTCCGAGACACGTCGCGGTGTCGAGCTCCGCCGTCGCGCTCTCGCGGGGGCCCGCCGAGATGTAGCAGTGGGCGCATTCCAGGTTGCAGCGCCGCGTGAGGTTCCAGGCGACCACGTGCGGAACGTACTCCACGTCAGTCGCCCGCCTGCTCCTCGAGCAGCCGCTCCATCGCGGCCTTCGCCTCTTCCGGCTTCATCCCTCCGAAGTCGACCGGGCACTTCCCGATCTTCGCCTCGATGTCGCGGATGGGGCAGCGCGTGATCCCTTCCGCCTTCGCGGCTTCGATGAACGCGCCCAGCTCGAGGCTGAGCGCGTCCCCGCCCTCGGCGTCCGCCCGGATCTGCCGGGCGCGCAGCTCGGTGAACATCACCATCATCGTCTCGGCGTCGAACTCGTCGGCCTCGATCATGGCCTGCTTGTTCTCGTCCATCACGCGCGTGGTGACGCGCCACATGCCGCGGCTGCGCGCGAACCGCTCCACGGTGTTGCGCGCCAGCGGGCGGGCGATGAGCGGCACGAGCTGGAGCCGCTGCCACGCCTCCTCACTCCAGACGATCGGATCGGTCGCGACGCGGGGGCGCCTGCTGACCACCCCGGTGACCGGACACCGCACGTCCATTTCCGGGGTCGCGGGCTCGGGGTCCGCGTCATGCCCCTCCACTTTCGTCGCCTTCAGCTGCTCCTGCGCTTTGACCTCGGCGAGCGCGACCTCCTCGGCCGTGCCGATCCCCATGATGAGCTGCATGTGCGTGGGCAGGAGCTTGCGGATCGCTTCGTCGAGCCACCGGTTCGTGACCGTCGCGGGCTCGCCGTTCGTGCACTCGAGCACGTATTCCTCCACCGCCCGGCGCGCGATCCCCTGGGCGAACGGCGGGACGCGCAGGATCCGCACCTCCGCGTCCGGCGCCCAGGGAAGCCCCGCGACGCCGTCCTCCTCGATCCAGGGAACGTCCTCCGGGCGGACGCCCACCGTGCCGATGAGCAGCGTGTTGCACGGCGCGATCCGCACGAGATTCTCGGCCTGACTTCCCAGCTCGGTACCTTCGATCCGGTGGGCGCCGTGGCGGGCGAGCACGAGCAGCGACGGCCGGACTTCCTCGGCCCACTGCATGATGACCTGGAACGGCTTGCCGACCAGGATCTGCGTCTTGCGGGGGACGTCCGGGTAGGCCTGCGCCATGACCTCGGCGCGCTTCAGGTTCGCCTGGCACAGCTTCAGGAGCCCCTTGTCGATGATGTTGTTGTGGAGCTCCTCCTGCTCCTCGAACTTGAAGACCTTCGCCGCCTGGTAGGACAGCACGTCCTTGATGTTGTGGAACACGACGTGGTGGTACTCCACGTCGAACGCGCTGCACAGATACAGCGACCCGCCGAACGCCTGTGCCAGCTCGAGCGCGACCTGCACCGCCCGGTAGCCATAGGACGACCCGTCGACGCACACCAGGTAGCGCCCGCCCTCGAACGGGCGGTCGTCGCGCACGACCAGCACGTCCTTCTCGACGCCGCGCAACACGCGCGACACCACGCCGCCCAGCTGCGAGTAGGGCTGGCGGCCCAGGCCGTGGGCGCCGACGGCGAGCAGGTCGTACCGGCGCCCGGAAGAGCCGACCACCCGGGCGGCGGCGTCTTCCTCTTCCGCCACGAGACGGCCGTTCTCGCCGACCTGCACGTCGCTGCGCAGCTTCTCGCCGCCGTCGTAGCCCGCGGCGCGGTTGGGATCGAAGCCGATCAGCCCCGGCAGCCGGCCGGCGCCGCGGTTCACCTCGTTGACGATCTCCTCGTAGTTGATGCCTTCGAGGAGCTGGCGCGTCAGGGGAACGCCTGCCGCTTCACAGCGCCGGCCGAGCTGATCGAGAAAGCTGTCCGCGATCAGCTGCAAGCCCTTCTCGATCAGCTTGTCGTGGATCTTGCGCTGCTTCTTGATCTCCTCGGGGGTCTGGAAGCGGGCCGGGAGGCCGGTCTCGAGCTGACGGAAGCGGACGTCATGGAGCCGCGCAGCGTACACGTGGTTGCCGGTGATGTTGCCGCCGGACTTGCGACACAAGTCGATCGCCCGGTCGACGGCCCACTCGGAGTGCTGCGAGTTGTCGACCGGAACGAAGATCTCGCGGTACACCGCCACCTCCGTCTCCGTGGGGCGGGCCGGGCATACACGCCCCTCTCGCCGGGCCCGGTCTCACCGGCCGGGTTCGGTGCCTGTAAAGAAACCGAGGCTTGAGAGTGTATGTCCGACGTCACGGCGGGCGGCGCCCGCCAGGGTAATCCATCGTGCCGGGGCGATTATGCGGACGGTGCGGGAGCGTGTCAAGTTGGCGATCCTGGAACGATCTGTCTCCCGTCCCCGTCGTACACGGTGATCGCATCCACCGGGCACGCGTCGCACGCGCGCAGCAGCCGCTCGCGCTCCACGGACGCGGGATTTCCGAAGACGACGACCGTATCGTCGTCCATTGTGAAACCCTCCGGCGCCTCCTTCACGCAGTCGCCGAAGCCGACGCATTGGTCGCGGTCGATCACGATGCGGAGCCCGTGCGCGAGACATTCCCGGAGTTGGCTCACATCCCCTCGAGCCCCAGCTCGCTCCGCGCCGTGTCCATCACGGCCGGGGTGATCTCCGCGATGCCGTGCTGCTTCGCGTAGTCTGCGTAGATCCTCTTCACCATTCCCCGCACGAAGCCGGGGACACGCGCCAACCGCTCCCGCGCTTCGGCCGACCACTTCGGTCCGCCCGTCCGCCCGTCCGCCTGACCGCCTGCCTCATCAGGTCCGCCCGTCCGCCCGTCCGCCTGACCGCCTGCCTCGTCGAACGCATCGCCCTTTCCGGTCGCGACCATGCCCCGCACCGTCTCGAGCGGCTGCTCGGCGATGGTGCGGCCACCGATCTTCACGCCGAGCGACGCGACGAGCTGCGTCTCCATCGGGTTCGTGAGCAGCGCGACCACGCGGCCGCATTGCGGGCACCGGAACGCGGCGGCGAGTGTGCCGTCGCCGGGCAGCCGCCGCTCCTCGAACGCCATCTGCCGGTCGCATTCGACGCACAGGAACTTCATCCCAGCCGTCCCGCCAGCCCCGCCCAGGTGTCAGGTGTCGGGTGCCAGGGAATACGGGCGAGCACCGGAACCCGGAATTCGGCGGCGAGGTCGTCGGCCGCGCTCCCCGTGAACGGGCCACCGACCATGTTCTCGACCACGCCGAGCGGCGTGGCGCCGCACTCCAGCGCGGCGCGCAGCGCGCGGCGCACGGCGTCCCGCGACTCCGCAGTCGGGATCGTCACCGTGAGCGTGGCGGGAGGCGCGGGGAGCAGCTCGGCGAGCTCCGTGAAGCGCTGCAATCCCGGCGGCAGGTCGACGAGCAGCACGTCGAGCGCGCCCCACGCCACGTCCGCGAGAAACTCGCGCAGCGCGGCCGCCTCGAGCGCGCCCCGCCAGACGAAGCTCTCGCGCTCGGGCCCCCGGAACGCCAGGGGCTGGCCGTCCTCGAGCAGCTGGTCCATCGACACGACCTTCACGCCTCCCGCACCGGCGGCGGGGAGGACCGCGTCTCCCGCGATCGTGAGGCGGGCCTCCCGGGCTAGGAGCAGCCGAGCCGCGGTCGGCCCGTTCAGGTCCGCGTCGAGCACCCCGACCGCACGGCCGCCCTGCGCCAGGGCCCGGGCCACGCCCGCAGCCACGAAGCTCTTGCCCACGCCGCCCTTGCCGCTCATCACCGCCACCACGCGGCCGACCGCGGCCAGGCGTTCCGCCACCCGGCGCCGCTGGGCGCCAATCTGGGCGGCGAGGCCGGACCGGTCCGGCTCCGCCAGCTCGTGGTAGGTGCGGATGTTGAGGGGCATGGCTGACAAAAGATGCGTTGCACGAAGCCATGACGCCACGTTGCACGACCGGTGGAACGTGGCGTCGTGGCGTCGTGTGACGCTATGTTTCGCGCTCCCATGATCGACGCGCTCAAACGCAGACTCCAGGCCGAGGTCGAGCGCCTCAATCACGAGATCTCGTTCGTGCTTCCGAAGGAGATCGAGAAGGCGCGCGCCCATGGTGACCTGCGCGAGAACTCCGAGTTCAAGGCGGCGCTCGAGCGACAGCAGTTCGCTCAGGCGCGGCTGTCCCATCTGCGGCTGCGCCTTTCCAAGCTGTCCAGCGTCCGGGAGGAAGACATCCCGCGCGATCGCGTGGGCTTCGGCTCGCGCGTGACGGTGGAGGACCTCGACACGAAGCTGAAGGAGACCTACGCGTTGACGCTCGGCGAGTTCATCGAGGGCGACGACGCTCCGGTCGAAATGCCGGTCTCCATGGCGTCGCCGCTCGGGAAGGCGCTGCTCGGTGGCAAGGTCGGCCAGACCGCGACGATCACGCTCCCGATGGGACGGCGGCGGCTCAAGATCGTGGAGCTCGAGACCGTCCACGACCTGGCCGAGAAAAAAGAGGACTAGACCGCCTACAGGCTCCGGTGGAACACGAAAGGCCCGTGCGGCTCCGTGGAGCCCGCGCGGGGCTCGATCGTCATCGCGGCACCCATCACCTTCCCGCCGTTCGGCGGCATGTCGAGCGCCATGACCATGGGGCGCTCGTGATCCATCGCCATGAGGGCGGCGCTCTTCATCCCCTCCTCCGTGACGAACCATATCTGGTACGCCTGATCGGGTGCGTTCCGGGTCAGACCGTCGCACCGCACGAGCCAGCGGTGGCGTAAGCTGTCCGCGAAGATCGTCACACCGCCCACCCGGCCGCCCGTCGTGACGGGAATCCACACCACCTTCGCGCTCGCGCTGTTGACCAGCGCGAGGCTGTCCCGCAGGGAGGCCACGACGCCCGCCAACCGGTCGCGCTCCGCGCGCAGCGTCGTGACGGTCCGGTAGGACCAGTACGCGCCCCCGACGGCGAGCACGAGCACGGCCGCCGCGGCGAGCCACCACCGCCGCCGGGGCCCGGCGAGCACGCGCGCGAGCACCCGCGCCTTCAGCTCTGGGGGCGGCGCTCGCGGGTCCGCGGCCATGCCCAGCCAGTCGGTCATTCTAGCCAATCCTTGAGGTGACGGAGCGCCTCGGTCAGCTTCTGGTGCGCGAGCCGCAGCCGTGTTTTTACCGTGCCGAGCGGCTGGCCCGTCCGCCGGGCGATCTCGCTGTGGGTCAGCCCCTCGAAATACGCCAGCAGCACGAGCTGCCGCTGCTCGGCGGGCAGCGCCGCGAGGGCCGCGTGCACCTGCCGGTGCAACGGCCATCCCGGCACCGCCGCCTCATGCGGCGCGGCAGCAGGCTCGGGATCGCGCGCCTCGGCCGCGTGCGCGTGCTCCCACCGGTCAGCCTTGCGCCACCACCGCCGGCGCCGCCGCAGCAGGTCGAGCGCCCGGTTCCGCGCGATCGAGAGGATCCACGGCACGAGAGGGCCCCGGAGAGCATCGTGCTGGTCGACACGACGCCAGACCTGCGCGAACACGTCTCCCACTACTTCCTCGGCCTCGTCCTCGTCCTGGAGGATGCGACACGCGAGGCCCAGCACCCACGGCGCCAGCAGGTCATACAGTTGGCTCAGCGCCCGCTCGTCCCGCGCCTTCAGGCGCCGGACTAGAGAGCGCTCCTCTTCTTGACTAAGACGTTTCGGCTGGGTCACTTAGATTTCCATTCGATTCCCATAGTAGCATCGATACGGGGTGAGGCTAGCCCCTTTCCCGCTGCGCGAGGCACCTTCCCGATGCGTGCTACCAGGCTGCTGGCCGCCGCCGCCTTCGTGCTGCCGACGCCGTGCCCGGCAGCCCACGGGGCCGGGGTCGCCCAGGATCGCGCCCCCGACGCCAGTGTCGCTGGGGGTGGGACGCTCCCGCCCGGTTGGCACGCTCGGGCGGACAAGAACAAGCCCCTCGCCGACGCGATGATTGTGAGGAAGGGGGACGGCATGCACGTGACGCTCGGTCCCGCCGTCGTCCTGTGGCGGGACCCCCACAGGGCCTCTGGCAACTACCGCGTGGTCGCGACGTTCACGCAAAATGCGAATCCCCGTCACCCAGAGGGGTACGGCTTGTTCATCGGCGGCAGCCACCTCGCCGACGCGCAAAATCGCTACACCTACTTTCTGGTGCGCGGAGACGGTAAATTCCTCGTCAAGCGGCGCATCACCGGGGACTCCACCGCCGAGGTCACCAACGGCTGGACCGACAGCGACGCCGTCGCGACGGCGGATTCGGCGGGCAAAGCGACGAACGAGCTGGGCATCCTCGTCCGCAAGGGCAAGGTCAGCTTCCAGGTCAACGGCAAGGAAGTGTTTTCAGCGAAGGCGGCGGACCTCGATGCGCAGGGGATGGTGGGTTATCGCGTCAATCACACCCTCGACGTGCAGCTTGGCGCACTGGGGATTCGCAAGCTTTGAGATGGAGGAGGTCGCATGACGGCTCAGGCGCAGGGCGAGAGCGAGCGGTTTTCGTTCGAGGCGTTCACCCGCCATCCGTTCTTCACCGAGGTCAATCGCTGGATCGTGGAGCGGGTGATCTGCCCCGGGCGCCGGAGGATCGTGGACTTGGGGTGCGGGCCGGGCGCGGTCACCAGGCTCATCCTCGAGCGGCTCGGCCGCGAGGCTCCGAACGCCGAGGTGATTGGGATCGACCCGTCGCCGTCGGCGCTCGTGCGGGCCCGGGCCGCGATTCACGACAAGGTCGTCAAGTTCATCGAGGGCAGCGCCGAGTGGGCCTCGCGGCTCGTGTCCTCGGCCGACGCCGTCGTCTTCCTCAACGCCATCCATCTGGTCCCCGATAAGGCCCAGGTTATCGCCGAGATCCGGAGGACGCTCAAGCGGGGCGGCGTCTTCGCCTTCAACACGACCTTCTTCAACGGGGCGTACGTGGAGGGCACGTCGGGCTTCTGGCGGCGCTGGATCGTGCGGGCGGTGCAGGTGCTCCGCGAGCGGGGCGTCGAGGTGCAGCGCAACGCTCACGCGGTCGCGCGGGAGTTTCTCTCCGCCGAGCAGTACGCGGAGCTGTGCGTCCAGGGCGGGTTCGCGCCGCCCAGTGTCGATCTGGTGCGCATCGAGATGCCGCCGGAGAGCCTCGAGGACATCGGTCGCTTCTCGCTCTTCATCGAGGGCGCGTTGCCCGGCGTGCCGCTCGCGCAGGGCGCGGAGGCGCTGAAGGAAGGACTCCGCCGGACCATGGAGGAGACCGGACTGGCGAAGGTGCCGCGCAACTGGCTCGAGTGTCTGGCGGTGGCGGTGTGATGGCGCGTCAGTCGGTGGCCTCGACGACAAACTGCAGTTGGCGATGGGCGGCGCGCAGCGCCGCTTCGACCGCCGCCGCTGTCTCCCCCCGCGCGAAGATGAACCCCGGATAGCGCGACCCTTCGGGCCAGGGGACGAGAGTCTCCCCCGGGTGGGCCGTGATCGCCACCTCCTCGACGAGGGGGACGGCCTTGGCCGCCGCGACTCCCCGTACCTCCCGCAGCACCCCGGCTCGGGGCACGGGAACCATCATCACGCCGGACGCCTGGTGCTCGCGCTCGAGCGAGTGGATCGGCAGACCGAGCGCGTGCCGGATGATGATCTCCTCGAGCGGCACGCCGTTCCCGAAGCGCAGCGCGGCGCCGCAGCGCCCGCCGATCGGTCGCGCGGCGAGCTCGATCAGCCACGGTCCTCGATCATTGAACCGCAGCTCGGCGTGCACCGGCCCTTCCCGCAGGCCAAGCGCGGCGACCGCCGCCTGCGCGCACCCGGCGATTGCCGCCTGCGCCGCGGGGGGGAGACGCGAGGGCGTCACGTAGATCGTCTCCTCGAAGAACGGACCGTCGAGCGGGTCGGGCTTGTCGAACAACGCGAGCGCGTGGAGCCGGCCCTCGACGACGAGCCCCTCGAGCGCCACTTCCGGGCCGGGCACGAAGTCCTCGACCAGGACGCGCCGTGCGGGCTCCCCGCACGAGGCCACGTCCGGCTGCGCCAAGATCCGCTCGAGGCGCTGGAACGCGGCGACGAACTGGGCGGGCGTGTTCGCGCGGATCACGCCCCTGCTGGCGGAGAGTCGCTCGGGCTTGAGCACGCACGGATAAGCGGCCCGCGCCGCGATCAGCTGGGGATCCTCGTCGATCCGATGCTCTGCGAACCGCGGCACCGGCACTCCCGCCGCAGCGAGCATGACGCGCTGCTCGCGCTTGTCGCGGGCGGCCAGCGCGGCCGGAAGGGGATGCCCGCGGAGCCCGAGCGCAGTGCCGATGCCGGCAGCCACGACCGCCGTGTCGTCGTCCACGCCCACTACGCCCTGCAGGGGATGCTCGCGCCCGAAGGCGGCGGCCTGCTCGACGGCGCGCTCAGGGCTCGAAAGGTCGAGGGTGAGGAGGCCGGCCGGGTTCGCCGCCTCGAACGTGCTCGGCCGCTCCGACGCGACGGTCAGCTCGACGTCCATTCGGCGCGCCGCCTCCACGAACGCCGCGGTGCGGTACGTGGCGGTCGGCAGGAGGAGGAGGAGTCGGGGTGCATCGGGGCGCGGCATGCGCGCCCTATTTCTTGGCGCCCGTGAAGTAGGGATTCGTGCCGGCGGTGTGGTCGGTGATGTCGACGATCCCTTTGACCTCCGGAACGTGCTGCTGGAGCATGGCCTCGATCCCCTGGCGCAGGGTCACGTCAGCCATGCCGCACCCCTGGCAGCCGCCCGCCATCCGCACCATGACGACCGCGTCCTGGACGTCGATCAGCTCCACCCGGCCGCCGTGCCGAGCGACCATCGGGTTCACCTGGGTGTCGAACAGCTGCGCGACCCGGTCGTAGAGGGCGTCGTCGCCCGCGCCGCCCCCGGCTGGGGCGGTGGGCTTCGCGGTGACCGCCGGTCGTTCGCTCGTGAGGGCGGACCGGATCGCGACGCCGATCGGCTTGCCGACGGCCTGCCATGGCGCCCGGCCCTGCTTCACGACGGTCACGAGGTTCCCCGAGACGATGATCTCGCTGACCTCCGCTCCCGGGATCGCGAAGATGGCTTCGGCGAGCGGTGACCCTCGCGCCTCGGCGGGGGACGCGAACCGGCGCACCCCGGCGGAGTGCACCGGCTGGCTCACGATGAACTTGCAGCGCGCCTCGTCGATCGGCTCGGCCGTGATCCTGATCTCGGCGGGGTTCATAATCCCAAACCTAACCTGGGGCGACCGGCTCCGCAGCCTCTGTCTGCCGCGGGGCTGACCCCGGGCGCAAGCCCGGGGCCGGCGCCTCACGCCCTCGCGCCGGTGGCCGCGGGGGTCGGCCGCAGCTGCCGCGCCGCGTGCACCATGTTCCGCAACGACGGCAGCGTCTCCTCCCAGCCGCGCGTCTTGAGGCCGCAATCGGGGTTGACCCAGATTTGGCGGTCGTCGAGCACTTCCCGCATCCGCGTCAGCGCCGCCACGATCTCCTGCACGGCCGGCACGCGGGGGGAATGGATGTCGTAGACGCCGGGGCCGATCTCGTTCGGGTAGCGGTACCCCTTGAAGGCTTCCAGGAGCTCGGAGCCCGAGCGCGCGTTCTCGATCGAGATGACGTCGGCGTCCATCTTCTCGATCACCCGGATCACGTCGTTGAACTCGCTGTAGCACATGTGGGTGTGGATCTGCGTCGCGTCCGACACCCCGGCGGTCGCCAGCCGGAACGCATTCACCCCCCAGTCGAGGTACCCCGCCCACTCCCCGCGCCTGAGCGGCAGCCCCTCGCGCAGCGCCGGCTCGTCGATCTGGATCACGCGGATCCCCGCGGCCTCGAGGTCCTGCACCTCGTCCCGGATGGCGAGGGCGAGCTGCTGCGCCGTGTCGGCGCGCGGCTGGTCGTCGCGCACGAACGACCATTGGAGGATGGTCACCGGCCCGGTGAGCATCCCCTTCACGGGCTTGGAGGTCTTCGACTGGGCGAACGTGCTCCAGCGCACGGTCATCGGCTTGGGCCGCCGCACGTCGCCATAGATGATCGGCGGCTTGACGTATCGCGTGCCGTACGACTGCACCCAGCCGTGCTCGGTGAAGGCGAAGCCTTCGAGCTGCTCGCCGAAGTACTCCACCATGTCGTTGCGCTCGAACTCCCCGTGCACCAGGACATCGAGCCCGAGCTCCTCCTGGAGCTTGAGCGTCCGGGTGATCTGGTCGGCGATGAACGCGTCGTACTCCCGCGGCGTGAGCGCCCCGTCATGGAGCTTCTTCCGCGCGGCGCGGATCTCGGCGGTCTGCGGGAACGAGCCGATCGTGGTCGTCGGGAAGAGCGGCAGGCGGAGCTGCTGCTTCCGCCGCTCGGGGTACGGGGCAGCCCGGCGCATGTCCCGCTCGCCGACGCCGGCCGCCCGCTGCTTCACCGCCGGGTTGTGGATGCGCCGCGACGAGCGCCGGCCGGCGATCGCCCGGGCGTTGGCCTCGAGCTCGTGCGCTACGCTCTGGCGGCCCTCGCCGACCGCGCGCGCGAGCGTCTCCACCTCGGCGAGCTTCTGCTTCGCGAACGCGAGCCAGCCCTTGAGCTCGACATCGAGCCGGCGCTCGAGGTCGAGATCGATCGGCACGTGGAGCAGCGAGCACGACGGCGCCACCCACAGGTGCTCGGCACCGATCCGGTCGCCCGCCCGCTCGAGCGGCCCGAGCGCCGCCGCCAGATCGGCCTTCCAGATGTTGCGTCCGTCGATCACGCCGAGCGACAGCACCCGGCCGCGCGGCCATGCCTCGAGCAGGGGCTCAAGCTGGCCGGGCGCGCGCACCAGGTCCACGTGCAGCCCCGCCACCGGCAGCTCCAGCGCCGTCTCACGGTTGTCGTCGAGTCCCGCGAAATAGGTGGCGAGCAGGATCTGCGCCGCCGGGGCGCGCTCGGCCAGGAACCTGTACGCCCGGGCGTACGCCGCACGCTCGTCCGGGGTGCGGTCGAGCGCGAGGTACGGCTCGTCCAGCTGCACCCACGTCGCCCCCGCCGCGGCCAGCCGCGAGAGCACGTCGGCATAGACCGGCAGCAGCGCATCGAGCAGCTCAAGCCGGTTGAAGCGCGCCGTGCGCGTCTTCCCGAGGAGCAGAAAGGTGACCGGCCCGATGAGCACGGGCTTCGTCTGGAACCCGAGCCCCTTCGCCTCCTGGAACTCGTCGATCACCTTGGTCGACGAGAGGCGGAAGGTCTGCCCCGCCCCGAACTCGGGCACGATGTAGTGGTAGTTCGTGTCGAGCCACTTCGTCATTTCCATCGCGACGACGTCGCGCCCGCCGCCCTGCACGCCGCGCGCCATGGCGAAGTAGGTGTCGAGGTCCACCGGCTCCCGCCCCGGCCCCCCCGACCACCCGTAGCGTGCCGGCACCGCGCCCACCATCGCGCACGCGTCGAGCACACGGTCGTAGTGAGAGAACTCACCGGACGGAATCAGGTCGAGCCCCGCGTCGCGCTGCAGCCGCCAGTGCGCGGCGCGCAGCTCCGCGCCGACCTTCAGCAGGTCGGCACGGGACGCTTTGCCGCTCCAGTAGCCTTCGGTGACGCGCTTCAGCTCGCGGTTGGCGCCGAGGGGAGGAAAGCCAAGGTTGTGGGCGACGGGCATAGGTAGTGCAATCTACCCAGCCCGTCGCGCGGCGGGAGTAGCGACGCGGTCAGGGCCCCGCCACGCTCTCCACAGTCGCGTGCAGAACCGGCTTGAAGAGCACGCCGTGGGGCCCCGACCGCTCGCCCAGCAGGACGAAGTTCTCCGCCACGTCGAAGTCGACGACGAGGTTCGTCACTCCCGGCTCGATATGCAATGGCCCGCCCAGCTGCACCTTGATCCCGGACTGCGTGCCGCTCGGCACCTTCAGGGTGTGCGAGCTGGAGCCGTCGCTGAACGTGATCCCGGGCGCGAGGGTGATCGTAGCGTCGTCCACGACCAGGCGCAGCTGGGTGTAATGGCCGGCGGGGATCGACGCAGTGCCGAGGAGCGCCGTCACGCCGTCCTGCAGCGTGAGCAGATCGTAGTCCTGGGGCGTCTCGGTGATGGTGTAGCGATTACCGGATTCCTCCGACCCGCCGATGAGATAGACCTGGGAAATGGTGACCGTCGCGCTGGCCACGTCCGCGAGGGGCGCGTCGCTGAGGTACACGTTCAGCGTGCCCAGTTGCGGAGCCGTGCTGTCGCAGGCCAAGCCGGCCAGGAGCGCGAGCGCGCTCGACGATGCGATGCCAGAGTGGTGCATGGGGTGCGTCCTCCTGATGAGGTGTCCCCTAGGGCTTGTGCGGATTCGTCTTGGTCTTGGTCTGTCCGGGCGGGAGTTCGCTCCCGTGAGCCCAGGGCGCGTGTTCCGCCCCCCGTCCGAGTCCTCGCGCCGCCTGGGCGGGCGTCTTACCGCGGGCCACGCCCTCCTGGACCTGGGTGGGAAGACTGAGCAGGTCGTTCGGTGTGCGGCCCGCCTGCATCATGGCTTCCATGAGGTCGACGGTTTGTTTCGGGGGGACGCCGAGCGAGGCGAGCGTCGCAGCCACGCGCAGCGTCACCGCCGGGTCGTAAGGCACCTTGCTGGTGCGGGCGAGCTCGCCGATCTGTTCGGCGTCGAGGCCCGCGCTGAGCGCCTCCGCACCGCCCTCGATCACGCCGGCGCCCGGGTGCTCGATGCCGCTCGCCCGGAGGGCCGCCGCGGCCCCCTCGAGCTGTGTCGCGAGCGCGCGCACGGCGGCGATCACGCGGTCCGCCGCGACGCGCTTGGCGCCGCCCTCAATGGCCTTCTGAACGAGCGGTTCGACGGGCAGCCCGCGCGCCGCCGCCCCTGCCGCGATCTCCGTGACCGCGCGCGCGACCGGGGGCGGGACACGGCGGTCGAGCCGCGCCGCCACGTCCCCTTGGGCCGTGAGCCGGGGCGCCGAGCCGGCGACGAGCAGCAGAGCGACGAGCAGAGGCCTCACAGCGTCCGTGCCCCCTGTGCCGTCACCGCGATCACGCTGTTCCGCTTGCCGAAGCCGTCGTCCACCGCGGGAGCCGCCGGGTCGGCGACCCAGCGCTCCCCGTCTACGATGAACGCGTACTGGTGCTGGCCCACGGGAAGCGCGAGGGTGACCGTCCAGACGCCGCCCCTGCCTGCGTGCACCAGCGGCGCGGCGTCGGCGTTCCACTCGTTGAACGTGCCCGCGACCGAAACCCGCCTGGCGCCCGGGGCGAACAGCACGAACCGCACATAGACGCTGTCGCGCGATGCCGTCTGGACCGCCCGAACGGCCGGCGGCTCGCGCACCCGAGCGAGGAGCAGCGCAAGGCCCGCGGCCGCGGCGAGCGCGCCGCCCCATGCGGCCCACGGCCGGATGCGCAACCGCAGCTCGATCTCTTGCGGCTCGACGAGCCGGCGCCAGGCCCGCCGCAGCGGCGACGCGGCGTGCCGCCGCACTTCGGCCATTACCCGAGACTCGAGCGCCGCCGGGAGTGTGACGGGCGCTCGGTCCACGAGGCCGAGCAGCTGCAGCGCCTCTTCGCCTTCCGCACGGAGCTCCGGCGGCAGCTCAGCCAGCGTGGCCTCGCCGTCGAGCAGTCCCTTCACCAGCGGATGAAAAACGTCGCTCATACGTGCTCCTTCAACAGCTCGCGCAACCGGTCGTAGCCCCGGTGCATGCGCATCTTCAGCGACGCGACGGTCGCGCCGGTCATCCGCGCGATCTCCTCGTACGCCAATCCTTCCACGTGCTTCAGCACAAATACCTCACGCTGCTCCGGCGTCAACCGCTCGAGCGCCCGCTTGAGCGCGCGAAGCTGCTCCGCCTGCTCCACCGTCCCATCGGGCCGATCCGGCCCCGCGACGGCCTCATCCCCCTGCTCGAGCCGCCGCCCTTCCCGAGTCTCGCGCCGCCGCTCGGCGAAGCAGCGGTTGCGCAGGATCAGGAACAACCACCCCGCAAACTTGTCGGGCTCCCGGCACTGCGCCAGTTGGTCGAACGCGCGGACGAAGGCGTCCTGGACCGCGTCCTCGGCCGCATCGAAGGACCCGAGCATCCGCGCCGCGTATCGGGCGTACCGGTCGCGGTACCGCCCCACCAGCACCGCGTACCGCTCCACGTCCCCCTCCAAGACCGCCCGCACGACCTCGGCGTCCGGCACTCTTTCCCGCAGACCCACCAGCACCTCGCCCGCCGGAGTGTTGGGAGGATCCTTGAGCGGCGGCCGGGCGCCGGCAACCACGTATCCCCATGAAGAGTCGCCGGCCGGGGTCCCGGTAACGCTCGGTCCGGCCGGGACTTCCGGCGCGGGGGTTACCTCGTCGCCCCGCCGACTGTCTTTAGAGCGATCATCGCTCATGGAGGTAGCTTCATGAACCGAGCACTTCTCCTCTTCGCAGGTGCGTTCGCGCTCCCGGCACTCTTGGCGGCGCAGGCACCTGAGATTCCTAACGAGCACGCCGCGGACACGGCCAAATCTAAGGTCTCGTTGCACTCCCAGGGGGCCCAGCACCGGGCGACCCAGGTTCGCGGCGAGCTGGTGGGACTCGAACACCGCCCCACCTGGATCGCGGTTCCGCCTGTCGGACGGGCGGCGCCGCACGAGGGTGGCGCGACGAGGCCCGCCGCACCGCCTACGGGTGACCCGCCGTACCCGGCCGTGCCGGCGCAGCCACCGGGGAAGCCGTTGAGCCCGGGCCAGTCGGGAAGCCACCGGCCGTAACGTCCCGAGGATACGTTCGGCTGAGTGGGGTGGGGGAGCAGCGTGCTGCCCCCCACCCTGTTTTTTTGCCTTTTCTCAGACAGGCGCCCACGACTACCTTTCTGCTCGTGCAGCGGCTGCTTCTGCTTGTCGTCTGCGCCGCCGGTTTCGGCCTGGGGCCCGCGACGGCTCAGACAGGTCCGTCCCTGGGCCTCGGGGTAGGGACCGTGCGGTACGGGGGCGGGACGAGCTTCAGCTCGGCCGCGGTCTCGCCCGCGTTCCAGTACGCTTCGGGAATCCTCCTCGCCGACGTGTCGGGCTCGTTCGCGTCCCTGCCCGACGCCGCCTGGTCGAGCCAGGGGCGGGGCGACCTGTGGGTCGCCTCGCCGGCGATGGCCGACCGGTGGCGGATCGGCGTGGAGGCTATCGCGTCAGGCACCAGACGCACCGGCGGCGCATGGACCGCAGCGGCCCACGGCATCGGCGAGCTGCTCTGGTCGCAGGCGCGGTGGGGGGTGGGGCTCGGCGCCGGGCCGTCCGTCGGCTGGATTGCCCACACTCCCTCGATCAGCGCGCTGCACGTGCGGGCCCGCGCCTGGTGGCGTCCGGCCGCCCCGGGCGCGAGCGAGTGGCAGGCAAGCATCGAACCCACGCGATTCCCCGACGGGTGGTTCACGGACGTGAGCGCCGGCGTGACTCTGGAGCGGGGCCCGCTGGTCGCGTCGTTTGGCGCGGCGGGGCGCCTGTCCGATATCTCGGAGTCGACGGGAGCCGGCAGCGGCTTCGTGCAGCTCTTCGTGTCGCCGAGTGTCTCGCTCGAGCTCGCCGGAGGGAGCTACCTGACGGATCCCTACCAGGGGCTTCCGCGCGCCGGCTTCCTCGCGTTCGGCGTGCGACTGCACGGCACCCGGCGCGCGCTGCCCGCACGCGACCCCAGCCTTCCCCGGCGGGCCGCCCTCGTCCCCGCGTCTCGGGGCGACAGCCTAGTGGTGCGCTTCCGGTTCGACAGGGTCCGGTCGGTCGCGATCGCCGGGGATTGGAACGAGTGGCACGCGATTCCCCTCCGCCCCCTGGACGGGGACCTGTGGGAAGGGACGCTCGCGCTGCGCCGCGGGATCTACCACTTTAATCTCCTGGTTGACGGCAACGACTGGGTGGTGCCGCGCGGCGTAGCGACGGTGTCGGACGGGCTGGGCGGGATGGTCGGGGTGCTGCTCGTCCCGTAACGGCTAGACGCGACGGCGCTACGCCGTCACCTGATTGACCTGTGCCCTGCGGGTCGAAACGACTCGGGCAGGGCGCGACTCCGACAGCCGGTGGGCAAGGTCGAGGGCGGCCAGCGAGAAGAAGGCGAACGCCGCGAAGAGCTCCCAGATCTCGTCGTCCAGCTGCGTGTAGTAGCCCCACAGGGAAAACGGCGAGAAGCCGAGCGTCCCGAACCGCAGGCCGACGACGATCCACGCGACGAGGCCGATTCCATACACCCGCGCCACGAACGGGTCCACGATCGGCGCGTTCAGCCGCCGCAGGTAGGCGCGCCAGTCGGGCGCGCGGCTCAAGAGCCACGGGATGACGAGGCAGCAGACCGTCGTGAACACGAGAAAGGCGTTCTCGGTGACGCTGATGCTGCCGATGTCGTGCAGATTGAGCTCCCGCTGCCGGTTCATGGTTTCCACGGCGGTGGGCGTCTGGAAGTGAAAGATGCGCTGTCCCCAGCTGATCTCCTCGCCGCCCGCGAGCACGCACAACGCGATGAGTGGGGCGTAGCACGCGACCTTGAGCCCGAACCGGCGCCGGTCCAGGAACAGCGCCGCCGCGGCGCACGCCGCCGCGGCGAACCAGGACAGGCTCGACCCGTACTCCACGATCCCGTCTTCCGCGATGAGGGCCCTGAACGCCGGGGTCGAAGTGAAGGCGACGCCCACCGACACCAGCGCTGCCCCGAGCCCGACTGTCGTCAGGATCCGCGCCAGCGCCGGGGTGGCCAGCTCGGCGGTCGCTTCCCCACTCGCCGCCACCGTGCCCCGCACGTACGCGTTCAGCCGCTGGATCAGCGCGTCGAGCCGGTGACGCAGCACCCACAGCAGCGCGAGCGCCGCCAGCGCCGCTACGCAGCTCGCCCGGACCAGGCCCAGCGGACGGGCATGGCCATGCGTGTCGGGGCGGGCCATGAAGCCCGGAAAGAAGGTCAGCGCGAGGACCACGAGAGGGACGAGGTCCGCGGCGGCTAAGGCGACGAGGGCGCCCTTCAAGACCGGGCTGCGCAAGGCCCGAATCGGGCGTGGTGTTGTGATCATCGCAGAGGCGCCAAGGCAGGGAGCGTGCCGTTCTGCGATGACTGTAGTTATGTGTCCGGCTTGTCGTTACGATGCTCGCGCCAGCTTCTGGCCGGGCAACTGTGCATTCCTTCCACAGAGTTGCGGTGGGACGCCGCGCGCGCCGGCCTAGTGCGTCAAGGGGATCGACGCCCTGGTATAGATGTACCGCCCGTTGTACCCGAACGGCGACGCGGCCGCCCAGGGGAAGGTGTTGTCGTTGTTGTTGAACTCCGCCTTCATTTTATCCGGGTACGTGTCGAAGATGTTCCGCGCTCCGATCGACAGGTCCGCCTGCGCGAAGCGATACCCGATTTCGGCGTCGAACAGAGTCTTCCCGCCGTAGTGCTCCTCGTCGGTGAAGCTGGGCTGGGCCGAGGAGAAGCCGCCATAGTACGAGGCCCGGCCCAGCGTGTGGAACCGGCCGCTGGTGTACTGGGCGGTGAGGGTGCCCCGCCAATCCGGCCGCTCCTTCTCAATGGCAAGCTGCGCCACCACGTCGAGGATGCTCGTCAGATCGGTGGCGGTGCCCTGGAGGATCTGCGGCAGCGGATCCAACCGGGTGATCTTGTTCGCGGTGTAGTTAACGGCGGCCGTCAGGTTGAGTGTGCCGGAATTGCCAGCCGGCACGCGCAAGTCGGCGGTAACGTCCACGCCGTCGGTCTTCGTGTCCAGGCCGTTGGTGAAGAACTGCACGCCGCCGATGCCGGAGAAGCCGGAATCGGCGAGAATCCGCTGCGACACCGTGTCGGCGAAGTTGGCGGTGAGCATGATGCGGTCGTCGATCTTGATGTGATAGTAGTCCACCGTGACGGTGACGTTGTCCGTCGGAGTGAGCGCGAGGCCCCCGCTCAGGTTCACGGACGTCTCTTCCTTCAGGGGCTTGGCGCCGAAGATCTTCGACGCCCGGTTGTCCACCGGGAAGTTGCCGATTTCCACGAGCTGGCCGCCGATGAAGTTCGTGGTGGTGTGGCTGAAGAAGCTCTGGCTCAGGCCGGGTGCACGGAACCCGGTGCTCGCCGCCCCGCGCAGCACAAAGCGTTTCGTCGGCTGGAAGCGGAGCGCCAGCTTGCCCGCGATCCGGGAGCCGAAGTCGCTGTAATGCTCGAACCGGCCGGCGATGTCGGCCAGAAACTGCGAGGTGAGGCCGGCCTCCAGATCGGCATAGGCGCCGAAGTTGGTCCGGCTGTGGTCGCTCGCGTCGGTGGGCGAGAACCCCGGAAAGACCGACGAGCCGGCCGGGGCCGGCCCGCTGCCGTCTTGAGCCGGATGCCCGCCGTTGATCCACGAGGCCGTTTCGCCCGCTTCGATGTTGTAGCTCTCCCGCCGGAACGCGGCGCCGATCGCGAGATTCGCTGGCGCGGGCAGCCCCAGGGCCAGCTCCCGCGCCAAGGTCAGGCCGGTCCCGACCTCGCCGCGCTCGAGCCGTCCGGCGTAGAACGAGAGCTGGTTGGGGATGTTCGGATCGTCGCTCGTGTGGAGTACGCCGTCGGGGCCGGGAGCAGAATCCGCAGCCGTGCAAACCGCGAGGTCCAAGCACGGCCCGAGCGAGGCGTTGTTGGTGTTCCGCAGGTCGTAATCGAAGCGGTTCAGCCCGAACGAGCCCCCGAGGTCCACCGACCACCCGCCGACGCGGGCACGGACACCACCCGCCACCGAGTAATCCTTGACCGTGGGGTGGAATTCCGGAAGAAAGCCCTCCGGGTAGAGCTGCGACCAGTTTCGCGGGCTGTCGAAGTAGCGCCAGAACCCGTTGCCGGTGCCAGCGCGGTGGCTGTAGCCCCCGAAGGTGTAGAACTCGCTGGTGCCCGTCGCGTTGAGGGGGAGCCGGAAGTTGGCGAACGTCATTGCGTCTTGCTCGAGCCCATCGCCCCAGTGGTAGTTTGGCTGCGGCAGCGAGTTGCGCTTCCTGAGGATCTGCCCAGTGTTGGGGTCGATGGAGTCAGCCACACCATCGACGTTCACGAGGAACGAGTCCGCCCATGCCCGGTTTGTCGGATCGCGCTGCTGGAACTCCCCGAACAGGCTGAGGGAGCCACGGCCGACGCCGAGGCCGACCCCGCCGTTCATGTCCACGGTCGTCCCGTCGTCCGGATAGTCGTTGGTCGCGTAGCGGCCAGCGTCCACGTTCAGGAACGGCGCGAACGGCCCCTCCCGCACGACCATGTTCACGACTCCGGCGATGGCGTCGGAGCCGTACTGTGCCGACGCCCCGTCGCGCAGCACCTCCACGCGTTCGATCGCGCTTTGGGGGATCGCGTTCAGGTCCACTCCGCTTGAGCCCCAGGCCATGCCATAGGGGAAGGTGTTCACGAGGGCCGTCTGATGTCGGCGCCACCCGTTGACGAGCACCAGGGTCTGGTCGGGGGAGAGGCCTCGCAGGGTGAATGGCCGGACGATGTCGTTCGCGTCCGTGACGCTCTGGCGGGGGAAGTTCACCGACGGGGCGAGCTGCTGGAGAATCTGGCTCGTTTCCGTCGTCCCCTGCTGCGAAAGCTGCTCGGCCGTGAAGACGTCCACGGGCACGGCCAGCTCGGTCGCCGCAGTGTGACGCGCCCGGGACCCGACGACCACGTCCACGGGCGCGAGTCCGATGGGCTGGCTGTGGAGCGCGAAGTCCTGGCGCGCGGGCTGCCCTTCGGTCACGCTCACGCGGACCACTTGCGGCACGTAGCCCAGGAGCCTCGCCCGGACGGTGTGCGTTCCCGCCGGCACGTCGCGGAGCTCGTAGTTTCCCTGATCGTCGGTGGTGGTCCGGGCGCCGAGGGCTTCGATGCTCACGGCCACGCGCGCGAGCGGCGCGCCGGTCGAATCGGCGACCCGGCCGCGGATCGTGGCGCCCTGGGCGGCGAGCCGGTTGGCGGATGCAACCAGAAGCAGGACGGCGCAGGCGAGGACACCGACGACGCGTCGCATCGAACCTCTCCTCAGGCGGCGGTGTTGGTCACCCTGCAGGGGCGAGTTTCCGTCAAAGGGTGCAGCCGCTCAGGACCCCGTCTCCGTGCCACAGCCCGGCGGCGTTGGCGTGCGCGGGTCGCACTCGAAGGCCGGGAACGGGAACTTGCTGAACCGTTTGGCTGAGCCGCCGCTCGTGGCGTCCTGCGGCAGCGTGCTGAGCCGTCCGTAGTGGCGCAGGTCGATCCAACGGTGTCCGCCTTCGAACATCAGGGAGTACCGCTTGTTGTACAGCAGCTCGTCCAGCAGTGCGGTCTGCGTGACGGCACCCGCGTAGAGCGGCAGCTTGCCGGACTTGACGCGGATCGTGTTCAGGTCCATGACGGCGGCGACCAGGCTTGCACCGGTGTTGAGCCCGATGTTCGCCTCGGCCCGGAGCAGGATCAGCTCCTCGTTGCGAATGATCGGGATCGGCGCCTCGACACCGCCGTAAATCACGAACTGAATATCGGAGGTGAGGCCCTGAGCGCTCTTCGGCGCCGACAGTTTGGCGATCTTGCGCACATACCGGTCGTCCTTGGCGCCGCCCGCCTGCAGCTGTGCGTCGGTTTCCAGGGTCGGGTGCGCGAGGATCGCCCGGGCGTCCGGGTCGAACAGCGCGTTGATCAGGTCGCCCGACACCGTGGCGAAATCGTAATACACGCCGAGATCGAGCGACCGCGTGGTGTCGATGAACGAGGCGGCCAGTGCCGTCAACGCGCCGGCGTAGTCATCGGTGTACACGGCGACACGGGCCCGGAGCGCGCGGTTGAACTGCAGGAAGGTGGTCGGCGTATTGAAACCCGTAAACCCGGCGGGCAGCGGGAACGGGAACGTCGAGCCCGACGCCTGAAGGTGGGTCTGCGCTTCGTCGAGTAATTGCCCGATGTGTGCGAACACCGCCGCCTTCGTAGCAATGGGGGCAGGCGGCGCCGTGAGATCGATGCCGGTCACGATTGCTCCACCGTTCGCATCCCGCGTGCTGATCGCCTTCAGGTAATCGAACGCCTGAATCGTCTTCGCGAAGCCCCGCACGGCCTCTTTCTCGGGGTCGCTCACCGCCGGGACCCGGTCCGTTGCGACTAGGAGCACGTTGGCGTTCAAGATGTTGCGATAGGGGAAGCCCCACAGATTGCCGCCGAACGCCGGGCTGCCGCCGTCGAGGGGCCCGAGCAACATCTCCGTGACGAATCGTGGATCAGCCGGATCGAAGTTGTATGATTCGCGACCCAGGATCCCTAGCAACGATACGTAGCCGTTCTGCGCCGCTATTCCCGCCCGCGTGCCGATCAGCAAGCCGGTGGACGCGAGCGCGATCTTCGAGCGGGTCGGATTGTTCAGGAGATCGTCGAGCGCCGGCGAGTTGAGGTTCGGCACATCGAGGTCCTTGCAGCCGCCTGCGGCAACGAGCACTAGCAGCACGGGCAGCCAATTCGTCCGTCTCATCGGTCGAACCCTCAAGAGTGGCAGCATGGTTAAAACCCCAAGTCAATGGTGAACCAGAAGCTCCGGCTCGGTGGGAACGGCGTCACATCGATGTTCCGTGCGATCGGCTGGTTCCCAAAGTTGCTGACTTCCGGATCGAGCCCGTCGAACGGCGCGATGGTGAACAGGTTGCGGGCGCTCACGCTCACCCGCACGTAGCGGGCGCCGCGCCAGAAGCTGCGCATCGCGGAGGCGGGCAGCTCGTACGACAACGTGATCTCGCGGAGCTTCAAGAAGGTCGCGCTTTCGATAAAGCTCTTCGTGACCTTCCCGAACCCGTAGATGCGCTTCTGCCCCACGGTCCGGAGGGTGTCGGCGGTGGTGTCGCTGGTTGGGACGACCACTGTGTCGCGCAGGGGCACGGCGTAGTCGGCCGTGACCTGGCCGAAGTCGTACAGCAGCTTCGTGAGGTTGATGATGCTGCCGCCCTGCTGCCAGTCGAGGAGTACGTGCAGATTGAATCGCTTCCAGGTCACATCGTTCGTGAAGGACATCTTGAAGTCCGGATTGGCGTCGCCGAGCTTGCGAACCACGACGTGTCCGGTCGTGTCCGCCGCACCCAGGAAGTCATACCGCGCGCTCGCGGTGTCGGCCGCCGTGAGCGTGTCGTTCCCCACGATCTGGGTCGAGGACGCCCCCTTTTCGACCAGGAACTGGCCAAGCGACGCGCCGAAGCCGCCTGCTCGGAAGGACGGCAGCCCGGCGAGATCGGTGATCGTGCTGCGATTCAGCGAGAACGTAGTGCGGAAGATCCAGTTCAAATCGCTCTGCTGCACAGGAACGACGCCCAGCCCAACCTCCACACCGCGCGTTCGCAATTTGCCGCCGTTGGACACCACGAAGTTCACCCCATTGGTCGGCGCGAGCTGGCGTGGGAGCAGAAGGTCACTCACGCTCTTTTGGAATCCGGTCAGCTCCACGCTCCCTCGGCCGCCCCACAGGGTGGCGTCGACACCGACCTCGAACTCGCGCTCCCGCTCAGGTCGAAGGTCGGGCGCACCGGTCGTGTCCCCGAGCACCGTGCCCGGGAGCCCACCCACCTTATTGGTGGGCCGCAGAGACGTGAACTTCTGCCCATACGTGGGCTCGTTGCCCGACTCGCCATAGGCACCACGAACCTTGAGCTCATCAATGAAGCCCGCTGGGTTGACGAAGCGGTACGACGCCGAGGCCTTCGGGAAGTAGTACAGCTTGCTCGGATCCGCATTGAGGCTGCTCTGGTCGGCGCGAATGCCCGCGGTCAGCAGCAGGCGCTGGTCGTTGGCGAGGAACTCCTCCTGGGCGAAGAAGCCCAGGTCTCTGATCTTGGAACGGAAGTCGTTGAGCTGAATGTTGGTGCCTGCGTCGACGTTTTCCTGCCCGGCCGTCAAGTTCCGGCTCGTGATGCGGGAAATGTCCAGTTTGCGACGGCCATATTGGATGCCCAGCGACGTTGTCGCGGAGAACGCGTTGCTGCTCGGCGTGTACGTATCCACCGCGCTGGCGTTGAGATTCAGATTGAGGTTGCCGCTGTTGGACAGCAGGGACGTGCCCAGCAGGCCGTCGTTTGGCTCGAACTGGAGTTCGGGCGGGAAGAACAGCGCGTTCTCTTGCGTGAAGTAGTCCGCGCCGCCGAGCGTCACAATCCGGAGATAGTTCTTGGACGTTTGCACAGCGTCCCATTGCAGGTTCAGCCCCCCGATGAACCGATATACGTCTTCGTTGTTCTTCATCAGCGCGGCTGTCTGTATGGGGTTGCTGGGCACGAAGGGATTGCGCGCGAACGTGTCGCCCGGCTGCCGGCCGAGATCCACGAAGCTCGGCGTGGCCGACAGCACCACATAGAAGCTCGTGCCAGTGTTGTCGTTGTTCGATAGACCGCGCTGCGCCAGGGTGTGCGTATAATTCGTGTTGAAGCTGGCACGCACGCGCGATCCGAGCCGCTGGTCAAGGTTGATACGCAACGCTTGCCGCTGGAATCCGGTGTTTTGGATGATCCCGCCGTCGTCTTTCACCGTGCCCGAGGCGAAGTATTGGGTATTGTCGGTGCCGCCCGAGATGCTGGCCGCCGTCTCGAACGACAAAGGCCTCAGCCCCGCGAGCTCCTCCTCGAGGTCGAAGCCTGGACAGGTCCCGCCAGGCAGGTTGCAGAAGCCTCGGATGATCCTCCGCTTCGTTGTGTCGCGAGGAACGCGCGGGGCGAAAGCGCCGAACGCGTCGGTCGTGTCGCGAAACACCCGCGAGCCCACCTTGTTCGACATCTCGAAAAACCCGAGCCGCTGCGTGAAGCTGAACTGCGGCGCGCCCGAGCGACCACGCTTCGTCTTGATCACCACTACGCCATTCGACGCCTTCTGTCCATAGATCGCGGAGGCGGACGCACCCCTCAGGATCTCGATGCTCTCGATATCGTTGGGGTTCAGGTCCGCGATTCGGTTCACCTGCGCGTCCTGGTTGAGCGACGGATTCGAACCACCCGCCGCCGCGGTGACGGCGTTCTGGTTCGAGGGAATCGCAACGTCGCTCACGATCACGCCGTCCACGACCCAGAGGGGCTCGGCGGTCGCGTTGATAGAGGTCACGCCCCGGAGCCGTACCTGCACTCCTCCGCCGGGCGCTCCCCCGTTCTGCTGGATGTCGGCGCCCGCGACCTTGCCCTGGAGCTGCTGCTCGAGGCTGGGAGTGGGCGCGAATCCAAGATCGGTCGCACTCACCGTCGCCACCGCGTTGCCCGCGTTGCGCCGCTCCACCCCAGTGGCCAGACCCGTGACGACTACCGCCTCGAGGTTGAACACGTCCTGCTCCAACGTCACCTGGACCTCGCTCTGGCCGGCAGGCACGGGGGCCTCCCGACGCCGGTAGCCGATCCGCCGGACGACCAGCCTCACGTCCCCTGCGGGCGCGGACAGCGAGAAGCGGCCGTCATCGCCCGTTTGAGCAGCGATTGCGGTCCCAACGACCGACACGTTCGCCCCTACCACAGGCGCACCGCTCAACGCGGTGGTGACGCGGCCAGTGATCTGGCGTTGCTGCCCCCACGCGCTGGCGACGCCCAAGGTCGTCAGCAGCGCGAGGGACAGGAGTGAAGTGCGTTTGACCACGGTTCCTCCATACCTCGTGCACGGGTGTTGCATGTTGAGCCAACGAGCGGAACGAGCGGCAGCTATGTTGCGCGCGATTTCGCAAGCCTGCAAGGAGTCGTGGAAGTGCCGCCATGGCGGCGCAAAGGCCGGCTTCTTTGACCCCGAGTGACCAGCGGCGGCGCCCCAGGGTATAGGGGTATGAGGAAGGCAGCGCTACACCGGGAGGGAGGCATGAACCGATTCGTCCGTCCGTTCATGATGCTCGTTGTGGGCGCGTTCGCGGCGCGCTGCGGCCCGACCGAGCCGGGCGTCCGCCCCATCACGAGCCTGCCCCGGCCGCTCACCGGCGCGGAGAGTCAGCTCGTCGCCGCGGACAACCGCTTCGCGTTCAGGCTGTTCCAGGAAGTCGCGCGCCAGGCAGGCCCGGATTCGAACCTCTTCATCTCCCCTCTCAGCGTGGCGATGGCGCTCGGCATGGCCTACAACGGCGCCGCCGGCACGACCCAGCAGGAAATGCAGCGGGCGCTCGAGCTCGAGGGATTGACGCTCGACGACGTG
>DASPXO010000160.1:0-2365 GCA_035637235.1 Gemmatimonadales bacterium | reverse complement strand
GCGCCGCACCCGCCGAGACGAACAGGACTGTCAGGAATGCTCGACCGGTCCTCATAAACGAAGCCGCCGCGTACTCGGAGAGTGGACACCGATTCTACGCGGATGCTCGGATGCCTTGGCGAGGACGCGCACGCACAGCGCGCGCTCCCGATCTGAAGCGGGGCGCGACCGCATTCGAAATCGGTTGGCAAGTGCTGAAGCGATCAGGGCAGGCGCCACGTTCGTGTCGGTGCAGCGAACGATGTGCGCCTGAGCTCGTGGCCGAAGGCAGCGCGCGCGACCGGTTCCGACTCCAGGTTTGGGTCTCGATCTTCGACCCTTTGGAACCAACAGGATGGAGTTGGTGGACCAGACCGTCAAGAGTTGGAACCCATTGCTCGGCTGGCTGCGGCACCTTCAAGAACCTCGAGGTGCGGCCCAAGAGCCGTGGTGAAACTCCGGACGGCCTCGTTCGCCCGTCGGTTGCTTAGGCGATTGACCGGGACGCGCTGCTGGCGCAGAATGAACGCGCTCGGTCGGAGCATCCACGTCCGCGGAAAGGGCTGCGCCCACGACCACGATCGATTCGCACATCGCGACGAATCGTCCTCTTTCAGCCTGGTGCGGACGCAGGCACGCGAAAGGGGATCCGCATGCCCGGCACGTCCGATCCGTACGCCGCCTTGGAGTTGATCCGGTTTGGTGGACATCTTCCGAAAGGTGGATACGATGTCCGCAATGGCAGACACACGAAGCCGGCGAGCGCGCCGGCGGTTCACGGATGAATTCAAGCAGCAAGCGGTTCGCCTGGTGCTCGATGAGGGCAAGAGCGTGACGGCCGTGGCCCGCGAGCTCGACCTCGTCGCGTCGGCCCTGGGCCAGTGGGTCAAGCAGGCACGGGCGGATCGCTCGAAGGGGCGCACCGGCCTGACGACCGCCGAGCGTGAGGAACTGGTACGGCTCCGCAGAGCGCTCCGGATCGCGGAAGAAGAGCGGGACATCTTAAAAAAAGCAACGGCGTTCTTCGCGAAGCAGAGCCGATGAGGTTTGCCTTCATCGCGGCGAAGAAGGCCGAGCACCGGGTCACCATTCTCTGCCGCTGCATGCGCGTCACCCGCAGTGGGTTCTACGCGTGGGCGCGACGCGGGCTCTCCGCACGCGCGCAGCGTGATCTCGTCTTGCGTACGAAGCTGCGCGCGTTCCATGCGGCCAGTGGAAAGCGCTATGGTCGTCCCCGTTTGTGGAAGGACCTTAAGGAGGACGGCGAGGCTCTCAGCGAAAAACGTGTGCGGCGGCTGATGCGGGACGAGCAGATTCAGGGCCAGGTCCCGAAGCGGTTCAAGCACACGACCGACAGCCATCACGAGGACCCCATCGCGCCCAATGTACTCGCCAGGGACTTCACCGCCGCGGCACCGAATCAGCGCTGGGTCAGCGACACGACCGAGTTCGTGATCGGAGATGGGGCCAAGCTGTATCTCGCCGCGGTTCTGGATCTCTACTCCCGGTTCGTGGTGGGCTGGGCGATCAGTGCCGTGAACGACCGACGGGTCACGTTGAAGGCCCTCGAGATGGCAGTCCAGCGGCGCTGTCCCGATCCCGGGCTCCTGCACCACTCCGATCGAGGCTGCACGTACACGTGCGTGGACTACCAAACGTACCTCGCCACCCGGGGCATCACGTGCAGTATGAGTCGGCGCGGCGACTGCTGGGACAATGCCGTGATGGAGAGCTTCTTCGCGACGCTGAAGAAGGAGGAGGCGGACCGCTTTCCGAGTTACAGCGACGCCAAGATGGCGTTGTTCGACTACATCGAGGTGTTCTATAACCAACGCCGTCGACACTCCACGCTGGGCCTGATCAGTCCCGCAGCGTTCGAACGCCGGGCGCGCACCGCCGCGTAAGCCCCACGAGGGGGCGCTCGCCGGCAGCCCCAGGCGAGCGTCGGTGGATGATAGGAGGGCCGCCGAGCGCCTGTCGACGTACTTCGACCGTTTGCCAAGAACGAAGACCATAGCTCACGCTACACAACCCGTCCACCGAATCGGATCAGGTCCAGTATAGCGCGATCGGGCCAATGCGTGACCGTCCGGCGTTCGTCCAGACGTGGTACGCGATGTTGCTGAGTACACCGCCTCGCGGGCCCATGGGCACGCCGGGGTACTGCTCGCCGAGCGTCACCAGGCGATCGGGCTCAGCGAAGGGAAGAGGCTTGAGCAGAATGCCGTAGAACACAGCCCACGCCGTGGCGCTCGCGGTCGCGCCAGGAGGCAACGGCGCGGTCGAGGCTAACGCGCTGGCGCCGGCGCTGCCGCGGTCGGCCGTGATATTGGGCGCGAGCCTCATCACGGCATGGAGCGTGAAGGGGCGTCCACTCTCCGGCCAC
>DASPXO010000159.1:0-9866 GCA_035637235.1 Gemmatimonadales bacterium | reverse complement strand
ACCGCCGTGCCGCTGATCGTGGCGGACACCGTCTTCGATTCCGCCACGGTCGAGCTCAAGGTCCCGGCCGCGACCCCGCTCCCGTTGGTCGGCCCGCTCGGCTGCGTGAGCGTGTTGCCGCTGCCGCTGGCCGACAGCACGGCGGTGGCGTTGCTGATCGGGTTCCCGTTCGCGTCCTTCGCCGTCACGGTGATCGTCGCGCTGCCGCTCCCTGCGGTGATCGAGCTCGGCGAAGCGGCGACCGTGGACTGCGACGCCGACACGGGCCCCGGGTTCACGGTCACGGAGGCCATTTGGGTAATGGCGGTGCCGTTTGCCGTAGCCGACACGGTCTTCACCTCGGCGACGGTCGAGCTCAGCGTCCCCGTCGCCACCCCGCTGGTGTTGGTCGGGGCGCTCGGCTGGTTCAGGGTGTTGCCGCTCCCCGTCACTGAGAGGACCACCGTCGCCGCGCTGATCGGGTTCCCGCTGGCGTCCTGGACGGTGACCGTGATGGTCGAATTCCCGCTCCCCGCCGCGAGCGACGTCGGCGAGGCGCTCACGGTGGACACCGAGGCAGAAACCGTGGAGCCCGCCGTCACCGTGACCGTCGCCGTCTGCGTGACCGCCGTGCCGCTGATCGTGGCGGACACCGTCTTCGATTCCGCCACGGTCGAGCTCAAGGTCCCGGCCGCGACGCCGCTCGCGTTGGTCGGCCCGCTCGGCTGGGTGAGCGTGTTGCCGCTGCCCGTCGCCGCGAGCACGACCGTCGCCCCGCTGATCAGGTTCCCGTTGGCGTCCTTCGCCGTCACGGTGATCGTCGCGCTGCCGCTCCCTGCGGTCATCGAGCTCGGCGACGCGGCGACCGTGGACCGCGCGGCCGAGACGGGCCCGGGGTTCACCGTTACGGCCGCGGTCTGGGTAATGGCCGTGCCGTTCGCCGTGGCCGAGACGGTCTTCACCTCGGCGACCGTCGAGCTCAGCGTCCCGGCCGCCACCCCGCTCGCGTTGGTCGGGCCACTCGGCTGGGTGAGCGTGTTGCCGCTCCCCGTGGCCGCGAGCACCACCGTGGCGCCGCTGATCGGGTTCCCGCTGGCGTCCTTGACGGTGACCGTGATGGTCGAATTCCCGCTCCCCGCCGTGAGCGAGGTCGGCGAAGCACTCACGCTGGACAGCGAGGGAGAGACCCCGGATCCAGAGCCCGGCGTCACTGTGACCGTGGCCGTCTGGTTTATCAAGGTGCCGTTCGCGGTCGCCGAGATGACCTTCGATTCCGCCACGGTCGAGCTAAAGGTGCCGGTGGTCACGCCCCTCGAATCGCTCGGCCCCGGCTGCGTAAAGGTATTCCCGCTGCCGGTGGCCGAGAGGACCACCGTGGCGCCCTGGACTGGGTGCCCCTTGTCATCCTTCACGGTGACCGTGATCGTCGAGGTCCCGGTTCCCGCCGTGATCGACGTCGGCGAGGCCTTCACCGTGGACCGCGAGGCGGAGACCGACACGGACTTGACGGTCACGTTGACCGTCTGAGTGAGCGCCGTCCCGTTGGCCGTCGCCGAGACGGTCTTCGTCCCGCCTACCGTCGAGCTCAGGGTCCCCGTCGCCACCCCGCTCGCATTCGTCGGCGTCCCTGGCTGCGTGAGCGTGTTGCCGCTGCCCGTGGCCGAGAGCACGACCGTCGCGCCGCTGATCGGGTTGCCGTTGGCATCCTTCACCGTGACGGTGATGGTCGACGTGCTGGTCCCGGCTGGAATCGACGTGGGCGAGGCGGTGACTGTGGACAGCGAGGGTGACACGACGGCGTCCGTTACGGTGACCGTCGCGGTTTGAGTGATGGCAGTACCATTGATCGTAGCCGAGACCGTCTTGGTCTCGATCACGGTGGACCTGAGGGTCCCGGTCGCCACCCCGCTGGCGTTGGTCGGGCCGCTCGGCTGGGTGAGCGTGTTGCCGCTCCCCGTCGCCGAGAGCACCACCGTGGCCCCGCTGATGGGGTTGCCGTTGGCATCCTTCGCGGTCACGGTGATCGTCGAGCTGCCGCTCCCCGCGGTGATCGAGCTCGGCGAAGCGACGACCGTGGACTGCGAGGCCGAGACGGGCCCGGGGTTCACCGTCACGGACGCGGTCTGGGTAATGGCGGTGCCGTTCGCCGTCGCCGAGACGGTCTTCGTCCCCGCGACCGTCGAGCTCAGCGTCCCCGTCGCCACCCCGCTCGCGTTCGTCGTCCCGCCCGGCTGCGTCAGGGTATTGCCGCTGCCGGTGGCCGCAAGCACCACTGTGGCACCGCCGATCGGGTTCCCGCCCGCATCCTTCACCGTCACCGTGACCGTCGCGGTCCCGGTCCCCGCGGTGATCGAGGTGGGGGAGGCGCTGACCGTGGACTGCGCGGCGGATACCCCGCCGGGCGTCACGGTCACCGTAGCGGTCTGCGTGCTCGCGGTGCCGTTGGCGGTGGCCGACACGGTCTTCGCCTCAGCGACCGTCGAGCTCAAGGTCCCCGTCGCCACCCCGCTCGCGTTCGTCGGCCCGCTCGGCTGCGTGAGCGTGTTGCCGCTGCCCGTGGCCGCGAGCACCACCGTGGCGCCGCTGACCGGGTTCCCGTTCGCGTCCTTCGCCGTCACGGTGATCGTCGCCGTCCCGCCCACCGCGATGGACGTTGGCGAGGCGGCGACCGTGGATTGCGAGGCGGAGACCGAGCCCGACGTCACCGTGACCGTCGCCGTCTGGGTGATCGCCGTCCCGTTGGCGGTAGCGGAGACGGTCTTCGCTTCGGCGACCGTCGAGCTCAGGGTCCCCGCCGCCACCCCGCTCGCATTGGTCGGCCCGCTCGCTTGGGTCAGCGTGTTGCCGCTCCCCGTGGCCGCGAGCACCACCGTGGCGCCACTGATGGGGTTCCCGCTGGCGTCCTTGACGGTGACCGTGATGGTCGAATTCCCGCTCCCCGCCGTGAGCGACGTCGGTGCGGCCGCGACCGCGGACAGCGATGGGGACACCACAGGTCCGGAGCCCGGCGCCCCGTGGCAGGCAGTGGAACCGGAGTCCGTGAAGGTCTGGCCCGCGATGGGCACGAACTTCCACGCGTAGCTGTCCGGATACAGCCACAGCTTGACCACGCCGTAGGTGTCCGAGTTCCGGACCTCGCTGTTGGGGCTGACGTTGTCGCTACCGGTGTGGCCGTTCCCGCCGGTACCGGCGATGATCAAGCGGATGCCATACGCCGGATCGGCGGTTCGGTCGGGTCGCTGCGGCGCCTGGCGCTCATACAGGTGTCGGTGGCCGTTCACGATCAAGTCCACGCCGGCGGCATACAGGTCGTCCCACAGGGGCCGGACCTCGCTGATCGTGACCCCGCCCGTGCCAGTCCCTCCGGTCGACGAGTACAGCGGGTAGTGGAAATAGGCGAGCGTGCACAGCTTGGGGTGTGCGGCGAGGTCGGCCGCGAGCCACAGCTCCTGCGCGGAGCCCTTGTCCATCGAGATGTTGGTGCCGGCGAATCCGCCACTCGAGTTGAGCACGATGACGTGCCAGTCGCCCAGGTCGTAGCTGTAGTAGCCTTTCCCGACCTCACCCGCCGCGGCCCCGAAATAGTTGAAGTAACCTGCGGCGTCGACGGTGTTGTACTCGTGGTTGCCGGGCGACGGCCTGGTCCGCGCCTTGTGCCGGCCCCAGTTGGGCTCGTAGCAGTTCGCGAACTCCGCGTCCGTGCCGCTCTCGTAGGCATCGTCGCCGGCCGTAAACACGGTCCCGGGGATGTTGTCCAGCAGCAGGGCCGTCGCATCGTCGCCGGTTGTGACGCAGCTGCCGATGTCACCCGCGCCCACGAGCAGTTCCGGGGGGCTGGCCGTCACCTGCCCGGTGGGCGTGATCCACGTCTTCGTGGGGAAACGCGGGCCGTGTGCTTCGGTGCAAGTGGCGAGCAGGAGCAGCGCCGCCAGGGTGGGGAGGCTAAGGAAGGCCCCACGGAGTGACCGATGACTCATGCAAAGGGCCCTTCTCCGCACGGCGGAGGGCGGTCGGTTGGCGCCCGGCTCGCGGCTGCAGCCGGGCTTACGTCATCAGACACATCGTCCAGTTCAAGTCTTGTGCCGCCTTGAGGCGTGTCATCCACAGGTTGCGAACCGGAGCGAAGTGCCAAACCGACGGGCGGTTGGGGTGGGAGCTCCGGAATCCGGATCGAAGGACCGAACCCGGGGTTGTGGCCGTCCGTGGGCAGTTCTGCCCTTTGCCGGCAGCAGCGGGCCCGCTTAAGCTTCCTGGCCGTGGCCAGGCCCCGGACGGCGTACGCCGGCAGCGCAACCCGCCTTGCCGGGTATCTGTTTGCGCTCGGCGCGGGCGCCGTCTGGGGCACGACCGGCCCGCTCAGCACCGCGCTGTACCGTGAAGGCGAGGCGATCACCGGCATCGGCTTCTGGCGCCTCGTGCTCGGCCTCGCGGGCTTCCTCATCTACGGGCTGTTCCGCCCCCAGCTCTTCCGCAGCAGCCGGAAAGCCTGGCTGCTCGTCGGGCTCGGGGGCGGCGTGCTGGTGGCGCTGTTCGAGGTCGCCTACCAGTTCGGCATCGCGGGGACGGGCGTCGCCGGGGCCGCGGCGCTCCTGTACATCGCGCCGGTGCTGGTGGCGATCCTCGCGAAGCCGATCCTGGGCGAGCGGCTCACGGCGCTCCGGGTGGGGCTCGCCGTGGTGGTGATGGTCGGCGCCGCCCTCACCGTCCGCGGTGGGAGCCACGGCGCCGGGACGGCGGCGATCCCGCTGCCGAGCCTCCTGGAAGGCGTGGCCGGCGGCCTGCTCGCCATGCTCAGCTACGCCGGAACGACGTTGCTCGCCCGCTTCGCCGTTCCGCGCTACGGAGCGCTCCAGGTGCTGTTCCTCGAGATCCTGGGCGGTACCGTGGTGCTCGGGATCGTGCTGCCGCTCGCCGGCCACCCGCCGGTGCCGCCGCACACCGCGGGCGCTTGGACCTACGTCCTGCTGCTCGCGCTCGGCTCCGTGCTCGCGGCGAACATCCTGTTCTTTGCCGCGGTCAAGCGCATCGATGCGGCGCCCACGGCGGTGGCGGCGACGATCGAGCCGGTCGTCGGGACCCTGCTCGCCCTGTTCCTCTTCAGCCAGCAGCTCACGCTGCTTGGCTGGCTCGGGTTGACGATGGTCGTTCTGGGCGTGGCAGCGGGGTATCTCGAGGAAGCACACGACGCGCGATCGGAGGGCGTGTAAGGCGCTCTTCCCGTGTAGATTTCTCGCGCCGTCATCCACCGCTCTGGAAGGACACCGCTCGATGCTGGCACTCGTGCTCGCCCTCGCCGCCCTGCAGCAGCCCGCGGCCCCGCCGCCCGCACCGCCTCAGCCGCCCCCTCTGCCTCCGCAAGTCGGCGACTCGTCGCCGTTCCGTCGCCTCGCGCTCCCGACGCCGACGCTGCTCCGCGAGGGGTCGGGGCGGCCGGGCCCGCGCTACTGGCAGCAGCGGGCCGACTACTCGATCCGCGTCGCGCTCGACACCGCGACCCACACCGTCTCGGGCGCCGAGACGATTCGCTACCTCAACAACTCGCCCGACACACTGGCGTACCTCTGGCTCCAGCTCGACCAGAACATCTACCGGGCGAACAGCCGCGGCGCCGCGGTGAACCCCACCGACGCCCGCTTCGCGGGGCGCGGGTTCGAGGGCGGCTACACGATCGACTACGTCCGCGTGGTCAGGCGGTTCGGTCAGGCGGTCGGCCGGGCGCCGGTCACGGCGACCGTCAACGGCACCATGATGCGGGTGGAGCTCGACCGCCCGTTACCGCCCGGACAGGGCACCGGTCTCGAGCTGGGCTACCGCTTCGAAGTCCCCGAGCACGGCTCCGACCGGATGGGGCGGGAGCGGCTTCCCGGCGGCTGGCTGTACGAGATCGCGCAGTGGTACCCGCGCGTCGCCGTGTACGACGACGTGCGCGGCTGGAACACCGAGCAGTACCTCGGCCAGGGCGAGTTCTACCTCGAGTACGGCGACTTCGACGTCTCGATCACCGTGCCGCGGAGCTTCGTGGTGGCGGCGACGGGCACGCTGCTCAACCCGGTGGAAGTCCTGACGACCACCCAGCGCGCCCGCCTCACAAGGGCGCTCCGGTCGGACGCGACGGTCGCAATCATCGCGAGTACCGAGGCGGGCCAGCCGGCCACGCGGCCCGCCGGCGCGAGCCCCATGCTCACCTGGCGGTTCAGCGCGAAGCATGTGCGCGACGCGGCGTGGGCCGCCGCGCCGAACTTCATCTGGGACGCGAGCGGGTACGCCGGAGCCCTCATCCAGTCGTTCTACCCGCCCGAGGCCAACGCCGACTGGGCCCGATCCACGGAGTACGCGCGCCACTCGATCAAGCACTACTCCGAGAAGTGGCTCCGCTATCCCTACCCCACGGCGATCAACGTCGCGGGGCCCGTGGGCGGGATGGAATACCCGATGATCGTGTTCTGCTCGCACCGGGCGGGCGGCCGGAGCCTCTTCGAAGTGACGACCCACGAGCTCGGGCACCAATGGTTCCCGATGATCGTGGGGAACAACGAGCGGCTGTACGCCTGGATGGACGAAGGATTCAACACCTTCATGAACATCTACTCCCAGCTCGCGTTCTACCGCGACACGGCGGCCCCCGCACGCGGCAACGCGGCGCCGTGGGCGAAGTTCGCCGCCACGGGGCTGGACCAGCCTCCGATGCTCGCCGCCGACCGCGTGAACCCGCGGCTGCTTGGCCAGGTCGAGTACGACAAGCCGGCCACGGGCTTGTACCTCCTGCGCCACCACATCCTCGACGACACCACACGGTTCGACGCCGCGTTCCGCGAGTACATCCGCCGCTGGGCGTACAGGCATCCGACGCCGGCGGACTTCTTCCGCACAATGGAGGACGCGCTGGGCGAGGACCTGTCGTGGTTCTGGCGCGGCTGGTTCTACCGCACCGACGTACTGGACCAGGCGATCGACTCCGTGCGCACCCGCGCCGACTCGAGCGGCACGTGGGCGTGGATCTTCCTCTCGAGCCCCGGCAGCCTGCCCTCCCCCGTGGACCTGCGGCTCAGCTACGCGGGCGGCGACACCGCGGACGTGCGGCTGCCGGTCGAGGTCTGGCTGCGGGGGAACCGTTATGCGTACGCGCGGAAAGTCCCGGGCGAGGTGGTGCGGGCGGAGATCGATCCCGGGCAGAACTTCCCGGATGTGCGACGCGAGAACAACGTCTGGGTCAAACAGCAATAGGGCGTCGCAGGCTACGGGCGCCGCCCCCCTTGCACGGGACGCTTCTTCGCTTGCAGCGCGGCGCTTTGGCGCCCGGTGATGATCCCCATCGCGAGCTGAAGCATGATCAGGAACACCCCCCCCCAGACGAGCCCCGGCAGGTCGTTCAGGTCCCGCCCGTACATGATCCACAGCCACCGCCCGACCACGTAGCACCACAGGCCGCCCCCGAACCATCCGGCGAGGCGCACCAGCCCGCCCGCGCCCGTCTCGATGCCCGGGATCGCGAGCAGCAGCGCCTCCACGTAGTGGCCCAGGAACGTGAAGCAGAACGCCAGGGTGAAGACATCGACGAAGTCGGCGAACAGCGACGCGTGACGCGGCAGCACGATCAGGAGCACGACCGCCGCCACCAGGGCGGCGACGGTGCTGCGGGTGACGGTCTCCCGGAGCGGCTCGCTCACTCGCGCGCCCCGGTCGCCGGCGCGCGCGGGGTGAGGTACTGGTCGATCCAGTCGAGCACCGTGCTCCACCAGAGGCGCCGGTTGCGCGGCTTCAAGACCCAGTGTCCCTCGTCGGGGAAATAGAGGAACTTCGCCGGCACGCCCATGCGCCGTGCCGCCGTGAAGGCCTGGTAGCCTTCCGAGAGATCGACCCGGTAGTCGAGCTGGCCGTGCACGAACAGGATCGGCGTCTTCCAGTTCTTCACGAAGTTGAGCGGCGACCACTTCTCGTACAGCTCGCGGTTCGCGTACGGCGTCCCGCCGAACTCCCAGTCGGTGAACCACAGCTCCTCGGTGCTCCCCGCCATGCTCGCCGTGTTGAACACGCCGTCGTGATCCACGAGCACCTTGAAGCGGTCCGTGTGTCCCGCGAGCCAGGCGATCATGTAGCCGCCGTAGGACGCCCCGGCCGCCCCCATCCGCGTCGAGTCCACGTAGGGGAGCCGGGCCACCGCGTCGAGGCCCTTCAGCAAGTCCTCGAGCGGATAGTCGCCCCAGTGCCGGGAGATGGCATCCGTGAACTTCTGCCCGTAGCCGGTCGAGCCGTGGAAATTGACGGCCGCCACGACGTAGCCGCGCGCGGCGAACATGGCGTAGTTCCAGCGCGCGCCCCAGTAATCCACCCACGCGCCCTGCGGGCCGCCGTGCACCAGGTAGACGAGCGGGTACTTTTTCGCCGGGTCGAATCCGGGCGGCTTCGCCAGCCAGCCGAACACGGAATCGCCCAGCGCGCCCACGAACCCGAACTCCTCGAGCGGCCGCAGGTCGAGCGCCGCCAGCGCAGAGTCGTTGTGGTGCGTGAGCGGCCGCCCCGACACCCACACCTCGGCAGGCTGGGTGTTGCTCTGATGGAGGTACACCACCCCTTTCCCATCGGGCGTCACCTGGACGCTCGTGTTCACCCCCCCGCCGGTGGGAACGATGGACCGCCGCCAGGAGGGAACGTCGATGCGGTAGACGTTGTCCCTGCCGCGCTCCTCGACCACCGCATGGAGGCACTTCGAGTCGGGACACCACGCGTAGGAGCCGACGGAGAGCGTCCAGCCCACCGTGGCCTCCACCGTCCGCCCGTCCGGCCGTCCGCCGGTCCGGCCGACCACCATCAGCCGCAGCCGGTCCGCCTCGAATCCGGTCCGCTCCATCGAGAGGTAGCTCAACCACTTTCCGTCGGGCGAATAGCGCGGTGTGTGGTCCGCGCCGCGCCCCACGGTCAGCGCCCGCATCCCGGAGCCGTCCGGGTTCATCAGGTAGATGTCGACGTTGGTGTTGTCCGCCACCGAGGAATCGCCGTGCAGCGCGATGGCGATCTCTCGCCCGTCCGGCGAAACGGCGACGTCGCCGTCCCCGCCGGTCGCGATCGTGGGGGCATCGCGGTCGATCAGGGTGATGTCCTTCGCGCTCGAGTCGGCCAGGGTCACGCGGAACACGTGCTGCCGCTTCCCCGCGCGCCAGTCGTCCCAGTGGCGCCAGAACAGGTCGGTCCAGATCTTCGCCTCGGTCGGATAGTCGCCGTTGCGGCGGTCGATCTCCTGATCGGCCGGCCACTTGATGTCGCTCGTCACGAGGAGCCCCGCGCCGTCCGGCAGCCACACGGGGTCGGACGCGCCGTCCGGCAGATTCGTGACGCGGCGCGCTTCGCCACCCGCGATCGGGAGCACCCAGAGCTGGGGCCCGTTCTGGCGCGTGGACACAAACGCCAGCGTCTCGCCGCCCGGGGACCAGCGCGGCTGGCGATCCGAGCCCGGACCCTGCGTGACCCGGCGCGCCCGCCCCGTCGCCACGTCGGCCAGCCAGACGCGCGCCGCGCCACGGTTGTCCTTGAGCGAATACTCGGTCACCGTGTAGGCGACCGACCTGCCGTCGGGTGAGAGTTGCGGGTCGCCCACCGACTTCAGCGCGATGAAGTCGTCAAACGTCAGCGCGCGCTTTTGGGCGAGCGCGGGAAACGGGAAGAGCCCAGAGGAGACTGTGAGCGTCAAGATCACCAGCAGTCGCTTCATCGCCGTCGTCCTTTCGTGGGCACCGCCTGATCGCCCGTCCGCCTGTCCGCCCGACCGCCCTCAGTAGTCCGGGTGGGTGATGATCGCCCGCACGAGGTCGTCGAATACCCGCGACTCGGGGCTGACGGCGCCGCCGGCATCGGTGTGCACGTGCCAGGCGCACAGCTCGTTCAGCGCGGTG
>DASPXO010000158.1:0-11855 GCA_035637235.1 Gemmatimonadales bacterium | reverse complement strand
GCCCTGGCGGTGGCGCTGGCGTTCGCCATCGCCGCCCGCCTGCCGCTGCCGGCGACGCAGCAGCCGCTGCTCGTGCCGGTGTCGTTGGCCACGCTCATGATCGGGTTTCTCGTGCTGACCACGCGACGCAAAGCGCTGATGCAGGTGGTGGGCTATCTCATCCTCGAAAACGGGATCTACCTCTTCGGGCTGACGCACACGGAGAGCGTGCCGTTTCTCATCGAGATCGGCGTCCTCCTCGACGTGTTCGTCGGCGTGTTCATCATGGGCATCGTGGTGTTCCACATCAATCGGGAGTTCGACTCGCTCGACTCGACGCGCCTGACGGAGCTCTCGGACTGATGCGCCTCATCGCTCTCTGCGCGGTCCCCCTGCTCGCCGCGCTGGCCGTCTTCGGCCTCCCGGTGTTCCGCGGTCGCCGCGTCCCCGTCGGCCTGCTGGCCGTGGTGGCGCTGGCGCACCTGGTGCTGGTCGTGACGCTGTGGGCCGTTCCCGAAGCCCCGCCGCTGGCGGCCGGCGGCTGGCTCGCGGCGGACCCGCTCGGGCTCACCGTGCTCACGCTGACGAGCGTCCTCTTCTTGGTCACCGTGAGCTACACCGTCGGCTACCTCCGGCACGAGAAGCCGCGCAGCGGCCGCGTGTTCGCCGGCGGACTCCTGGTCTTCCTGAGCGCCGCGTCGGTCGTGTCGCTCGCGCATCACCTGGCGATGCTCTGGGTCGGGATGGAGGCCACGACCCTGTCCGTCGCGCCGCTCGTCTTTCTGCGCCGCGACCGTCGCTCGCTGGAAGCGACGTGGAAGTACCTCGTCATCTCGTCGGTCGGGATCGCGCTCGCGCTGCTCGGCACGTTTTTCCTCGCCAGCGCCCAGGTCGACGTCGCGGGGCGTCCGCTGGTGCTTCCGGACCTCATCGCGCATGCGCGCGAGCTCCACGTCCCCTGGCTCCGCGCCGCGTTCCTGTTTCTCCTCGTCGGCTTCGGCACGAAGATGGGGCTCGCCCCCATGCACACCTGGAAGCCCGATACCTACGGGGAAGCGCCCAGTCTCGTCAGCGGTCTCATGGCCGGCGCGCTGACGAGCTGCGCCTTCCTCGGCGTCGCGCGCGTGACCGAGGTGGTGATGGCCGCGGGACTGGGATCGTTCGCGCAACCGGTGCTCATCGGCTTCGGTCTCCTGTCGCTCACCGTGGCCGCCGTGTTCATCATCGGGCAGAGCGATGTGAAGCGCCTCCTCGCGTACTCCAGCGTGGAACACATGGGGCTGCTCGTGCTCGGGCTGGGGCTCGGGGGCGTCGGGGCGTACGGCAGCATGCTCCACCTGGTGAATAACGGCCTGTCGAAGGGCTGGGTGTTCCTCGTCACCGGGAATATCGTGCTTGCCACCGGGAGCGCGACGGCAGCCGGCAACCGGGGACTCGTGCGCACGCTGCCCGTCTCGGGGGCGCTCCTGGTGCTGGGCCTCTTCGCCGTTACGGGCTCGCCGCCGTTCGGGCTGTTCATGAGCGAATTCACGATCTTGCGCGCGGCGATTGCCGCGGGGCACCCCTGGATTGCGGCGGTGATGCTGCTGATGCTGGCGATCATTTTCGTCGGGATGGCGGCGCTCGTACTCGGGATCGCGCTCGGGGAGCCCGAGCCGGGCACCGTCCCCGTCCGGGAGAGCTCGTGGCTCGTCGCCGGTCCCGTCGCGCTCGCCGCCGTCGTCCTGATGCTCGGCGTGTACATCCCCGGCCCATTACACGACGTCCTGGCGCGCGCCGCCGCCGCCCTCGGGGGTACAGCCCCGTGAGCCGCTTCCGGGGCGGCGAGCTCGGCCTCCGGAATCGGCGGGCCGTCCCGCTGAGCGCCGTACCGGTGGAGCCGGTGGAGCAGTTTCGGGAATCGGTCGTGGAGGCCGTCGCGGACGGCTGGCGGCTGGCGTCGCTGTTCGGCATGCCGGAGGAGAGCGATCAGACGCGCCTCGTCGCGATCCTGGCCGACGATGTGGGTGGGGAGCTCGGCGCGACGAGCGCGGTGGTTGGGGCGCGCTACCCGGCGCTCACGTCGGCCTGTCCCCAGGCCCACGCGTTCGAGCGGGAGATTGCGGAGCAGTGCGGCGTGATTCCGGAAGGCCATCCCTGGCTCAAGCCGCTGCGGCGCCATCCTCCCGATCACCTCCCGCCGGGCCGGCCGGCGGCCTCGGTGGAGCGCGAGGCGTATCCGTTCTTCCGGGTGGAAGGGGAGGAAGTGCACGAGGTCGCAGTCGGCCCCGTGCACGCCGGGATCATCGAGCCCGGCCATTTCCGGTTCCAGGCGCACGGCGAGCAGGTGTTGTTCCTCGAGATCATGCTGGGCTATCAGCACCGTGGCGTGGAGCGGCTGCTCGAGGGCGTCGACCGGGATCGCGGCGTGCTCGTCGCCGAGTCGATCGCGGGAGACACGGTCATCGGTCACGCCGGGGCGTTCTGCGGCGTGATCGAGGCGCTGGCCCGGAGCCGCAAGACGCCGCGGGGACAAACGGTGCGGGGAATCGCGCTCGAGCTGGAGCGACTGGCGAACCACATCGGGGATCTCGGCGCGATCGCCGGGGACATCGCCTTTCAGCCCGCGGCCGCGTACCTGGGACGCATGCGGGGAGAGTGCCTCAACCTGTTGATGTCGCTCGCGGGCAATCGCTACGGCCGCGGGCTGGTGCGGCCCGGCGGGGCGGCGTTCGACATCACGCCGGCCATGGCCGGCGAGATGCGCGATCGGCTCCAGCGGCTCGAGGAGGAGCTCGCCCCGGTGCTCACGCTGCTGTTCGAGAGCGCATCGGTCCAGGCCCGGCTCGAGGGCGTCGGCGTCGTGCCGCGCGCGGCGTGCGTCGAGTACGGTTTCGTCGGGCCCGTCACGCGGGCCTGCGAGCTGCCGCGCGACGTGCGGCACGACCACCCCTGGGGGATCTTCCGCTTCGCCCACATCCCGGTCGCCACGATGTGGGCGGGCGACGTGCTCGCCCGCGCGATGGTGCGGCGGCTCGAAATCCAGCGGTCCCTCGAGTTCACGATCGAGCAGCTGGCCGCTCTCCCCAAGGGCCCCGTCAGCGTGGCGTGCGGACCGCTGCGCGCGAACGAATTGGCGGTCGCGATGGTGGAAGGGTGGCGCGGCGAGATCGTGCACGTCGTGACGACCGACGCGGACGGCCGCGTCCGCCGGCACAAGGTGACCGATGCCTCCTTTCACAACTGGACGGCGCTGGGGCTGGCGATGCCGGGGAACGAGATCTCCGACTTCCCGCTCTGCAACAAGAGCTTCAACCTGTCGTACGCCGGGCATGACCTCTGACGTGAGGGCCTGAGCGGTGCTCGATTGGCTCCGAGCCAGGCTGCAGCAGGGGATCCGGACCTCCCCGTTTCCCCGAGGGGGGGTGGATTTCCCGGAGCGGTTTCGGGGCCGTCCGACTCGAGATCCGGCCCGCTGCGGGGACGGGTGCCGGCAGTGCGCCGGGCGCGCGCCGTCGGCCTTTCTCGAGCCGGCGCCGCAAGGGCTCGTCCAGCTGGATGTCGGGGCGTGTCTGTTCAGCCCGGACGAAGCCGGCGCCTGCGCGGACGGGGCGATCAGCTACAGTCGCGACCATCGCATGGCCGCATCCACCCGGGACGGCTTGGTCAGTCCGACCGGCGAGATCGAGCTGGCGCGGGCCCTCGATGAGCGCACGCGCAAGCTGTTCCGGCGCTCGCTGCGGCTCCGCTCGGTCGTGGCGGGCAGCTGCAATGGGTGCGAAGCCGAGCTGGTGGCCCTCGGCAACGTCGTCTTCGACCTGGCCCGCTTCGGTATTCAGTTCGTCGCTTCGCCGCGGCACGCCGACGGCATCGTCGTGACCGGCGCGGTGAACACCAACATGCGGGGCGCGCTTGAGAAGACATACGAGGCGGTCCCGTCTCCGAAGATCGTCATTGCGGTCGGGGCGTGCGCGATCGGCGGCGGGCCGTTCCGCGGGAGCCCTGAGGTGGCCGACGGCGTCGGGGACCTGCTCCCCGTGGATCTGTGGGTCCCCGGGTGCCCCCCGCACCCCCTCACAGTGCTGGACGGCCTGCTGCGCCTCCTGGGGGTGATCGAGAGCGGGGAGCGAGCGGTCCCGTGAGCCCGCCGCTCGTCGCGAAGGGCAAGCACTAGCGCAGGAGCCTAGCGCGCTCACGCGGCGAAAATGTTGCGCGAAAGCGACAAGAAGAAGGAGGCGATGTGACGTAGGGACAACCGGTTACCGTAAGTGCTGACCCGCCAACGGGCCATTTTGCAACGGTCTGGCACCTGCCTTGCACAGGCAGCGTCATTGCTATGACGCGCGCGCCGGCCATCCTGGTCGCGGTGGCTACACTCGCCGCGTTGCCCCGAGGGGCCGCCGCGCAGCGCGTCTCGAGCCACGACCGCTTCCCGAGCGGGCCCTACGCCGCCCGCGACCAGAACACCACTCCACCCAGCCCGAACACGCTTCTGTGGGTGCGTCCTGCTGGCCTCGAGCAGTTGAGCGCCCCCCTGCCTATGAGTCGTCCGCCCCACCTGAGAGCTGCGGGAACGCTGCCGGTGCGGGTGACGTGGCGCGCGACCGACATCGCGCTGGCGGGCGGCTTCACGGCCGCCCTGTTGATCGACGCCGGCCAGACGCGTGGGCTCGCCCGGGGCGGCTGGCGCAACTGGCGCGAGACGAATCCGCTCCTGGGACCCCGTCCCTCGGTCGGACGAATCAACACGTACACCGCCGTCGCCGGTCTGGCCGTGCTCGGCGTCGCGGCGGTCGTGCCCGCGCGCGTCCGGCCGTGGCTGCTCGGGGCCGCGCTCGCGGTCGAGACCTTCACCGTCGCCGGGACTGCGCGGCGGGGCGTCGCCATCAGGCTTCCGTAAAATTCGGGTGTCAGGGACTCCCCCGCCACCCTCTGGCACCCGGCACCCGACACCCGACACCTTCTCAGCATGTTTCCGTCGCTACCGGCTCTCCACCGGGCGATCGTTGCCTGCGAGCGTTGCCCGCGGCTGCGCGCCCATTGCCGGCGCGTCGCTCGTGAGAAGAAGCGCGAGTTCCGCGAGTGGGAGTACTGGGGGAAGCCCGTGCCGGGGTTCGGCGATCCGGACGCGCGGCTGCTCGTCGTCGGGCTCGCGCCCGCGGCGCACGGCGCGAACCGCACCGGCCGGATGTTCACCGGCGACTCGAGCGGCGACTGGCTGTACGAGGCGCTGCACCGCTTCGGGTTCGCGAGCCAGCCGAACGCGGTGGCACGCGACGACGCCCTGCGGCTCAGCGACTGCTACATCAGCGCCGGGGCGCGGTGCGCGCCGCCGGGGAACAAGCCCACGCCGGGAGAGCTGGAGAACTGCCGGCCCTATCTCCAGGCCGAGTCACGCCTGCTCAAGCGGTTGAGCGTCGTGGTCGCGCTCGGGCGCATCGCTCACGATTCCTGGCTCAAGGCCACGGTCTGGTGGGCGGAGCTCGCGCCGGGGGAGCGCCCGCCGTTCCGACACGGAGCCGTGGCTCGGCTGCCCGACGGGACGACGCTCATCTCGTCCTATCACCCGAGTCGACAGAATACGAACACCGGGAAGCTGACGCGGCGGATGTGGCACGCGGTGTTCCGGAAGGCCCGGCAGATCGTCGGGGAGTGAGACCCCGAGACGGCGAGACGGCGCCCCGCTACTCCAGGTAGTCTGCCCGCGACCAGTTGATCTCGAACTCGTCACCGCACCCCGTGCAGCGCATGCTCGTCTCCTGTCGCCCCAGCGGCGCGCGGGTGCCGCATTTCGGGCAGACCGCGTACTTGCTACCCCAGCTGAGCGGCAGATCCACCGCGTCGAGCGGACGCGGGACCACGGACCAGGACCGCGGGCGGGTCGGGCGGATCTGCACCAGCTCCGACGGGACAGCCACCACGCGGTCGTTGATTTCGAGGACCGCGGCGCCGTGGGTCGTGCGCAGCACCTGGTACCACGCGCCGCGGCGGAGGTGGTAGTAGCTCATAGCGGTCTTGACACGCGCCCACTGAGGGACCTCGGGCATCGGGCGACTCCTCTCAGGGCGCTGGTTGGTCTGATACCTGTCAGCGGTGGGCCTGATACCTATAGCGATTTGGACCCTGTCCAGTCAAGAGCGATTTCGACCGGGGCACGTGAAGCGACAGCTGCGCCGCGCAAGTCCGCCAATGGGCCAGGCGTTTGTCGCGGGGAATACCGAGGAGCCGGGGGTATATCCGGCTGGTATGACCCGGTCATCTCCCCGTCGGACGCTCGTCGTGCTCGCTCTGGCGGCCGTCGTGTTCGGCTGTCTCGCAGGGACGGCCCTCCCGGCGCGCGGGGTGATCGTGTTCGCGTTCGACGGCCACCCAACCGACACGTTGCGCGTGCTGGTGCTCGACCCGCCCACCCTTGCCGCCGCCCAAGCGTACCTGGGCGGGCAGGGGCAAGCCCGGATCCCCGTTGGCCCGATCGTCCGGGGGCCAGGGGCAGACCCGCGCTACCCCTTTCACTTCGTTCCCGACTCCGTGCGGCTCGCGGAGGTGACGACCGAGCTGTGCGACGCGGCGCCGATGCACACCCCTCAAGAGGTCGACTCGTTCATCACCAATGTCACCGGGAACCCCGACGCGCCTCAGGCGAACTGGTGTCCCTGGACCGCCCGGCCGATCGTGGTGGACCTGAACTACTGATTGTGAAGGTTGTGGAGGATGGTGGAGGTTATGGAGGGGCGGCGTCCATCTCCGCACGCCGCGCGAGCGCGACGAGCCGCCAGAAGACGTCGCGGATGTCCTCCGCGGGAAGCCCGGCCTCGCGCGCGAGCGCGGCGCAGCGCCGGATCACGACCGCCTCCTGCACCGGGTCGAGCGTGGGAAGGCCGGCCACCCGCTTCGCCTCCGCCACCTCGCGCGCGATGCGCACGCGATCCCGCATCAGTCCGATGAGCGCACGGTCGATGCGCTCGATATCGGCCCGGAGGCGCTCGAGCTCGGTCATGCGGCCTCCGACGGCCCCGTCGGCTGAAGCTCCGGGCTCCCCGGGCTCCCCGGGCTTGCCCCCGGGGTCAGCGTGCCCGGGGTCAGCGTGCCCGGGGTCCATGGGAGCCCTGACACGGGGCGGAAGCCCGGAGAGCTCGGTGCACGCTGAACGGGCGGTGCGTCGGCTCGTGGCCCCGTGATCCTGCGACCCGCCGCCCTCGCGAACGGCCGTAGCCTGCGCATCAGCTCGGCGAAGCCGTCCAAGGACAGCGACTGCTCCCCGTCCGACCAGGCCATCTCGGGACGTGGATGGACCTCGACGATGAGCCCGTCGGCGCCGGCCGCGACGGCGGCGCAGGCCAGCGGGATCACGAGGTCCGCGCGGCCCGCGGCGTGGCTCGGATCGACGATCACCGGCAGATGCGTCTCACGCCGCAACACGGGGATCGCCGCCACGTCGAGCGTGTTCCGCGTGGCCGTCTCGAAGGTGCGGATGCCGCGCTCGCACAGGATCACGTCCGGGTTGCCGCGCGACAGGACGTACTCGGCCGCGAGCAACAGCTCCGCGATCGTGGCGGAGAGGCCGCGCTTCAGGAGGACGGGCCGGCGGACGCGTCCCACTTCGCACAGCAGCGGGAAGTTCTGCATGTTGCGGGCGCCCACCTGCAGGACGTCGGCGTGCTCCGCGACGCTCTCCACCTCGCGCGGGTCGAGCACCTCGGTCACGACGGGAAGGCCGGTCTCGCATCGGACCTCGCTGAGCAGTCGCAACCCCTCCCGGCCGAGCCCCTGGAACGCGTACGGGGACGTGCGCGGCTTGAAGACGCCTCCGCGCAACGCTCCGGCGCCGGCCCGGCGCACGCCGCACGCGGTCTCCCGCAGCATCTCCCGCCCCTCGACCGAGCAGGGGCCCGCGATGACGAGCAGCTCCGAGCCGCCGACCACCGCGCGGGGGTCGTCGCCGAGCCGGATCACGGTGCGGCCGCCGGCCGGAGCGAGCTGGCGGCTCGCCAGGCGATAAGGCGCCCGCCAGGCGGTGATCGCGTCCACGCCCGGGAGCGCCGCCACGGCGGCCTCGGGCAGGGACTCGGCGCCCTCAGGACACCCGATGAGAGCCTGGCCCCCGTCGCGCGCCAGGACCGTGCGCACGCCGCAGGACTCGACGCGCTCGCGAATCGCGTCGACCTCCGCGTCCGTTGCTCCCACTCGCATCACGATGATCATGCCTTGCCTCACTTCCCGGAGAAAAAAAGCGGCCCGCTTTCGAAGCGGGCCGCTCGTGCCATTGGAGATCCGACGCTTTACTCGGTCGCGCTCACCCCTAAGGTCACGGCCCGCTTCCCGCGACGAAACGGGAAGAAGAAGTGAAACGCGACAAAAGTCTGGCGCGGCGTCATGCTGCGCAGTCTAGGTTGGTGCGCGGGCGCCGTCAAGCCCCGGGCCTCGGCGGCGGGTCGCATTTCAGAATGGGAGCGCCACCGTCACGACGAGGTCGTCGGAGCCCGCTGCTCCGTCCTTGTCCCTCACCGTCACGCGCACGGTGTAGACGCTCGGGACGACGTAGATGTGGGTGGCCGTGATCGGGTCGGCCTGGCTCGAGGTGACGCCAGTCGTCGCCGGGAGGCCGTCGCCCCAATCGATCGTGTACGACCACGGGACGTCGTTCACGCCGCGGTCGGTGAAGGTGGCGGTGAGTGTGAAGGGGCTGCCTGCCTTGGCCGACTGGTTCGGCCCCGCGTTCACCCCTGGCGCCACGTTGGCGATCGCCGCGGAGGTCGTGCCGGGCGAGCTCGCAGCGCCGTGCGAGTCGGTGACGGTGAGGGTGACGGTGTAGTTGCCGTCGTCCGCGTACGTGTGGGTCGTGCTAACGCCCGTGCCGGTGGTGCCATCGCCGAACGTCCAGGCGTAGGTCAACGCGTCGCCGTCGGGATCGGACGAGCCGCTGCCGTCGAAGCTCACGGCCGCGCCCTCGGCGCCGGAGTACGCTCCTCCGGGAGCGGCGGTCGGAGCGTGATTCCCGGGCGGCGGGGCGGACGGAGCATCGTGGCAGGTGGCGCTCCCCGAATCCGTGAACGTCCGACCCGCGACCGGGATGAACTGCCAGGCGTAGCCGTCGGCGCCCAGCGTCAGCTTGAGGACGCCGAACGCCTGGTTGTTGCGCACCTCGGAGTTCGGCGCCGTCATCCCGAACGGGAAGAGGCCCTCGCCGCCGCCCGTGCCCACGACGAATTCCCTCACGCCGAACGTCGGATCCAGCGCCCCCGCGGGAGTCTGCGGCGCGAACCGCTCGTAGTCGTGATGGTGCCCGTTGAGGACGAGCTCGGCGCCGGCTTCGTACAGGGCCTGCCACAGCGCCCCGGCCGCCGCGTCGGGCGCCACGGTGCTGGAGCTGAAGAGGGGATGGTGCCAATACGCCAACGTACAGCGCGCCGGATGCGCGGCGAGGTCGGCGCGCAGCCATTGCTCTTGGGGCGAGCCCGCGCTGTGGGCGATGTTGCTGTTCAGGGCGATGATGTGCCAGCTGCCGAGGTCGTAACTGTAGTAGCCTTTGGTCGGATCACCCGCCGCCGCGCCGAAGTAGTTGAAGTAGCCGGCCGCTCCCGAGGTGTTGTACTCGTGGTTGCCAGGTACCGGCCGGGTCCGCGCTTTGTGCCGGCCCCAGGTCGGCTCGTAGCAATTGGCGTAGTCGCTGCTCGTGCCGTTTGGATACGCGTTGTCACCCGCCGCGAACACCGTCCCGGGAATGGTGTCGAGGATGCTCGCCGTGAGCGAGTCCGCGTTCGTAGTGCAGTCCGCGATGTCCCCGGCGCCGACCAGCACCTCCCCTGCCATCGCGACGGTGGCCGCCGTCGGGGCGGTGGAGACGGCGTTCGGCTCCCGCGCGGAGTCGGTGCACGATCCCACGAGCAGCAGGATCACGACGCCAGCGGCGGCGAGCGGGGCTGTGCGGTGCGGTCTCAATGTGCGTCCCGGACGCGTGTCGGCGGGGGACTATTTCAAAGAGCGTGCCCGCGTCGCGGGGCGCGTGGCGTGCTGCCATGGCGCTACATCGCACGATATCGGTGCGGGCACGGGTGAGTTCGCGGCTCATCCGACGGAGGAAGCGGAGGCCTGCACGCCCGCTGCGCGATTGCAACGTCGCGCTGGCGCGAGGGTCTGAGGCGGGAGCACCATTAGGGACCTCACCACAGCCGGGAGGCGCTTCAATATCCTCGCGCCGTCATGAGCTCGATGAGAGGACGCCCGAGATCCATGAAGCGCTCCTGCAGGAGTGAGCGAACGTCCTCTTCGAGCAGAGCCTTACGGGGTTGCGAAGCCCGCCACCTTGCCGTGGTCTCACGGAGTCGCGCCACCAGCGCCACTGCCTCATCGATCCCCTCGACCTGTCGCAGCGCGCTCTTCCTGCCGGTCGGCGCCTGCACGGTCTGCAACAGATGGCACTCGAGTACCCGAGCGAGCCTCTCGTTCCAAGGGTAGAACGCGCGATGGACGGCCGGCGGCCGCGCCAGGACGCGACCAACGGCTCCGCGGCCTGTGAGGAAGACGTCACCGGACTCGGATTCCGAGAAGACCATCATGGTCGGGTTGACGGCTCCGCTTTCGCGGTGCCGCACGACCCCGAACCAACCGGTGACGGTGCGGCTCGGATCGACGAACCACCGGGTAGTCCCGATGACGACCCCGCCAGGCTGCTCTTCAACCACGTCGCCGAGCACCGTCAGTCCTTGCTCGTGCAGCTCGCGTTCTGCCGCCTCGAAGAGTCCCCGATCGTCGCCCAGCGCGGCCTCCGCCGGATTCGGGGGTCGGTACGTGATCTCCTGTGATGCCGCGCGACGCATCGCCTCGACGGCCGTGGCGAGGGATTCAAGCTGCCTCCGGTTCCGAATGCGAGTGCGCAGCACGGCACCGGCAGTCAGCAGGAGAATCGCCACGAGCCCAACGATGACGTAGCTCATCAGAGGGGCTCGGTTGGGTCCTGCTTTTCGATCGGGGACATCGTTCTCGGTCGCAAGGAGGCGCGGCGGACCTCCGTCATCAGCGCCTGGGCCTTTTGCTGCAACACCGCAAACGGGTCGCCCGAGCGCGCGGTGGCGCCGTCCATTTCGCCGGATGAGAGAGTCGTCGAATCCGTAACGACATAGAATATGACGGCATGGTTGCGCGCCGGGGGCGGAAAGGTAGTGACCGGCGACATGTGCGATAGCAGCCGCTGCGCTTCCTCGCGGAAGGGGACCGCCGCCCGCGCGACGTTGTCGTGGGCGCCCGCGCCGATTATGCCGCCGCCGGAGCTCAAGTAGAGGCTCACCGAGCCGTCGTCAAAGGCGGCGAGGGTGGCGACGCCACCGCTCACGTTCCAGTCCATGATGACGCACCGTGGCGCACCTGGTGTGCCCGGTGGGAAATCGGCGAGGAATGCGCGCGAGAGAATCTTCTGACGCAGCAGCGGGCCGGCCTGAGCCGCCGGCTCGCGGCGCCGGCGTCGGGACCGGAGCCACCACGGCAGCACAACCAAGACTGTCAATGCAAGGGCTACCGCGAGGACGATCCGAAGCATTGGAACAGGAGCGACCCGAAGCTACACCCTCTCCAGCAGCAGCTCTCGAATGGCGGACGCTGCGTGATCGATTTCCTTAAAGGAGACGGTCAAGAGTTCCTTGGCCTCTCCGTGCACCACGCGCTCGGCCAGCACGCGCAGCGCGTCCTACTCGGCGGTGGTCGGCTCGATCATCGTGTAAACCCGCGCGACGACGTTGGCGGGAAAGCCACCCTGCTGCGCGTGCTTACGAACGGTGGCCTCGTCGGGCGCGACGTAGACGCAGTAGATCTTGTTGTCCGTAACGTAACTGTGCACCCATTGGATCTGTGGTCCCATCTTCTGCAAGACGCCGCAGGATGTTTGGGAAATGGCCTTGAGCTCC
>DASPXO010000157.1:0-22252 GCA_035637235.1 Gemmatimonadales bacterium | reverse complement strand
CCGAGCGGAGTCGAGCGAAAAGCTGACGAGCGGAGCGTCGGGTGCGCCGTAGCGAGGCGTGCCACTCTAGGTCTGACGAGGCAGCTACTCGTAGGTCCTAAGGAGGTGACGCTCAATGTTCGGAATCAAGCTTCTCGCGTTACTGTTCGGTGCGCTTTTACGCGTGCTGATGGCGGACTTGTCGGCGGGTTGGTAACGGTTACTTGGGGCCGCCCCTCTCCCACTTCACGGGAATCCTAAGCGATGGAAGTATCCGCGTCTCGCAGGTCCCGGCTGCTCAGGTTTTACGTCTCCGTGATCGCAATGGGGGCACTCGCCGCGCTTCTCCTGGCGAGCGACGTGCAGGTTTGGGATTGGTCCAGCTCGTTCCTGAACGGCCTGATTGCGATCCTGATAGTTGCGCTCGCGGCTGAGATTACCTCTGTCAGCGTGCAGCTTGGTACTGCCACCGTTTCCGTGGCGTTCATCCCCTTCTTAGCTGCCACATTCCTGTTCGAGCCGTTTTGGGCGATGGCACTTGGCGGCGTCACGTTCTTTCTCGTTGATCTTTGGGTGCGCAAGAAGCCCTGGATCAAGATCATCTTCAACGCCTCCAAAGAGGTTCTGGCGCTCGGACTGGCTGCCTCAGCGTACCGGTTGTTCGGTGGGCACCCGTCGGTACACAGCTTCGAACTAGTGCCCGCAGCGATCCTGTTATCCGCTGTGGCCTATTCCGCCGTCAGTTCGGTGGCCGTCAGCTTCGCGGTTTCTCTTTCCGAGGGTATCGATTTCGCTGCTGCGTGGGGAAGGATTTTTGGCGGCTCCGTGTTGTACGACCTGTTTGCCACGCCACTGCCGGCACTCTTGACGTACTTGTATGTGAGATGGGAGCTTGGCGGAGTCGTGGCGATTGCCGTGCCCCTCTTCATCGTCCGCCACATTTACGTGCAGAACTTGCGACTGCAGCAGGCGAGTCGCGAATTGTTGGAGCTGATGGTCAAGCAGATCGAAGCTCGGGATCCCTACACATCGGGACACTCCCACCGGGTTTCACGGTACGCCAGAGTTCTCGCCAAGGAAGCAGGCGTACCGGCGAGGCAAGTCGAGCAGATCGCAACCGCCGCGCTGCTTCACGATGTGGGGAAGGTGTATGAGGAGTACGCCCCCTTGCTTCGAAAGGAGGGCAAGCTGACGACTGAGGAAAAGGGTCTGCTGCAGACGCATCCGGAGCGAAGCGCAGAGATCATCACCACGATTTCCAGCCTGAGGGGTTCGGTGGAGAAGGCCGTCCGGCATCACCACGAGAGCTTCGACGGCACCGGATATCCAGGTGGGTTGGCTGGTGAGGACATTCCCATCGGTGCCCGAATCATCATGATTGCGGACACGCTCGACGCGATGACGACCGACCGGCCCTACAGAAGCGCCCTCCCCTTGGAGAGAGTCACGGAGGAATTCCGGAAGTATTCGGGGAGACAGTTCGATCCCCGTCTTGTAGACATCGCAACGAAGTCGGCAGCGATTCGACGCCTCGTTGCTGCATCTACTCCGTTGCCGATCCGCCGCGCTCCGACTCACTGGCAGCACCCAGCTGGCCAGCGACCCGTCGCCTCCAGGGGGATTCCATCGCCCGGTGCTGTGAAAGAGGGCTCGTTTCTCGTCAATCCAAGCGGCCCTGCGCTCTGATAATGACGTGTGGTCTGGAGGTTAGTCCAGAAACCCCTGAGCTTTGAGTAGGGCCCGCTTCCCGATTACGCCGAGCTTGTCGAACAACTCCAGCTCCTTCTCCGTTTCTGGAGTGTACCTGCCTGTCTGACGCCGCTCCAGCCAGGCCACCGTCCCGAGCGCATTGAGGTAGTGCATCGGATGCCGCCCTCGAAAGCGTTCTCTGACTTTGTTGGCTATCGCCGTGGCGCTCTGGTCACTGTCGACATGGGCAGCTCGGAACGCCGTGAGCTTGGCGTACATGCTGGGATCTGAGAGCGCAGGCTCTCTCCCCCGAGCGGTCTGTTCTACGGACGCTATGAGATCCAGGGCGTGACCCACGTTCCCGAGCATCAGCGCAAAGCTGGCGGATTCGAGGAGGTAGCTGATTTGAACTTGCCAGTTTCTCTCGCGCTCCATCCACTTGCGCGCCTCTTCCAGCCACAATAGCGCATCGCTTGTCTGGCGATTCAGCACGTAGGCTTCGGCCAGGTTGATGTACGATATGACGTAGTCCGGCTGACTGAGAGCTTTCCTGCCGTATTCGACGCTTCGAAGACCCAGTTCAATCGCCTCAGCGTAGGCTCCGCGCATGGTCGCGACCTGACACAGCTTGCTGGCCAGTATTGAAGCCCTACAGTCGTCCCCAATCTTCCTGGACAGCTCAAACGCCTGCGAGTACACGTCGTGAGATGTGCGTAACTCGCAGAGGCAGTATTTGCAGTAAGCGTAGCCAATTAGCGCGGTGATCAGCTCAGATGGATTGGTGGGATCCGCTTCCTGCGCGAAGGCCCGCTCGAACGTGCACGTAGCCGACCGTGGGTCGCTGAGGAAGTGCCTGCAGTACGCGAGGGTATGCAAGACCGAGGACGGTTTTTTGGCATGCGGTTCTTGAAGGAGTTGTTGCAGCTCCAGTTCCGCAGCGTGCACCCTCGCGACGTCTCCCGCCATGATGCCCGACCTCGCGAGTTGAAAGAGCGCCTTGGCGAGAAGCTTCTGATCCCCAGCCGTCCGGGCGGATCTCACGGCCAGGTCGGCTGCTTCGCAGTAGCGCGCTCCCTCTTCCCGGTTCAGCAGGAACTCCGCGGCTGCCCGCATGGCCGCTGCCTCGGCAAACTGCTTCGCCGACAGGGCGGCGTCGCACAACAGCCTTTCGAGCGTCGGTAAGGCAGCCTGGGCTTTGGACTGGTCCAGCAGCGCCCTGGCGTACAGCAAGCTGATGACCTGGCTCGAATCCGCGGCGCACGGCTCTGTCACGAGGACCCCCAATATCCGTTCCGCCTCGTAGGGCGCTCCCACTGCGATGGCCGCTTCCGCCCCTCCGAGTCCGAATGCCAGGGCGCGCGCGGGATCCGAGCCGCGCAAGAAGTGCCAGGCGATCTCGAGCTGACCTGACCGTTCGCTACCGCCTTGAGCGACTCGTGTCGCCAGCCTCTCCCCCACCTCCCGATGCAAATGCTGCCGAGCCGTTGCCGTGATCGCGTAATACGCCTGCGCTCGGATCAGCTCGTTTCGGAACTCCAGGCCGCCGTGGATCTCCCGCAAGAGTCCCTCCTCGCGAAGCCGCGAGAAGGCCTCCCCCGCCGCCGTTGGTGACAGGCCGACGACCTCGTAAAGCAGGAGATCCGCCAGCCTCCGGCCGAGCACAGCCGCCAGATCCAGCGCCGCGCGGGACGGGGCGTCGAGCCGATACCTCTGGCGCTCGAACACCGCCCCGATGGCCCGCGGGATGCCCAGCGTCGCCACCGGCTGGGTGTTCAGCGCCTCGAGATCCGCCAGCAGCGAGCCCGAGCCGTGCGCCACCCACTCCCGGGTGAGCAGCTCGAGCGCCAGCGGATTGCCGTTGCCCGCCCGGAGAATGCGCTCGCTGGGCAGCTCCCCGGCCCACCCCTCCCGCTGGGCCGCGACCGCGCTCACGAGCCGTTCGGCCGCGTCCGGTGTGAGGAGGTCGAGCTCGAGCGGCTGCAGCGCCGGCACCGTCGCGTCCGACACGAGCGCGCCCGGCGCCGCTGTGGTGCGCAGCTCGTTGGTGCGCCCCGTGAGAATCAGCAGCAGGCGAGTGCGGGACAGCTTGCGGGCCACCATGTGCAGGATGGCGGCGCTGGCATTGTCGGCGGCATGAATGTCGTCCACCACGAGCACCAGCGGGCTCTCTTCGGTGGCTGCCTCGACCGCCTTGAGAAACGCGTCCGCCAGCCGCAACGGGATCACCTCCGCCGCCCACTCGACGGGCTTCGGCACCCCGGGAAAGGCGTGCAAGATCTCGGCGGAGATGCGCGACAGCTCGCTCAACGCCTCGGGCTCCGCGCCGCCGATGGCGCGCTGGAGAGCGAGCTGCTTGATCAGCTCCGCCAGCACCGCGAACGGCAGCTCCCGCTCGGCATCGTACGCCTGCGCCCGCGCGACCACCGCACCCTCCATCTGACAGGTCGACGCGAACGCGTTCACGAGTGTCGTCTTGCCGACGCCCGGATCGCCGGTGAGCACCAGGATCCGCGGCGTGCGGCGCCGCACGGCGAGCCACGCATCGTACAGCTGCGCGAAGTCCTGCTCCCGGCCGATCAGCGTCTCCGCCTCGAACCGCTTCTCCTGCCGCTCGGAGACCTGGGAGACCTGGGCTTCCCCTGACCCCGCGGGTCGCGGCGGCCGCGCGGCCGCCCGCCGCCCCTCCCGCAGCAGATCGGCGATGCGGACGAGATCGGGACTCGGCTTCGCGCCGAGCTCCTCGGCGAGCCGCTGCTCGAGCCGGGTGTATGCCTGGAGCGCGTTGCTGCGGTCGCCCACCCAGGCGCGCGCCTCCATCAGCCCGCGCACCGCGTCCTCGGACAGCGGATCGACCTCGTGCAACACCCGCGCGTGCCGCTCCACCGTCGCGAAATCGCCGAGGCGGCGGCCCGCGTCCATCTGCCTCACGAGGCAGTCGCGGATGCGCGGACCGAGCTTGCCCCGCCACTGGTCCTTCCACTGCTCGAACCCGGCCGCGCCTGGGACCTCAAAGCCGTCCAGGAACGGCCCGCGGATCGGCACCTCGCGGGCGTCGAGATGCAGCACGTCCGCGTCCACCGTGCCCTCGGGCAGTACTACCGCGGCCCGCTGGATCAGCACGCGCTCCCGGCCGACCTTCTCCCGCAGAACCGTCAGCGCCTGGGCCAGCGAGTGGCGCGCCAGGTGCGCCGGGGCGTCGCCCCACAGGAGGTCCATCAGGTAGTCGCGCGTGAGCCGGCGGCCCGCCTCGACGGCGAGCCGGATCAGCAGCGCGAAGTGCTTGCGCGTGCGGAATTTGATCTGCTCACCGGAGGTGGTGAGCAGCAGGGGAGCTCCAAGGGTGAGCAGCTGCAGGTGCGGCGCCACAGGGGCGGCCCACAACGTTGCCGAATGGTAGTATTAGGCGGGCGCATCAACGGCGTGTCAACCCGCGGAGTTGGACGGCGTTACGATGAACGGCCCCGCGGCGACCGGCAGATCGGGCACGCCTGCATCCTGGGCTCCTGGCCGTAGATCAGCCGGACCGGGCCCAGATGTGCGGTCGTGTCGGCGGTGGTGTCGCTCACGGTGACCTTGAGCGTCATCACGCTGCCGAGGACCGAGCCCTGGAATCGCGCCGGCAGCGATGGGCCGACATAGACCGGGTAGGCGCGGAGGACGTATTCCCCCGGCACGTCGAACCGGCCGGCGGCGTCGAGCACGATTGCCCCGGGCACGTTGCCGAAGGTGCAAGCAATGTGAACGTGGGCGCTCGAGTCGTCGGCGATCAACCCCGCGTTCTCGCCACCCCACGTTCCCTTGACCACACCCCCGCCCGGCCGCGGGCCCGCGACGACCTCGCAATCGCGGAGCAGGAGGAGTGTGAGACCGGCGAGCACGACCTTGTTCATGGAGTCCTCATCAATACCCGCTAATACCTACCCCGGGAGCCACCGCCCCGTCACAATCAGCTCCTCGACCAGGTCCGGCGCCGTCCGGCCTGCGGCTTCGGCGGCGAAGTTGATGACCAGCCGGTGGGTGAGGACGCTGGGCGCGACGGCCTTGAGGTCATCATAGTCCGGCATCGGCCGCCCGTCGAGCGCCGCCCGGGCCTTGGCGCCGAGGATGAGGTACTGCGACGCCCGGGGTCCCGCCCCCCACGCCACGAACTCCTTGATCAGGGGCGGCGCCTCGTCGTCCGGCGGCCGCGTCATCCGCACCAGCGTCACCGCGGCGCGCACCAGCGGCTTCGTGACCGGAATCCGGCGCACCAGGTGCTGTAGCGCGAGCACGTCCTCGGCGGTCAGCACCGGCGAGATCGTCGCCGAGAGGTCGCCAGTCGTCGCCTCGACGATCTGCTCCTCCTCATCCTTCGAGGGATACGATACCCGCAGCTCGAACATGAAGCGGTCGAGCTGCGCCTCCGGGAGGGGATACGTCCCCTCCTGCTCGATGGGGTTCTGGGTGGCGAGCACGAAGAAGGGCGGCGGGAGCGGGTGGGTCTGGCCGGCGGCGGTGACCTGGTGCTCCTGCATCGCCTGCAGCAGGGCGGCCTGGGTCTTGGGAGGCGTACGGTTCACCTCGTCCGCCAGCACGATATTCGCGAACACGGGCCCGCGCGCGAACCGGAATTCGCGCTTGCCGGTGGTTTGATCCTCTTCGATGATCTCGGTGCCGGTGATGTCGGAGGGCATCAAGTCGGGCGTGAACTGGATGCGTGAGAATTTGAGGTCGAGCGCCTGGGCGACGGTCGACACCATCAGCGTCTTCGCGAGCCCGGGCACCCCCAGAAGCAGCGCGTGGCCACCGGAGAAGATGGCGGTGAGGATCCCATCCAGCACGCCCTGCTGGCCCACGATGCGGCGACCGACCTGCTCGAGGAGATCGGCGCGCGCGGCACCCAGGCGCTCGAGCAGCTCGACGTCGCCCTGGGGTGCGGATTGGGAGGGGGGCCGGGGGAAGGGGGAGGGGTTGGGTGTCATGGCTCCCAAGGTTACAACATCATACTCCCAAGCGCCACATGGGGTTGCATACAGCCCGGCTTGCTTGCGAATTTTTTCACAAGCCGGTAGCTTTGGCGCCGTGCACAGCCCGCTGCGCTACGCCGGGCTCGGGATCCAGCTGGCCGTAACGGTCGTCGTCTGCGTGCTGCTGGGGCAGTGGGTGGACCGCAAGGTCGGGACCGACGGCGTGTTCGCGGTCCTCGGGGTCTTGCTCGGCTTCGGTGGTACGTTGTATTCCCTGGTTCGAGAGCTCTCAAAGGCCGACAAGGACGGGCGGTGACGGCCGGCCGCCGCTACCTGATCGGGCTGGGAGCGATCGTTCTGGTGGCGCTCGCGCTCTGCCTCGTGCTCCCGACCCAGGAACGCCCCGCGATGGCGGTCGTGCTCGGGCTCGCGCTTGCGGTGCAGGGCGCGCTGGGCTGGTGGCTGGTGCGGGTGATCGGGACCGAGCGGTTCTTGCTGGCCTGGGTGATCGGGATTGGCACGCGCCTCGGCATCGTGGGGCTGTGCGCTCTCGTCGTCGTGCCGGCCCTGGAGCTTTCCCTCGCGCCGGCGCTGTTCGTCCTGGTCGGGGTGTTGCTTTCGTTGCTGGTCGTCGAGGCGGTTGTGGTCGTGCTCGGGCCGGCGGGAACGGAGGCGCGATGAGTCGATTCGGCCGGATCTCGGGCATGGTCGCGCTGCTCGGGGCGCTCATTGGACGGGCCATGGCGGCCCAGGAGCACGCGCCCGCCGCCTCGCGGAACGAGATCGACATCATGCACCACCTGGGCGACTCGCACGCGATCGAGCTGCCGTACTGGAAGGCTCCCTACTCCGTCGAGGTCGAGCTGCCCCGGCTCCCACCGATCCATGTCGGCGGCATCGCGATCGATCTCTCGCCCACCAGGCATGGCGTCTTGCTCGTCATCGCGGCGGTGATCGTGGCGCTCGTCTTCCTCTATTCGTCGCGCGCCGTTGCCCGGGCGCAGGCGGCCGGCCGCCCGCCGCGCGGCTTCGCGGCTGCGATGGAGGTGATGACGCTGTACATCCGGCAAGAGGTGATTTTGCCGAACGTGGGGCCCCACGGCGAGGGCTACGTCAACTACCTGCTGACGGTCTTCTTTTTCATCCTGACCTGCAATCTGCTGGGGCTCCTGCCCTGGAGCGCGACGCCGACATCGAACATCGCGGTCACGGGCGCGCTGGCGCTCGTGTCGCTCGGCGTGATCGAGATCTCGGGGATGCGGGCCCTTGGCCTCAAAGGCTATCTCGGGACGATCTTCTATCTGCCGCCCGGGCTGCCGGCGCTGCTCAAGCCCGTGATGCTGGTGATCATGACCCCGATCGAGATCATCGGGAAGCTCGCCAAGCCGTTCGCGCTCGCCGTCCGGTTGTTCGCGAACATGACGGCCGGGCATGTGGTGGTGCTGGCGCTGATCGGGTTGACGTTCTTCTTCCGGAGCTATGTTGTGGGCATCGCCGCGTCGGTGATGGCCACGGGGATCATGCTGCTGGAGCTGTTCGTGGCGTTTCTGCAGGCGTTCGTGTTCACGCTGCTGACGAGCGTGTTCATCGGGCTGATGCGCGCCGAGCATTAGGGTGTTTGCGGACCGACGGCTTCGGGGGGGGGCGCTCGCGCCGCCGTCGGAGGTAGACCGCCGGGAGGCGGACGAAGCTCACTGATCGCTCCGGCGATCGAAGGGAGCCACCGCGGCGACGCCGAGCCGGGAGAATCGGCGCACGCGCGGGCGAGCGCGACGAGACGGGATCTCCCGCTCACGCAACGGAGTGCGACATGCTGAACATGCTCGCTCTGCTTCAGGAGCCCGGGGTGGCGAGTGCCGCGGGCAAAGGGTACGCGCTGATCGGTGCCGGTCTCGCCGCCGGCCTCGCGGTGCTCGGCGCCGGGGTCGGCATCGGGCGGATCGGCGGCCAGGCCGTGGAAGGCATGGCCCGCCAGCCCGAGAACAGCGCGCGGATCCAGACGGCCATGATCATCGCGGCGGCGCTCGTCGAGGGCGTGGCGCTGTTCGCGGCAGTGGTCGCGTTCGTCATGCAGGGCAAGGTGACCTTCTAGCGGGCGACGGGCCGGGGCGCGCCCCGGCCCCTCTCTCGCGTCGCGAGGACGCTATGCGGAACTCGACATGGCTCGCGCCGCTCGCCGTTGCCGGGGCGGCGGCGCCGGCGTGGGCCGAGGAAGCGGGCAGCGCCAGCCCCCTCACGGTGGACGGCGGCCTGGTCATCTGGACGCTGGTCGTGTTCGCGTTGCTGCTGTACGTCCTGCGGCGCAGCGCGTGGCCGCTCTTGCTGCAGGCGGTGCGGGAGCGGGAGCAGGTGCTCGAGCGCCAGCTCGCCGACGCCGCGCGCGCGCGCGAGGAGGCCGCGAAGCTGCTCGAGGAGCAGCGCCAGACGCTCGCCCGCGCCCAGGCCGCGGCCCAGGAGATGCTGGCCCAGGCCAAGGCGGTGGCGGAGAAGGAGCGCGAAACGCTGCTCGCCCGGGCGCGGGAGGAGTACGAGCAGCACCTCACGCGCGCCCGCAAGGACATCGAGGAGGAGAAGGCGAAGGCAATCCTGGCCCTGCGGCGCGAGGCGGTGGACCTCTCCATCGCGGCGGCGTCCAAAGTGCTCGCGGAGAACCTCGATACCGAGGCCAACCGGCGGCTGGCGCTGGACTACCTGGCGACGCTCGAGCAGCGGTCGTGAAGAGCATCACGATCGCCCGCAACTACGCCGAAGCGCTGCTCCTCGCCGCGGAGCCGGAAGGGGAGGTGGAGCACTATGGCCGGCTGATCGACGCGGTCGCGGGTGCGATGCGGACGGACGAGCGCATCGCCGTCGCGCTGGAGTCGCCGCGCGTCGCGAAGGCCGCGAAGGCGCGGCTGCTCGAGAACGCCTTGCGCGGCACGGCGCCGCAGCGGTTCATCCGGTTTCTCCAGGCGGTCGTGCGGCGCGGGCGGCAGGCACTCATCGGCGAGATCGCCCAGGAGTACCACGCCCTCGTGGACCTGAAGCTGAACCGCGTGCACGCGGGGGTCACCCTCGCGTGCGAGAGCGACGCCCCGCTCGAACAGCAGATCGCCGACCGGCTGACGCGGGCCCTGGGGAAGGAAGTCCGCGCCCACTTCCGCGCCGATCCGGCCATCCTGGGTGGCGTCGTCGTGCGCGTAGGGGACCGGATCTTCGACGGCTCGCTCAGGCGCAGGCTCAACGCGCTGCGGCGGAAGATGCTGGGGGGGGAGTGAAGTAGAGGGTGGTAGAAGGCGGGAGCAGGCGGTAGAGGGCGGGAGACCGCCCTCTACCGCCTTCTCCCGCCATCTCAGAGACGGTACCGCAGGCCGACCGATGCGGAGCGGCGCCAGGTGGCGCGCCGCTGGAAGCCCGCGGGGAGGTCGTCCTCCTCGAACACGGCGCCCGTAACCACCGCACCGGCGTGGACCGATCCGGCCAACCGGCTGGCGATCGGCCATTCGACGGACAGCGCCCCCCGGGCTCCGATGAGCGTCCGGCTGGTGCTGCCATCTGGGTGCCACACGTCGGCGACCGGCCCCACGTGCAGACGAAGGGCCGCGCCCGAATCCGTCCGGGCGAAGCGCCACGACACCTCAGGGGCGACCTCTACGAACGTCAGCAGGTCCTTCTGCACCACGGCGAAGTCGCCATTCTCCTCCGTGACCCCCACGCTCGCGTACAGCACGCTGACGCCGACACCGGCGCTGCCGGATCTCCGGTCGACGCGCAGCGCCAGCGTCGTCGGATGACCGGGGCCCGCCGTGGCCGGGCCCGCCGCCGACGTGTCGCGCGCCGTTCCGCTGAAGCGCGACGCACCGAGGTCCAGCCCCAGGCTCCACTGCGCGGCCGCGCGCGGGGGTGTGACGCCCGCAGCCAGGAGAGACAGCGCAATTGCGCAATGACGGGTCATGGCTTCGCTCCTCTCGTGGATGGTCAGCGCATCTCGAGCTTCAGCCAGCCGTTCGTGACGTTGTTCTCGCCCTTGACGATCCAGTTGAAGCCGTCGTGGAACTCGCCGGCGACGCCGTCCTGGACCGCGTCGCCGACCAGCTCGTCGTTCGTGTTGATCACCGATGCCAGGGCGCTCACCAGCTTCTGGAACGCGTGCGCGACCTTCCAGACCTTGTCGGCACCGCTGGTCGAGTCGTTCCCGGCCGTGAGCGCTGCGAACGCCGAATCCACGGCGTGGAGCAGATTGGCGAAGCGGTTCGGGTCGTTCTTGATCTCGCATGCCGTATCGTCGTCCTCCACCACGAATACCCGCACGTTCTGGCCCGGGTGGGCGGCGTTGTAGGCGTCTATCTGGCTCTGGCCGAACAGCAGTACGCTGCCGCTCCAGTCGAGGTCGTTCTGGTCGAAGTAGTACGGCACGGGCTGGCGCTCACCCGCGCATTGATAATCGGTCAGGGAGTCCGTCTGCCCCTTCTGGCCGAGGATGTGCACTTCAAACTCGGGCGAGCCCTTCAACCAACCCTCAAAATCTTGCGTGAAATGGGATTGGGTCATGTACAGGCCCAGCGCGGGCGGCGCAGGGGGCGAGGTGCCCCCGCCCCCGCCCCCGCCCCCGCTGCAGTCGTCGTAGCACAGCATGACCGACGGCCTGGGGGCGAAGTCCGTTTCCACCGGGACGAGCGCGATCACCGGCGTCGCGGGCGGCTGGTCCGGGCTCAGGACCAGGCGGTTCCCCCGGGCATCGAACGCCACGGGGGGGTCGTGGTCGCGGATCGCGGTGGCGACGAGGACACTCGCGTCGCCCTGCCAGGCGCGGCGGTGGGCCGGCACCGGGAGGTACATCTCCAGTTCGGGCGCGGCTCGGGCCTCGTCCTCCACGTCAGCGGCCGTCGCGCCGCTCCGCCCGGCCAGCACCGCCACGGCGCGCCCGCCGTCGGCGCCCAGGAACCGTTGGAAGTGGAGCTTGTGCTCGCGGACCGGCGACGCGTCGAGTTGAGTCTTGACGTACGCTCGGAACGCGGGATTCTGCAGCGCGAGCGCCATGCGGCGCGCCAGCGCTTCGGACTTCGCCTGCCGGGCGGCGACGGCGGGGCTCGCGGCTGCTTGAGGCTTCGGGGGAGCGGTCGTCGGGGGACGGTCGCTGCATCCGATCATTCCTGCCAGTGACGCAAGCGCCACGAGGCAGCGGGTGACATTTGCCATGACTGACTCCTCCTTGTCGAGTTGGCGCGCTCAACATGCAGAGCCAGTCTCGGAAAACCGTCGTCCGATTCGCGCGACGCCGGCCGAAATCCCGCGTGGCGTCTCCCCGGCGCGGCCTGCAGCGTGTAGTTTCCCGATCCCATGCTGCCGGTTTTTTTCGTTCTTGTGGCCGGTGACACCGCTCCCGCCCCCGCGGCCCTGCACCAGTCCCTCCGGGCCGCGGGCTACTGGCAGCAGCACGTCGCCTACCGGATCAGCGCGTCGCTCGACGAGCCGTCGGGCGTCCTGACAGGCCGCGAGCGGATCACGTACGTGAACCGCTCACCCGACACCCTGCGCGACTTCTCCGTGCACCAGTACCTCAACGCCTTCCGCCCGGGCTCGCGCTGGTCCGCGGCCGACAGCGCCGAGCGGCGCGACCGCTTCCAGCACCTCAAGGATCCCGACTACGCGTTCGAGCGGATCACCGAGGCGACGCTGATGGGGAGCGCGCTCGCGCCGGACTACCCCTACGCGCCGGACTCGACCATCGCGCACTGGGGGCTCCCCCGGCCGCTTGCGCCCGGCGACAGCATGACCGTCGAGATCGCCTGGCAGGCCCGGCCGTCCACGCTGCCGCGCCGGCAGGGCAGGGCGGGCCGGCGCTTCGACTTCGCGCAGTGGTATCCGAAGGTCGTCGTGTACGACCACTACGGCTGGGAGAGTCACCCGCTGTATCCCGCGGGCGAGTTCTACGGCGAGTTCGCGACCTACGACGTGACGCTCGACCTCCCCCTAGATCAGGTGGTCGGGGCGACCGGAGTCCCGGTGGAGGGCGACCCGGGATGGGAGCGCACGAAAGCCGATCCGAGTCTCGTCATCGACTACCAGCGCGATTTCTACGGGCGGCCAGGCGGTCAGGCGGACAGGCGGTCGGGGGATTCGCTAACCGCCCGTCCGCCGGTCCGCCTGACCGCCCGGTGCGGGGCGGTGGGGCCGGGTCGCAAGTGCGTGCGCTTCTATGCCGAGCAGGTCCACCACTTCGCCTTCTCCCTGAACCCGGAGTACGTCTACGAGGAGGGCCGCTGGGGCGATGCCGTGATACGAGTGCTGTACCAGCGCCGCAACGCCGCGCGTTGGGGGAAGGGCGTGGCGGTCGAGCGCACGGTGGCGGCGCTCGCATGGCTGGATTCGTTGTACGGGAAGTTCGCCTGGCCGCAGCTCACGAACGTGGACCGCATCGAGCAGGGGGGCGGCACCGAGTTCCCGATGGTGATCATGAACGACTCACCTGACCTGGGCCTGATCGTCCATGAGACGGGGCACCAGTACACCATGGGGATTCTCGCCAACAACGAGTGGCGCGAAGGGTTTCTCGACGAAGGGTTCTCGAGCTTCCAGGAGGCGTGGTTCTTCGAGCACCAGGGGGATCCCCGCAGCTTTCTCGCGAGCGAGGCGACGGTGCTCGATCTCGACCTCGAGCGGTGGAGCGAGCCGGTCGCGACCGTGAGCGAGCGGTTCCGCGATTTCTTCACCTACAACCGGATGATCTACACGAAAGGGCAGCTGTTCTACCGCCAGCTCCGGTACGTCGTGGGCGATGCCGCGATGGTGCGGATCCTGCGCACCTACTATGACCGCTGGAAGCTCAAACACGTGGACGAGACCGCGTTCCGCGACGTGGCGCAGGAAGTCTCGGGCCAGGACCTGCAGTGGCTGTTCGGCCAGTGGCTGCACGCCACGGTGCTGATCGACTACCGGCTGAAGCGGGTCCAGCGGCGGAGGCTCCCGGACGGGCGGTGGCGAACGACCGTGACGATCGAGCGCGCGGGCGACGGCCGGATGCCGGTGGAGATCGGGGACCGGGACACGATCTACGCCCGGGCGACCGGCGAGCCCGAGGTGGAGCGCGTGGAGTTCACGAGCCCGCGCAAGCCGGGCCGCCTCATGCTCGACCCTCGCGTGGTGGCCCACGACTGGAACATGCTGAACAACCGGGAGCGAGGCTGGCCGGAATTGCGCCTCGACGACCCGACCCGTGAGGTGGTGCGGCGCGACCGGGCGGTCATGGCCTGGCTGCCCGTCGCCTGGGCGAACGACCACGGCGGCTTGACCCTCGCCCTGCGGGACAGGGAGAACTACCTGGGCCGCTTTAGCCGGAATCTGTTGCTGGGCTCGGTCGGGGTGCGGGGTGGCGCGACCCACCGGTTCGGATTCTACGAACGATTCCGCAACCCCGTGTCGCGGCCGCTGCCGCGCACCGAGACGAGCATGGCCGCCTGGGCGATCGAGGGCCGGGCGGGAGCGGCGTTCTCGATGGACCGCTCGCTGCGCCGGCATCTCACCTACGGGCCCGACCCGCACGCCGGGTTCGACGCGATCTGGATGGCCACGACCGATCTCGGGTACTTGGACGGTAGGCTGTGGGAGGATGCCGGCACGATCGAAGCAGGACCCTGGGTGTCCACTACGGTGCGCTCCGGCCGCGTGGTGTTCGGGGCGAGGGTCGCCGCGCGGGCGGGCGCGGTGTACCGGAACCCGGGGCCCGGGGTCGTATCGGCGCACCGGTACGACTTCGAAGGGTTCGGGCGGTTCACGGGAGAGGCGAGCGCCCGCGCGCCGCTCTCGCTCGGGACCACGCTAGGCGTGCGGGTGTTCGGGGGCGCGTACGCGGGCTCGTCCGGCCCGGTGCGGCAGCGCCGCATCATGATCGCCGGCGCGGACCCCTACGAGACCTTCACGAATCCGTTGCTGCGGAGCCGCGGCGCGCTGTTCGCGCGGCCCGACTTCCACTATCACGCTCCGGGGGGCGCGAACCTGCGGGGCTTCCGCGGCGACCTGGGCGGCCGCTGGGTGGTCGCCGCCAACGTGGAGGTGAGCCGCTCTCTCGTGCGCCGCGACGGGGGTATCTTGCGAGGAGCGGCGCTCTCAGTGTTCCTAGACGCCGGGCTGGTCGACACGCTGGCCCTGCCCTCGGCGCGGCCAGGGAAGGCGCATACGACGGTGTACGACGCCGGGGTCGGCCTCGTGACGCGACAGCGGATCAAGGACCTGGACTGGACGATGCGGTTGGAGCTGCCCTTCGTGGTGAACCGGTGGGACGAGGCCGCCGACCGCGCCCCTGGAGACGAGCGCTTCGCGTTCCGGTGGCAGGTGAGCCTGAGCCCCAGCTTCTGATGGACCTGCAGGCAAGCGACCGGCGCGGGTTCTTCCGCGAGACCCTCGGCAAGCTGCTGCGCGAGGTGACGGCGCGGACCGAAGCGCGGGTGGCGCCGCGACGCTACTTCCGGCCTCCGGGCGCGGCGGACGAGATCGCGTTCCTCGCCTCGTGCACGCGCTGCGGCGACTGCATCGACGTCTGTCCGGTGCACGCGATCATCAAGGCGCCGCCCGCCGCCGGCCTCGCCACGGCGACGCCGATCATCGATCCGGCCATTCAGGCGTGCGTGGTGTGCGACGACATGCCGTGCGCCCGTGCTTGCGAGACCGGCGCGCTGGTGCCGCCACCCGACGGGTGGGCGGGCATCCACATCGGGATCCTGGAGCTCGATCCGGGGCGCTGTATCACGTTCCAGGGCGCCGCCTGCGGCGTGTGCGCCCGCGCCTGCCCCGTGGGGGAGCGGGCGCTCGCGCTCGACGGGGGCGGGCATCCGGTGCTGAAGCCCGAAGGCTGCGTGGGCTGCGGCGTGTGCGTCACCGCGTGCGTCACTTCACCATCTTCGTTGCGGTTGAAGCTGCCACTTGAATGAGGAGATTGCGGATTGCGGATTTCGGATTGCGGAATTGCAAGGAGGTGTCGTGCGTCTCGACACTCGCCCTGCCAATCCGCAATCCACAATCCGCAATCCACAATTGACCGCTCCCATGACCGACCTTCCCTACCGCGTCGACAAGCCCTGGGGCTACGAGCTGATTTGGGCGCAGACCGACCGCTACGTCGGGAAGATCCTCCACATCGAGCCGGGGCACGTCCTGTCCCTCCAGTACCACAACCGGAAGGACGAGTCGATATACGTGCTGGCGGGCGAGATCATGCTGCGGATCCAGCAAGGCGACACGCTGATCGAGCGCCTCGTGGCGCAGGGCGAGGCGTTCCACATCCAGCCGAAGGTGATCCATCAGTTCGAGGCGGTGGCGGCGAGCGACCTGCTCGAGGCCTCGACGCCCGAGCTCGACGACGTGGTGCGACTCAAGGACCGCTACGGGAGGGTACCGTGAAGGTCATCGTCCCCCTCGCGGGGAAGGGAACGCGCCTGCTGCCGCTCACCAAGCGGGTGCCGAAGCCGCTCGTGCGCGTGGCGGGGCGGCCGGTGATGGACTACGTGATGGACGCGCTCGCGGGCCTCGACGTCGAGGAGCTGATCGTGATCACCGGCCACCTCAAAGCCGTCGTGGAGCAGTACATCGTCGCGCACTACCCCGTCAAAGCGAGATTCGTCGAACAAACGACGCTGGATGGGACCGCGGGGGCCATCAACCTCGCGCGGCCGTTCGTGAACGGGCCGGTGCTGATCATTTTTGTGGACACGCTGTTCGACGCCGACCTGAGCATCATGCGCACCGCCGCGGCGGACGGGATCATCTGGGTGAAGGAGGTGGAAGACTACCAGCGGTTCGGGGTGATCGTGACGGATGCGCGCGGCTACATGACCCGGATCGTCGAGAAGCCGAGCACGCCGGTCTCGCGGCTCGCGAACATCGGCTTGCAGTACGTCGCGGATTGGAAGACGCTGTTCGAGGGCATCGCCCACGTGCTGGAGCAGCCGCCCGGCAAAGGGGGCGAGTACTACCTCACCGACGCGTTCCAGTACATGGTGGATCGGGGGAAGCGGCTGGTGACGGCGGCGGTGGGCGGGTGGTACGACTGCGGCAAAGTGGACACGCTGCTCGAGACCAACCACCATCTGCTCGCACAGGGCCGGGCCCGGATGCCGTCGGGGCCATGTCCGCGCAGCACGATCGTCCCACCCGTGTACGTTGAGGACGGCGTCGCGATTCACGACGCCACCATCGGGCCCAACGTCACACTCGAGGCGGGCAGCTCCGTGGCTGAGAGCACGATCGCGAACTCGATCCTCGGCCGCAACGTGCGCGTGGTGCGAAGCACGGTCACGGAGTCGCTGATCGGGGATGACGAGGTGATCGAGGGGAAGGTGATCCAGCGCAGCGTCATGGATGCGGGAGAGGTCGCGCCGGCGAAGTAGCGGACGGCCGCGGGAGATCCAGATGACCGTCGCGGCAGTGCGGGAGTTGTTTGCCTTCAACGCGTGGGCGCAGCGCCGCATCTTCGACGCGCTCGCCCCGGTCCCCACCACGCAGTATCTCGCGGACCTGAAGAGCAGTCACGGCGGCCTGCACGGGACGCTGTGTCACATCGTCTGGGCGGAGCACCTGTGGCTCACCCGCTGGCTCGGCCGGCCGAATCCCACCGCCCCGCAGGGGAAGGACCTGGCCTCGCTGGCGGACGCGCGCGCGCGCTGGGAGGAGGTAGAGGCGGAGCGGGGGCGGTTCCTGGACGATCTCACCGACGCGCAGCTCACGCAGACGATCACGATCACGCCGACGATGGGCGGCGCGTACGTGCACACCTACCTGCAGACGCTGCAGCACGTGGTGGATCACTCGTCGTATCACCGAGGCCAGATCGTCACGCTGCTGCGGCAGGTGGGGGTCAAGCCGCCGAGCACCGGGCTCATCTTGTTCTATCGGGAGCACACGACCGGCCGGACGATTCCCAACTTCTGACATATCAACGACTTCTGTAGAGACTTGACGGCAGCGGGAACCCAGTTTAGTTACTGACCGTTCAGTAACTAAATCCGGAGGGATCCGTGCGCCACGCCGTCGCCCAACCGAAGCGCAAACCGCAGCCGCGCTGGCAGCGTCGCAAGACGGCGCGCCCCGGCGAGATCGTCGCCGCCGCGCTCGCCGTCTTCGTGGAACGGGGCTACGAGGCGACGAAGCTCGAAGACGTAGCCCGTCGCGCCGGCGTCACCAAGGGAACGATCTACCTGTACTTCGACGGCAAGGAAGCGCTGTTCAAGGCCGTGGTGCGGGAGACCATCGTGCCCGTCATCGCCCAGGGCGAGGCCCTGGCACAGTCGTTCACCGGCAGCGCCCGCGAGCTGCTCGAGCGGTTGGTGCGGGAGTACTGGCGGCTGGTCGGGGAGACGGCGCTCGCCGGAATCCCGAAGCTCATGATGGCGGAAGCCGCCACCTTTCCCGAGCTGACGCGCTTCTACTACGACGAAGTCGTGACGCGCGGGCACCGTCTGATGGCCGGCGTGATCGAGCGCGGCATCAAGAACGGCGAGTTCCGCCAGGTGGACGTCAAGATCGCAGCGAAGCTCGCCATGTCACCGTTGATGCACGCCGTCGTCGTGCGGCGGGCCTTCGCGTCATGCATGCCGGAGGGCTTCGACGTTCGGCGCTACCTCGACACTCACATCGACTTGTATCTCCATGGCATCGCGAAACAGTAGTCGTCGGCTGGTCACCGTGGTCGCATTGGTCCTCGCCGCGGCGCCGGAGCTGGGCGCGCAGGCGCCGCTGCGGCTGTCGTTCGCGGAGGCGGTGCGGCGGGCCGCCGGCGAAGCGCCGGCCGTGGAGTTCGCCACTGTGCGAACGCGCGAGGCCGACGCTCGGGTGCGGCAGGCGCGCGCGGCGCTGTTGCCGTCGCTCTCGGCGTCGGGCGGGTGGCTCAATCGCACGTTCAACTCCAAGTCGCTCGGCATCTCGTTCCCCACGATCCCGGGGCAGGCGCCGTTCCCGGAGCTGGTCGGGCCGTTCGACAACTACGACGCCCGGCTCAGGGCGACCCAAACGCTGTTCGACTGGGCGAGCGTGACGCGTGTGCGGGCGGCGGGCGCCGCGGCGGACGGCACTCGTGCCGAGCAGGGGCAGGCGGTGGAGGGCGCGGCCCAGGCGGCCGCGGTCGCGTATCTCCGGGCCGCGCGCGCGGGGGCGGTCGTGGCGGCGCGGCTGGCGGATTCCAACCTCGCGACCGAGCTGGTGTCGCTTGCGGAGGCGCAGCAGGCCGCCGGCGTGAGCGCCGCCATCGATGTGACGCGCGCCCGGACGCAGCTCGTTGCGGCCCAGGGGCTCCTGATCGTGGCGCGCAACCAGCTCGACCGCGCCCGCATCGACCTCTCCCGGACCCTCGGCCTCGATCCGGCGACGCCGCTCGAGCTCACCGACACCCTGGCGGCCACGCTCGGCGCCGCGGACGTGCCGGCGGCCCGGGACTCAGGCGTAACGGCCGCGCTCGCGAACCGGCCCGACCTGGGGGCCGAGCTGGCCCGTGCCGCCGCGGCGCGGCAAACCCGCGCGGCCATCAAGGCGGAGCGGCTGCCGCGGCTCGACGTCGCCGCCGACTATGGCGCGAACGGCCTCACGGTCCCGCGCGCCATCTCCACGCGGCAGATCGGCGTGCAGCTGACCGTTCCCCTTTGGGACGGGTTCCGCCGGGAAGCGCGGATCTCCGAGCAGGAAGCGGTGGTACGTGAGTCACAGGTGCGCGAGCGCGACTTGCGCCAGCAGATCGCGGCCGACGTGGACGGCGCCCTGCTCGACCTCGGGTCGGCGGCAGCCCAGCAGGCGATCGCCGTCGAGCGGCTGCGGCTCGCGCAGGATGAGCTCGACCAGGCGCGCGAGCGGTTCAGGGCGGGCGTCGCCGGCAACATCGAGGTGATCGACGCGCAGTCAAACCTGATCCGCGCGCGGGACACGGACATCGACGCCCGCTTCGCCGCCGCCAGCGCCCGGGTCGCGCTGGCGCGCGCGGTCGGCGTCGCCCGCACGCTTCATTAATGAGGACCCCGGGCTGAAGAGGACCCCGGGCTGACGCCCGGGCCCATAGGTCGAACCCACGACATGAGTTGACACCATGGCTACGATCGTCGAACCCGAAGCGCAGCGTGAACCCGGCGTGAAGACGGCGCCCCCGCCCCGGCCGGTGGAGGGCGTCGCGGCCGCCGCCCGGCCCGGCGGCCGGAAGCGGATTGCCTTCCTGATCATGGGCGTCGCCCTGCTCGGCCTCGTGGCGCTGGGCGCGCGCCGCTGGGTTTTCGGGCTCAGCCACGTCTCCACGGACAACGCCCAAGTGGACGGGCACGTCATCCCGATCCTCCCGAAGGTGGGCGGATTCGTCGCCGCGGTGCGGGTGGACGAGAATCAGCAGGTCAGGGTGGGGGACACCTTGATCGTGCTCGACGACCGGGATTACGCGGCGCGGCTCGCGCAGGTCGAGGCCGACCTCGCCGTGGCGCTCGCGGGCGTCTCGAACCGCGCCCGCGTCGGGCAGGCCGAGGCGCAGGTGGAGCAGGCGCAGGCGAACGCCCTCAAGGCGCGCGCCGACCTCGATCGGCTCAAGCCGCTGGCCGAAAGGAACATCGTGAGCGGGCAGCAGCTCGACGGCGCCGAGGCCGCCGCGCGCGGGGCCGACGGGGCGCTGGCGGCGGCACAGGCGGCCCTCGTCGGCGCGGACGCGCGCGTCGGCGCCGCGCGGGCGGCGCGTGACCAGGCGCGGCTGAACCTGTCCTACACGCGGATCACGGCGCCCGCGAGCGGGGTCGTGAGCAAGAAGACCGTCGAGGTCGGCCAGCTCGTGCAGGCGGGCCAGCCGCTCATGAGCGTCGTCCCACTCGACGACATCTGGGTCACGGCGAACCTGAAGGAAACCGAGACCGCGGACGTGACCCCCGGCGACCCGGCGGACTTCACGGTGGACGCCTATCCCGGGCGGCACTTCACCGGCCACGTGGAGAGTCTGTCGCCCGCAACCGGCGCGAGATTCTCGCTCCTGCCCCCCGACAATGCGACGGGGAACTTCACCAAGGTGGTGCAGCGCGTCCCCGTGCGGGTCCGACTCGACGGGAAGAACGATCCCGGGCGTCCGCTGCGGCCCGGCATGAGCGTGGTCGTCACGATCAAGACCAAGTAGCCGACCTGTGACCACGGCCGCCCTCCCCTTCCCGGCGCTCGCGAGCGCCGACCGGTACAAGAACCGCTACATCATCGCGGTCACGGTCTCGCTCGCTTCGGTGCTCGAGCTGCTCGATACGAGCATCGTGAACGTGGCGATCCCCCACATGATGGGAAACCTGGGCGCGACCCTCGACCAGATCGCCTGGGTGTCCACGGGGTACATCGTCGCCAACGTGATCATTCTGCCGATCACGGGGTGGTTGTCCGCCTTCTTCGGGCGGCGCCGCTACTTCGCCGGGTCGATCGCGATCTTCGTGCTCGCGTCCTTCTTCTGCGGCAACGCGCACTCGCTCGCCGCGCTCGTCTTCTGGCGCATCGTCCAGGGGCTGGGCGGCGGCGCGCTGCTCTCCACCTCGCAGGCGATCCTGTACGAGGAGTTCCCACGCGAGGAGTATGGGACCGCGATGGCCATCTTCGGGGTAGGCGTGATGGTCGGTCCGACGCTCGGGCCCACGTTGGGAGGGTACATCACCGACGCCTTCGGCTGGCCGTGGATCTTCTACATCAACATCCCGATCGGGATGCTGGCGCTCGCCCTGTCCCTCAGCTTTGTCCAGGACTCGCGACACCAGGAGAAGGCGGAGCGGGTGGACTACGTGGGCCTGGTCCTGCTCGCGGCGGGGATCGGCACGCTCCAGACGATGCTCGAGCGGGGCGAGCGACTCGACTGGTTCGCCTCCCGCGAAGTGACTACCTACGCGGTGATCAGCGCGGTGTCGCTCGCGGCGTTCCTCTGGCACGAGCTGACGACGGAGCATCCCGTGGTGGACCTCCGGATTCTCAAGAGCCGGCAGCTCGCGGTGGGGGTGGTGTTCGGTCTGGTGCTCGGGGTGTGCCTGTACGCGACCGTGTTCGTGCTGCCCGTGTATCTCCAGAACCTCCAGGGGTTCACGGCGGAGCAGACGGGGTTCGTGATCCTGCCGGGAGCGCTCGCGAGCGCGTTCACCATGGCGACGATGGGGCGCTTCACGGGCAAGTTCGACGGGCGCCTCTCGATCCTCGCCGGCGTCTCGATCTTCGCTCTCTCGATGTGGAAGCACGCCCACTTCACGACCGACAGCGGGATGTCGGACTTCTTCTGGCCGCTGATCTTCCGCGGCGTGGGACTCGGCCTGATCTTCGTGCCGCTCACCAACCTGGCGCTCGCGGACCTGCCGATGAGCCGGATCCCCAACGGCACGGGGTTGTTCAACCTCATGCGCCAGCTCGGCGGTAGCGTGGGGATCGCGGTCTCGGCGACGCTGCTGCAGCGCTTCCAGGCGATCCACCGCGCGGACCTGATCGCCAACGTGACCCCGTACAGCGAGCCGGCGCGCGAGCGGCTGGGTGGCATTCTCAACGCGCTGGTCGCACAGGGCACGCCGCCGCCGCTCGCCGAATCCAAGGCGCTGATGATCCTGAACGGCCAGGTGACGCGGCAGGCGCTGATGCTGTCATTCGAGCAGCTGTTCCTGTTGTTCGGCGCCTGCTTCGTGCTGTCGCTGCCGCTGTTGCTC
>DASPXO010000156.1:0-2585 GCA_035637235.1 Gemmatimonadales bacterium | reverse complement strand
TCCTGTGAGGTTTGCGGTTTCGACTTCCTGCACAGGTACGGTTCGATTGGCGACGGCTTTGCGGAGGTTCATCACAAGGTCCCGCTTGGACGCGCACTTGGTGAACGGAAGACGAAGCTGAACGACCTCGCGGTGGTCTGCTCGAACTGCCACCGAATGTTGCATCGTGGAAATCCGCTGTTCTCCATGGCCGAACTGCAAGCTAGCCTGAATGTCCACGGACCGGAATTCCCCTAACATGACCGGCCCGGTCAGCTTCGCGGCATCGGTCGTCAACCGGAGCGTTCGATTGTCCTACGGCGCGTCCAAATTGGGCAGCCACCCCCGTGTTCTTACCGTGTTCTGCTGCGTCGCCGTGTCGACGGCGGCGACGGCGTCCTGAGTATTTGCCACCGAGCGTCTCGTGATCTGCACCTCAGGGTCGCGCTCGGCCCAGCAAAAACACGGCAGAAAACGGGGAGGCGAGGTTAGTTTATTGGTGCGCTGATATACCGATTATAACGGTCTGTTATTACACACACGCCCCAAGCGGTGGCCGTGCTGATCACGAGCCACCGCCTCGTGTAACCCGATAGAGTGGGCATTTTACGCCCTACAACCGGCGGTAGCCGCATAAGCCTGTTGACACCACATCTTGCGTGTCGCATAATGCACGCGTGCCTATCGGCGCACCGAAAGACCTAATCGAATGCCGCCGGTTCTTCCTCGAATCGACGCATCCCAAACAGCGCCAGTACGAGGCCCTGCGCGCCTACTTCGTCGACGATCGCTCCTCGCAGGAGGCCGCCGCGACCTTTGGCTACTCGGTCGGATCCTTTCGCGTCCTGTGTCACCATTTCCGCCGCGACTCGAGCCCCGAGTTCTTTCTCGCGCCGCGCCGCGGACCGCAGACGCAGCCGAAGAAGTCGGCGGCGCGAGACGCGATCATCGATCTGCGGAAGCAGAATTACTCGGTCTACGAGATCAGTGAGGCGTTGACGGAGCGCGGCGTGGCGTTGAGTGCCACAGCGGTTCGGGAGGTGCTCAAGGCGGAGGGCTTCGCGGCGCTGCCGCGGCGGCTGGACGAGGAGCGCCCGGATCGCCCGCAGCCCCTCACCGAGGCCGTGGCGGACGTGCGCGCGTTCTCGCTCGCGCCGCGCCGCTTCACCACGCGCTGCGGCGGCCTCTTCCTCTTTCTCCCGGATCTCGTCCGCCTGCACCTGGACACCCTCGCCGGGACGGCGCGGCTCCCCGGCTCCACGATGATCCCGGCCACGCACGCGGTGCGCGCGAGTCTGGCCCTCAAGCTGTGGGCCATCGAACGCAAGCGACATGTGATGCCGTTGGTGACCGACGAAGGACTCGCGCTGTTCTCGGGCCTCAATGTGACGCCCAAGAAGAGCTACCTGTCCGAGTATTCCTCCCGCGTCGACCCGCGCAAAATCACCCCGATCCTCGCGGCGTGGCACGCCGCCGTGACCCGCGACCGCCTCTTCGACGCCACGTCGTTCAACCTCGACTTCCACTCGGTGCCCTATTACGGCGCGCACCCGGCCGTCGAGCGCCACTATGTCTCCGCGCGCAGCCGTCGGCAACCCAGTGTGCTGGTCTTTCTCGCGCAGGATGCCGAGGGCCGGGCGTTTTGCTACTCCAACGCCGACATTCGCAAGGGCGAGGAGCCCGCGGAGGTCTTCCGCTTCATCGCCTTCTGGCAGCGGATCCACAAGGCCAAGCCGCGCCACCTCGTGTTTGACTCGCGCCTGACGACCTACCCGAACTTGGCGCGTCTCGACCAGATGGGGATTACCTTCATTACCCTGCGCCGACGGTCGCCGCAGCTCCTGAAGGAGATTGCGCTGCTCCCGCGCAGTGCCTGGCGGAGGATTGAACTGGACGTGCCCACGCGCAAATACCGGACGCCCCGCGTCTACGAGCAGAAGGTCCGCCTCGCCGGGCGCACGTTCCGCCAAGTCTACATTCTCGATCTCGGCCACGAGCAGCCGACGATTCTCCTGACCAATGACACGCGGGCCCCCATCAAGCAGCTCATCACCCGCTACGCCCGCCGGATGCTGATCGAGAACGCGCTCTCGGATGCCGTCCGCTTCTTCCACATGGATGCGCTCTCGTCGGCGGTGGGATTCAAAGTCGACTTCGACATGACATTGCTGGTGATCGCCAGCGGACTCTATCGCCTGCTCGCCCGTCGCATGCGCGGCTACGCCGACGCTCAGGCCCGCCACATTTTTCGCGATCTCGTGGATATGCCCGCCACCGTCGACATCACCGCGCGCGACGTGACGGTGTCATTCCATCGCCGGGCGCACCTGCCCATCCTGATGGCCTCCGGCCTGTTCGATCAGCCGGTTCGAGTTCCGTGGTGGGATAATCGAACGCTCCGGTTGACGACCGATTCGGCGTGACAGCCGGTTTACGTTAGGGGAATTCCGGTCCGTGGACATTCAGGCTAGCGCATATCCTTGAGATGCTCGCGCTCCGCCCGGGCGACCTTCTCGTCGATCTCGGATGTGGACGCGGCGGCCCCGGCCTTTGGCTGGCGCGCGAGACGGGGGCCCGCCTCGTCGGGCTCGACTTCTCACCGAAGG
>DASPXO010000155.1:0-11496 GCA_035637235.1 Gemmatimonadales bacterium | reverse complement strand
GCCCGACTCCATACTGGCAGGTCTTACGGGGATTTGCGAGGCGTTGTTTCCAGGGTTGAGATAGGGCGGAAAGGCAGCCGAGGCGCCGTGCGGCCGGGGGGCTGGCGCCCCCCGGACTCGCTGTCAGACCGCCGCGCGGTGTGCCGGACTCGCGTGCGAACAGCGCGCCGGCACCTGATCGAGCAGCAGTCGCCTCGCGGCTGCTGTCTTCGCCGGGCTCTCGCCCCGCGCCCGGACGGTCACCGGCTCGAGAACGCCGCCGTACCACACCGGAGTCTCGACGAACGTGGCAGGAGCCGCTGTCTCCGCGCGGCCGCTGCCGACCGACGCAACGGCCACGTGGGCCGCATAGGCGTAGGTACCCGTGAGTGCCAGCCCCAGCAGCATCGCATATGCTCGCATCGTCCCAACCTCCCGACGGACTCGTTGCAGGCGCCCGGCGTGGCTCCTCGGGCGTGCCTGTCCTGCTTGCTTCTGACGGTGTAAGACGTGTTGACTCCCCGAATGGTTGCACGGACGCCACGATTGGGGAAGGCGCGTAGCATGGTGAAACCGGGGGTTGACCGACAGCGAAGACCGGCTTACAGCGCGGGCGCGTAGCGCTCGTTCCAGCCTACCTCGAAGGTCCCTTTGCAGCGGCGGCACCGCAGGTTGGTGGGACGGCCGTCGATCGGCTGGCGATCGCGGCAACTGGGACAGACGGCGTAGCGGTCGCCCCAGCTCAGGGGAAGGCGCACGGCGTCGGTCGGGCGCGGCACGATCGTCCAGCGACGCGGCGGGGAGTCGACGACCTGCAGGACGGCGGAAGGCACGGAAACGGGCTGCCCCCTTACTTCGACCAGGCTCTGCAGGGGACCCAACTCCCTGATCCGGTACCACGCTCCCCGACGCAGGCGGACGTTCAGATCAGCTTGCAAGCGGGCCCACTGCATCCCACGCACGGCGACCCCTCGGCAACAGGCTGCTTGAAAGAGGTTGGAGTGGGATCACCGGTAACTGTCGCCGGCGCGACCACGTGCCAGATCGCAACGCGCGGGCGACACATCCTTTGTCTACCTGAGAGGGGGCGCATCCTCTCTCTAATGCCGAGGGCAGGACTCGAACCTGCACGGGGATCGCTCCCCAAGGGATTTTAAGTCCCTTGCGTCTACCGATTTCGCCACCCCGGCTGCGCCAAAAATAGCCGTTCGGAAATCACCTTGGTGCACCGCATCAACCAACCGACTCCCGACGCACGCCGCCCGACGCCTTGACCAGCGTGATCGACGGCTCCCGCCCGTACGCCCGGTCGAACGCGCGCCGGATCGCGGCCGCCACCCGCGCTGCGCGCATCCTGTCCACGAGCACGAGCGCCGCGCCGCCCCACCCCGCGCCCGTCAGCCGGGCGCCGAGCGCGCCAGCGCGCCGCGCCGCTCGGACCACGAGATCGAGCTCGGGCGCGCTGCACTGGTACAGGCGCCTGCAGGACTCGTGCGACTCGTAGAGCAGCCGGCCGAAGCGTTTCAGCTGCCCGCGGGCGAGCAGCTGGGCGGCGCAGCGGGTGCGCGCCGTCTCGCCGACCACGTGGAGCGCGCGGGAGCGCAGCGGCTCAGGCAGCGCTCGCTTCAGGCGCGCGAGCCGCGCGGCCGGCCAGCTCGCCAGCCACTCCAGCTCGGGCAGCTCGCGTTGCAGACGCGCCAGCGCCGCTTCGCACTCGGCGCGGCGGCGGTTCAGCGCGCCCGCCGCCAGCTCGTGGCGCACGCCGGTGTCCACGAGCAGCAACCGGCCGCGGAACGGAATGTGGCGCGTCGTGACCGAAGCGCACTCGATGAGCAGCGCATGGCCCGGCTTCGCGAGCGCGGCGATCATCTGGTCCATGATGCCGCAGCGCACGCCGACGCGATCGTGCTCGGCGCGGAAGGCCACGTCCGCGATCTGCCGCGTGGTGAGCCGCGCGCCGGCGAGCGCGGCCAACGCCTTCGCGGTGGCCACGGTCAGCGCGGCCGACGAGCCGAGCCCCGCGCCCACGGGCAGATCGCCCGCCACTGCCGCGCGCGCCCCGCCGCCGGCGGGGGCGGCCCCGGCGACGAGCAGCTCGCTCATCACGCCCGCGACGTACGCGCTCCAGCCCGCGGCCTGCCCCTCCCCCTCGCGAGAGTCGATGCGCTCGAGCCGGCCGTCGCGACTCGACACGATCTCCAGCACCCCCGGCTCGGCCGGTCCCACAACCGCGCTGGTGCGCTGGGCCAACGCGAGCGGAAGCACAGGACCGCCGTTGTAGTCCGTGTGCTCGCCGATCAGGTTCACGCGGCCCGGCGCCGACGCCGCGGCACGCGGCGCGCGGCCGAACGTCGCGCGGAACAACGCCGCAGCCTGCGCGCGCAATGGGTTTGACAAGGGTTGGGGCCAATGGTAGCCTGTACCTGCCGATTCCACCACGCCCCCGTTTGCCTTCCGGAGACCACCGTATGCGGCGGCACGCTTGGTCGGCGCTGTGGCTGATCGCCGGGTTTCCCGCCCTGCTGGGCGCCCAGGGGTTCGGGATCTACGAACAGGGCAGCTGCTCCATGGGGCGGGCGGGCACCGGCGTCGCCGCGCCCTGTCCGGACGGCTCGGCGATGTTCTTCAATCCCGCCGGCCTCGCCGGGTTGAAGGGCGGGCACGCCACCCTCGGCGTCACCCTGATCGACGTGCACGGCGGCTTCACGGACGACATCTTCCAGCAGCAGTCCAACCTCGACGACCCGCTCCTCGCGGTGCCCCAGCTGTACGTCTCGTACTCCCCGACCCCGAAGCTGGGGCTCGGCGCGGGGCTGTTCGCCCCCTACGGGCTCCAGACGCGGTGGCCGCTGACGTTCGACGGCCGGTTCGCGGGCTACGACAACATGCTGCGCGCCGTGTACATCCAGCCCACGGTCGCCTACCAGGTGACCCCATGGCTATCGCTGGGCGGCGGGCTCGACATCGTGCTGGGCAAGGTCGAGCTGAATCAGCGGCTCGACTTGGCGGACGCGCCGGTGCCGCCGACGCTGCTCCCCCCGCCTCCCGGGGCGCCACCGTTCGTATTCGGCCAATTCGGGATCGCGCCCGGCACGGACTTCGCCGACGCGCACCTCGAGGCGAGCAAGACGACGGTGACGGCGCACTGGGGCGGGATCATCAAGGTGAACGACCGGTTGTCGGTCGGCGGCCGCTATCTGATGCACGCAAAGCTCGATTACGAGGGCACGGCCGAGTTTACGCAGGTGCCGACGAACCTCACCATCCCCGCGACCTTCACGGTCGGCCCGATCACCATTCCGGCGGGCACGCCGGTCGATGCGCTCCTGGCCTCGCCGCCACTGGACGTTTTCAACACCGTGCTCGCGAAACAGGCAGTCGCCACCTCGATCACGAATCCGGAGCAGGTGGTCTTCGGGCTCGCGTACAAGGTTCGCGACGACTTGACGCTCCTCGGGGACTACCAATTCACGCGGTGGGGAAAGCGGTTCTATCAGGTCACCCTCGATTTCCAAAGCGCGCCTGACCGCGTGCTGCACGAGCGCTACGACAACACCGATGGCTTCCGGCTCGGCGCAGAATGGCTCAAGGACGCGAAGTGGACGTTCCGGGGCGGGTATCTGTATCACGAGGGCGCCGCGCCAGCCGAGACGGTGACTCCGCTCCTGCCCGAAGGGAGCCGGAACGAGTTCACGGGAGGTGTGACCGTGCAGCTGGCGCGCGGACTGACCGGCGACCTCGCCTACCAGTACATCAAGCAGAACGACCGGCGCGGCCGCACGCGCGAGGCGCTCTTCAACCAGGTGCCAACGACCGGCTTGAACAACGGCGTGTACACCTTCCACGCGCACCTCTTCGGGGTGTCGCTCAGCTACGCGTTCTGAGGTGAGCCCGACGATGCGGATCAGGAGCAGGTCGCTCGCCGCCGGGGCGGGCTTGGTGCTGGCGGCGGCCGGCTGCCACCAGGACGCCCTGTTCACCACGCCCGTGCCCCCCTACGCCAGCGGCGCGATGTTCTCCCGCTACGTGTCGCTGGGGAACAGCATCACCGCGGGGTTCCAGTCGGGCGGGATCAACGACTCGACGCAGAAGCAGTCCTACGCGGTTCTGGTCGCCGCGGCGATGGGCGGTGATCGCTTCTACTATCCGAGCCTGACGAGCCCGGGTTGCCCTCCCCCGTTCACCAACGTGTTCACGCAGACACGCCTGGGTACCGGATCGACCGAGAACACCTGCCTGCTCCGGAGCGCGAGCATCCCGCCGTACCTGAGCAACGTGGCGGTGCCGGGGGCGGAGGTCGTGGATCTCCTCTTCAACGGCCCAACGCCGGGCACGAACTCCAACGCTCTGACCCAGCTGATGCTCGGGGGCCGCACGCAGACTCAGGCGATGATGGACGCACGGCCGACGTTCGTGAGCGTGTGGATCGGGAACAACGACGTGCTGGGTGCCGCGACGAACAGCGCGAACGCCGGAGACTCGACGCACATCACACCGCTCGCCACGTTTCAGGCGGACTACATCGAGGCCCTGGACTCGATCAACGCCGCGGGCGCGCAGGCGCTCCTGATAGGGGTAGCGAACGTCACCGCGATCCCCTTTCTGTCCGCAGGTCAGGTCTATTTCGCGCTCAAGAACACGCCCCCGTCTGCGTTCCCGGACAGCTTTGCCGTGGGCCCGAACTGCGCGCCCAGCGCGCTGGGCGGCAAGGGCGACTCCGTCTTGGTGCCGTTCCCGTTCGGCGCCGCCCTCATCGCGGCCGCGGCCGCGGGAGCGCACGACACGTTGTACTGCACCGAGCCCCAGACCATTCAGCCGGCCGAGCTGCGCAAACTCGTCGCGACCGTCGCGGCCTACAACACGTTCATCTCCACCCAGGCGAGCACCAACGGTTGGGCGTACTTCGACCCGAACCCGAGCTTCGACTCGTTACGCGCCATTCCGAGCCAGGTGGCGCCGTTTCCCGCCCTCAACCAACCCTGTTCCGCCAACCCGTTTGGCGCGGCGTTCTCCTGCGATGGCGTTCATCCGAGCGCCGTGACCCAGCGTCTTATCGCGAAGAAGGTCGTGCAGGCGATCAACACGAAGTACGGCTCGGCGATCCCGGCCGTGCCCTGAGCCCGAACCCAAGGGCGATTCCCTTCCTTTCATACGTGCTCGTGGGCCCCGCCCTGAGGGGCGCCGCCCTGAGGGGCCCCGCCCTGAGGGGCCCCGCCCTGAGGGGCCCCGCCCTTACGGGCGGGGCTATGACTCTCGCCATGATTCTCGCGGGCCCCGCCCTTACGGGCGGGGCCATAGTCGCGCAGGCCGTGGAGCGGACCGACGTGGCCGGGCGGGGCGTGGTCCGCGTGACGTTCGACCCGCGCATCGTGACGTGGGACGCCCAGTTCGTCGGCGGGGCACGCCTGCGGCTCGGCCTGCCGCTCACGGGTGACACGGTGGGCGGCGCGCACATCCCCGCCGTGGCGCGGCTCGAGCAGGACGTCCGCACGGCCGGCCGCGTCCCCGGCTTCGTCGCGAGCCTCGGGAAGGGTCTCTTGTCCGTGCGGCAGGAGCGGCGCACCACGCCGATCACGGCCGAGCTCGGGCTCTCCGACCGGCTCGCGCTGCATGTGACGGTGCCGATCGTGCGCGTCGCGACGCGCGCCCACCTGCGGCTTTCCAGCCAGGGCGCGAACCTGGGGCTCAACCCCCTGCTCACCAGCGGGACCGCCGACGCGGCCTACGCCGCGTTCTTCGCCGAGTTCGACTCGACGCTCACCCGCTTCGACCAGAACATCGCGGCCGGCCAGTACAACTGCGGCGTGGACCCCTCGTGTCCCGCGCGGGACAGCCTGGCCCAGTGGCAGGCAGTGCGCGATGCGCTGCACCGCGCGGCGTACGGAGCCGGGCAGAGCGGATCGCCGTTCCTGCCGCTCGACACCTCCGACGCCGGGCGCGCCATCGACACGACGGTGGCGCGCATCCAGCAGGCGCTCGCCACCGCCTATGGCGTCGCGGGGTTCCAGCGTGCCTTCCTGCTCTCCCCCGATACGCTGAGCGTCGGGCTCATCCAGGCCGCGATCCTCGACAGCGCGCACGGGTTCGGGTACAACGCCCCGCCGTTCCAGAATTACTTCCGCTACCGGCTCGCTGACATCGAGGTGGCGGCGAAGTACCGGATCGCCGCCGGCCGCCACTACGCCGCGGCGCTCGTCGCCCTCGCCCGGCTCCCGACCGGCGCCGAGGACGCAGACGACGAGTGGCTGCGCCAGTCGGTCGGCGATCATCAAACCGACTTCGAGGGGCGGCTCATCCAGGAGCTGGTCGTGGGCGACCGGCTGTGGCTGAACCTCGCCGCGCGCGCCGGCGTCCAGCGGCCCGGCACGCGGGTGCGGCGCGTGGCGCCGTTCGACGCCATCCTCGTTCCGTTCGCGGCGACCACCGAACTGCGGTGGGATCCGGGAGATTACGCGGGGCTCGACGTCGCGCCGCTGTACCGCTTCGCGCACCACTTCGCGGCCGGGGTCACGGCGGGCTACTGGACGAAGCGCCGCGACCACTACTCGTTCCGCTCTCCTCAGGACTCGGTCGATCTCGCGGACCGGCTGGGCGCTCCCACCACGGCCGCGCTGCTCGACCAGGGGACGGCGCAGCGCTGGCTGCGCCTCGGCGTGGCGGTGACGTACGCGGGTCCGCGCGTGGAAGGCGGGTTTTCGATCGAGCAAACGGTCAGCGGCGCGGGCGTGACGCCGGCCGCGACGGTGTATCGGATCGTGCTGCGGACGTCTCGGAGGCTGTTCTGAGCAGCTGCTCGGCGTGACGCAGCGCCGTCGCCATGTCGGGATCGCCGAGCATGCGCGCCAGCTCGCGCCGGCGCGCTTCGCCCCGCACCACCTGCACGTCGCTCGTCGCGATCCCGCCCTCCCGTGGCCCCCGTCCTCCCGGCTGCCCCGCCCCCTTCGCCACCGCGATGTGATGATCGGCGTACGCGGCGATCTGCGGCAGGTGGGTGATCACGAGCGCCTGCCGGTCACCCGCCCCGCCCTCCCCGCCCCCGCCGGCCCCCCGCCCGCGCGCCACCGCGGCGAGCGCGGCGCCGACCCGCCCGCCCACTTCCCCACCGATCCCCTGGTCCACCTCGTCGAACACGAGAGCCGGAACGGCGTCGTGCTCGGCGAGCACGACCTTGAGCGCGAGCATCAGCCGTGACAGCTCGCCGCCCGACGCCACCCTTGCCAGAGGGCGCGCCTCCAAGCCGGCGTTCAGCTGCACCTGAAACACCACCCCTTCCGCCCCATCCCCGTGGGGAGCGGGGAGCGGCGCCAGTCGCACCTCGAAGCGGCCCCCGGACATGCCGAGCGCGGGCAGCAGGTCGTTCACCGCTTGCGCCAGGCGAGCTGCCCCGCTCGCCCGCTTCGCGCTGAGCGCCGCGCAGGCGCGCGCGAGCTCGGCGGCGGCGCGCTCCCGCTGTTCGGCGATCTGGCGGAGGTCCAGGTCCGCCGTGTCGAGCAGCTCGAGCTCGCGCCTCGAGCGGTCGCCCGTGGCGAGCACGTCGGGGAGACCGGGCCCGTACTTCTGCGTCAAGCGGAACAGCACGTCGCGCCGCTGCTCCACTGCGGCGAGCCGTCCCGGATCCGCCTCGATCCCCACCGCATACTCGCGCGCCGCCCGCGCGAGCTCCTCCACGTTGGTGAACGCGGCGTCCAGCAGCGCCTGCCACTGCGCGACCGAGGGATCGAGCCGCTGGAGGCTCGCGACCAGCTTCGCCGCGCGCCCCATGCCGGGAGCGTCGAGCGCCCGCTCGAGCTCGCGCGCCAGCCGGCCCAGCTCGTCGGCGTGCGCCAGGCGCTTCGCCTCGGCCTCGACGCGCTCGTCCTCGCCCACGTGTGGCGCCGCCTGCTCGATCTCCCGGACGACGTGGCGCAGGTAGTCGGCCTTGCGGCGGACATCTTCGCGCTTCGCGGCCAGCCCCGCTTCGCGCCGCTCGAGCTCGCGCAGCCGCTCGTGGGCGTCCCGCACCGCCACGCGCTCCACCGCCGCGTCGCCGTAGGCGTCCAGGAGGTCGCGCTGAGCGTCGGGGGAGAGCAGCGACTGGGTCTCATGCTGGCCGTGAAGATCCACGAGCAAGGCGCCGAGCCGGGCGAGGACTCCGGCGGTCGCCGGGCTGCCGTTGACCCAGGCGCGGGACCGCCCCTCGCCGGTGATCTCGCGCTTGAGAACCAGTCGCCCGTCGTCCAGCTCCACCCCCAGCGCGGTGAAGGACGGTGCAAGGCGGTGGCGGGTGGTGGAGGTCAACTCGAAGGCGCCTTCGATCACCGTCTTTTGCGCTCCGGGGCGCACAATGTCGCCCGACGCGCGCTCGCCCAGCAGCAATGCGAGCGCATCCACCAGCATGGACTTTCCCGCGCCGGTCTCGCCCGTGAGGACGTTGAGGCCGGGTGCCAGGGGCAGCGTGACGTCGGCGATGACGGCGAGGTCGCGCACGCGGAGCTCCGCCAGCACTACTTGCGCTCCCGGTCCGAGAGGTCGCCCCACTGCAGCTTCTTGCGCATCCGCGCGAAAAAGCCTTCCGGGCCGAGCCGCACGAGCAGCACCGCGTGGTCGGCGCGCTGCGCGACGAGCCGATCCCCGGGCTGCATCGTCGTGCCCACCTGGCCGTCGAACGAGACGAGGACGTCCTCGGTCCAGGGGGGGATGGGCTCGACGGCGACGCGCGCGTGCGCGGGCACGACCAGGGGCCGCACGGCGAGGGTATGGGGGCAGATCGCGGTCACGACGATCGCATCGACGCCCGGCACCACGATCGGTCCGCCGGCGGAGAGCGAGTACGCGGTCGAGCCGGTGGGCGTGGACACGATGATACCGTCGGCCGAGTACTGCCCGACCTCCTCGCCGTCGACCGCGACCCGCAGCCGGATGACGCGCGCCACGCCGCCCTTGTGCACCACGATGTCGTTGAGCACGATCGGCTCGGTGCGGCTCTTGCCCTGCGCGTCGACGATGGACGGCTCCAGCGCGAGGCGGCGCTCGGTGGCATAGGCGCCGCGCACCAGGGCGTCGAGCGCCCAGTCGAGCGTCTGGGAAGTCGCGGTGGTGAGGAACCCGACGCGGCCGAGGTTGATGCCCAGGATCGGGGTGTTCGCGCCGTTCAGCGTGCGGGCCCCGCGCAACAGCGTGCCGTCGCCGCCCAGGGTGACGAGGCAATCCAGGTGCGTGGCGGCCGCGAGGCGGGGCGGCGGCGGGTCGGGCCACAGGGCCCCGATCTGCTCCTCGGTGACGAGCGTCAGTCCCAGGCGCGGCGCGACCTGGGCGAGGTGCGCGAGGAGAGTCTTGAGATCGCGGTAGCTCGGGTTGCCGACGACCCCGACGTTCATGAGGGCGTGAGTGACTCCTCCGCGGCGAGGGTGCGGATCCGGGCGGCGATGCCCTGCCCCGTGAGGCCGACGTCCTCGAGCTGGCGGGCGCGCGGCGCGTGCTCGTAGGTGCGGTCCGGGACGCCGAGCGGCACGACCCGCACCTCGGGCGCGGTCGTCTGCAGCAGTGCCGCGAGCGCGGCGCCGAACCCGTTCAGGACGACGCCGTCCTCGACGGTGACGAGCAGGCGGTGGTCGCGCACCAGCGCGGCAAGCATCGCCCGATCGACCGGCTTCAGGAAGCGGCAATTGACGACGCTGACGTCGAGGCCGTCGGCCGCGAGGGCATCCGCCGCCTCCAGCGCCGGCCGGCACATCACCCCGACGGCGAGCAGGGCGCACTCTTTCCCCTTGCGCAGCACCTCCCACGTGCCGTAGCGGACGGGGGGCACCTCGGCCGCGCGCGGCGCGTCGCCGGGCGCCTTGTCGCGCGGATAGCGGAGCGAGAACGGGCCGTCGCTCTGCAGCAGCGCGCAGCGGAGCAGGCCGATGAGCTCGGCCGCGTCCTTCGGCGCCGTGACGGTCAGATGCGGCACCGCGAGCAAATAGGGGATGTCGTACAGCCCCATGTGGGTCTGGCCGTCCTCGCCCACCATCCCCGCCCGGTCGAGGCAGAAGATCACCGGCAGCTGCTGGATCGCGACGTCGTGGATGATGCTGTCATAGGCGCGCTGCAGAAACGTCGAGTAGATCGCCACGACGGGGCGCAGGCCCCGCGTCGCGAGCCCCGCCGCGAAGGTGGTCGCGTGCGCCTCCGCGATGCCGACGTCGAAGAAGCGCTCGGGCCACTTCCGCTGGAAGATGTTCGTCCCCGTGCCGGACGGCATCGCGGCGGTGATCGCGACCAGGCTCGGGTACTCGCCCGCGAGCTGGGTGATCGCCTCGCCGAAGACCCTGGTCCACTGCGGCGGCCCCGGGTGTGCGGGCTTGAGCTCGCCGGTGACCGGGTCGTACGGCGCGCGCGCGTGGTACTTCTCGAGATCGGGCTGCGGGAGCGGGAAGCCCTTCCCTTTCTCCGTGATCACGTGCACGACGCGCGGGCCCTTGAGCGTCTTCACGATCTCGAAGGTCTGCGTCATCTGCGCGATGTTGTGGCCGTCGATCGGCCCGAAGTAGCGGAACCCGAGCTCCTCGAACAGCATCCCGGGGGACCAGAGGTTCTTGATGCTCTCCTCTATGGTCTTCGCGAACTCGATGAGCTTGGGGCCGCCCACCAGGTGCGACGCCCGCTCGATGATCGTCTTGACCCACTCGCGCACGCGCACGGTGAACGGCGCCGCGATGATGGACCCCAGGTACTTGTTGATGGCGCCGACGTTCGGGGCGATCGACATCCCGTTGTCGTTCAGGACCATGATGATGTCGCGGCCGGAGTGGCCCGCGTTGTTCATGGCTTCGTACGGGAGCCCGCAGGTGAGGGCGCCGTCGCCCACCACGGCCACGACCTTGAAGCGCTCGCCCTTCAGGTCGCGCGCGGTGGCGATCCCGAACGCCGCCGACAGGCCGGTCCCGGCGTGCCCGGCGCCGAACTGATCGTGCTCGCTCTCGGAGCGCCGCAGGAATCCCGACAGGCCGCCCGCCTGGCGCAGCGTGGGCAGCCGCTCGTTCCTCCCGGTGAGGATCTTCCACGGATAGCCCTGGTGCCCCACGTCCCAGACGATCTTGTCGCGCGGCGAATCGAAGCTGTAGCAGAGGGCGACCGTGAGCTCGACCACGCCCAGCCCCGCCCCGATGTGCCCACCGGTCTGCGAGACGACGTCGATCAGCCGCCGGCGCACCTCGTCGGCGAGCGGCTGGAGCTGGTCGCGCGAGAGGCGCCTGACGTCCGCGGGACTGGTGATCGATTCAAGGAGAGACACGGTGCCCTTTCATTGCGGATTTCGGATTGCGGATTGCGGATTCGAAGGGCGGACGTCCAATCCGCAATCCGAAATCCACAATCCGCAATTGTTTCACCGCTCAGTTTGGTCTGGTCACGATATAATGCGCCAGCTCCACGAGGGTAGGAGAAACTAACCCCGCCTGGCGCAAGCGGTCTACGGCCCGTGCGGCCAGCCGCTCCGCTTCGGCGCGGGCGGCGCCGACGCCCAGCACGGTGACGAACGTGGACTTCGCGTGCGCG
>DASPXO010000154.1:0-13841 GCA_035637235.1 Gemmatimonadales bacterium | reverse complement strand
GGGCGAGCTGAAGCGCGGCGACGAGCGTTGGGAGGTCTACATCGAGATGCAGCCGGACGCCGAGGTGGGGCCGGGGGCGGTGCGCGGGCGGGTGCACTTCGTGAGCGGGGAGCGACGCCGCACGACCGGTTGGATCTTCCTGGAATTGTCGGAGCGCGAGATCCAGGAGCGGTTCGGGGAATTTTCGGCCATCGAGTTGTGGCACTTCGTGGAGTCGCTGGACGGCTGAAAAACAGCGTGTCCCGATCTCTGCAGTTTTTGCGCGATTCGGTTGACAGCCGACAAGCATATATGGGACCGGCAACCAGTTCCTTCGTTCATCGCTGCAGATTGCGCACAGAACGGTTGACACTGCGCAACAACGCCTCTACTTTCCGCCATGCCCGGAATAGGCTATTTATATACGATCATTGCGAGTCCGCCGGCCCCGCGCCCGGCGCCGGGCTCGTGTCGTTTGTGGCATCGACTGTGCACGTCCCCCTCGTCACACCCGAGACCGCGCTAGGAGACCGACCCTTATGACCACGACGCTGGAGCCAACCACGACCACGCCCGGAGGCAAGCCGGCCGCAGGGGCGACCCCCGCCGACGTGATCCGCCGAGCGAAGGAGGCCGGGGTGCAGATGGTCGACCTGCGGTTCACCGATCTGCCCGGCACCTGGCAGCACTTCTCGATCCCGCTGAAGGAGCTGACGGAGGACCTGTTCAAGGACTGCATCGGATTCGACGGGTCGTCGATCCGCGGGTTCCAGGCGATCAACGAGAGCGACATGCTGCTCGCACCCGATCCCGCGAGCGCGTTCGTCGATCCGTGCCTCGAGGTGCCGACGCTGTCCCTCACGTGCGACGTCGTGGACCCGATCACGGGTGAGCGCTACTCGCGCGACCCCCGCTACGTGGCGCAGAAGGCCGAGCAGCACCTGGTGAAGACGGGGATCGCCACGACCGCGTACTACGGGCCGGAGGCGGAGTTCTACATCTTCAACTCGGTGCGCTTCGACCAGAACGCGCACGAGGGATACTACCACATCGATTCCGAGGAGGGGATCTGGAACTCGGGGTCGAACGGCGCGCCGAACCAGGGCCACCGCCCGCGCCACAAGGAAGGCTACTTCCCCGTGCCGCCGGTGGATCGCCTCCAGGACCTGCGCTCCAAAATCGTGCTGGCGATGATCGCGGCCGGCGTCGACGTGGAGGTGCATCACCACGAGGTGGGCACGGCAGGCCAGACCGAAATCGACATGCGGTTCACCACCCTGACCCGCATGGCCGACCAGCTGATGATGTACAAATACATCGTGAAGAACGTCTGCCACCAGCACGGCTACACGGCGACCTTCATGCCGAAGCCGCTGTTCGGGGACAACGGCTCCGGCATGCACGTGCACATGAGCCTGTGGAAGGACGGCAAGAACCTGTTCTTCGACCCGAAGGGCTACGGGCTGATTTCGGACACCGCGCGCTGGTATATCGGCGGGTTGATCCAGCACTCGCCCGCGTTGCTCGCCTTTGCCGCGCCGACGACCAACAGCTACCGCCGGTTGGTGCCGGGGTACGAGGCGCCGATCAACCTCATCTACTCGCAGCGCAATCGCTCGGCGATCTGCCGCATCCCGGTCTACTCCAAGTCGGCGAAAACGAAACGCGTCGAGTACCGGGCGCCCGATCCGTCGTGCAACGGCTACCTGACCTTCGCCGCCCTCCTCATGGCGGGGCTGGACGGGGTCAAACGCAAGATCGAGCCGCCCAAGCCCATGGACGTGGACCTCTATGACCTCGAGCCTGCGGAGCGGCAGCACGTGAAGAATACGCCGGGCTCGCTGGCCGAAACGCTGGCGGCGCTCGAGGCCGATCACGCGTTCCTGCTCGAGGGGGGGGTGTTCACGCCGGACGTGATCGAAACCTGGCTCACCTACAAGCGGACCAAGGAGGCGGAGCCGGTGGCGCTGCGGCCGCACCCCTACGAGTTCTTCCTGTACTACGACGTCTGACCCGTAAGCGGTGAGCGGTGGGCGGTACCGCTCACCGCTGACCGCTTACCGTCTTCTGCCCGTCCGGTATCTTTTCGCGCATGTCGGATGCCCGCGACATCATCGACGAGCTCAAGAAGCGCCGCGTGCGCTTCCTGCTGCTGCAGTTCACCGATCTGCTGGGCGTGAACAAGGCCGTGGAGGTCCCGGCTTCCCAGTTCGAGCGGGCGCTGGCCGGCGACGTGGTGTTCGACGGCTCGGCGCTCGAGGGGTTCGCCCGGGTGGAGGAGGCGGACGCCCTCCTGGTCCCCGACCTCGACAGCTTCCGCGTGTTCCCGTGGGGAAACGGGACCCGCGACGGAGACGACGCCGCCTCGGACGGGGCCGTGGCGCGGCTCATCTGCGACATCCGCTACACCGACAGCCGGCCGTTCGAGGGCTGCCCCCGCACGACGCTGAAGCGGCAGATCGAGGGGGCGGCGCAGATGGGCTTCACGATGCGCGTCGGCTGCGAAGTCGAGTTCTTCATCTTCGAGCAGACGGAGCGCGGGGAGCCGACGACCCGGACGCTGGACGCCGGGAGCTACTTCGACCTCGTCCCGGTGGACCGGGGGGAGCGCGCTCGGCGGGTGATCGTGGCGGCCCTCGAGGAAATGAAGCTCAGCTCGGAGGCGTCGCATCACGAGGTGGCTCGAGGCCAGCACGAGATCGATCTGGGCTACGCCGATCCGCTGACGATGGCCGACTTCCTCGCGACGCTGCGCTTCGTCGTGCGGACGATCGCGGTCCGGCACGGCCTGATCGCCACCTTCATGCCCAAGCCGATCTACGGGCGCAACGGCTCGGGGATGCATACGCACCAGTCGCTCGTCGCCAAGGGTAAGAACGCCTTCCTGGACGCCGGGGGGCCGATCCAGCTCTCGGACGTCGGGCGCTTCTATATCGGGGGACTGCTGCGGCACGCTCGCGGCTACTGCGCCGTGACCAATCCGCTGGTGAATTCCTACAAGCGTCTCGTCCCCGGGTTCGAAGCGCCGGTGAACGTCTCGTGGTCCACGCAGAACGTGTCGCCGCTCATCCGGGTCCCGGCACAGCGCGGCGAGGCGACCCGCTGCGAAAACCGCCTGCCCGACCCGTCGGCGAATCCGTATCTCGCGCTGGCCGTGCAGCTCGCGGCCGGGCTGAACGGAATCAAGGAGCGGATCGACCCCGGGGAGCCCGTCAACAAGAACATCGCCCGGATGTCCTACCGGGAGCGGCGCCGCTACCGCATCGACGACCTGCCCCGGGACCTCCACGAGGCGCTCGATTACCTCGAGAAAGACCCGGTGCTCCGTGCGGCGCTGGGCGAGCACATCTACGAGCGCTATCTCGACGCCAAGCGGGAGGAGTGGCAGGAGTACATCGGGCAGGTGAGCGAGTGGGAGTTGAATCGGTACTTGGGGCAGTACTGAAAAGACGAGAGGCGTAGCACGAAAGGCGTAGCACAGAGGCGTAGCACGAAGGCGTAGCACAGAGGCGTAGCACAAAGTCGTCATCGGTCCGGCGGCGGGTGGTCGATGAGGCGTCCCAGCATCTTCAGGATGAGCGCCACGCGGTTCTCGAGTGCTCGGATGGCCTGGGAGTGCGCGGGGTCGAGCGCCGCCGCGACCCGCAGCTGGGTCAGCGTCTCCTGGGCGGACCCCCGCGCGTACAGCAGGAACTGCCGAAACTCCGGGACGGTGCCGCGCCCGCAGGCCTCTGCTATGTTGGAGCTGATCGAGAGCGCAGCGCGCACCAACTGGTCCGCGCGACTCGCGACCCCCGGTCCCCCGAGACTGCGGGTCAGGCGGGCCGTTCGGACGGAGACCTCCACCGCGAGCTCGTGTACCCGCAATCGTCTCGCGTAAGCACGTAGGACCATGCCCCAACGATACGGGAGGGATCGGCTGCAAGCGGTACCCTATTCACGCCTCCGTGCGACGTTTTTGTGCAACGCCGTTGGCGTGACGTCTTTGTGCAACGCCCTTTGTGCGACGCTCTTGTTCTTGGGTTGCGACGTCTCCCGCCCCGACGACACCCAGGGCCTGCAGAGCCTCGGCCGCTGGGAGTGGCACGCGCGCGTCGTGGCCGAGCCGGATCCGCGGCTGACGCTCGTGCGCATGCGCATCGACACGACCCGGGGCGGTGACGACGTCATCCTCGCGCGCTACGACTTCAACCCCGCGGCCGGCGAGGGCGACGAGTACGCGCTGACGCTGGGCCTCGAGCTCGGACGCGTGCGCGCGCTCCGGCCGGACACCCCCTACACGTTGGGGCCGCCGCCGGCGCGGATTCCGGCGGTCGCCACGGTCACCTGCCTGTGCCGCCCGCTCCGGCCGGACTCGGTGCGCGGCACGTTTCGCCTGGCGACGCGCGGCCTGCGCCAGCTCAGCGGCAGGGTGGACGCGACGCTGTACTTTACGGAGTGGAACGACAGCTCACGGCACGTCACCTACTCGCTGCATCAGCGGATTGACGCGATCAAATAGGGCGGTCTGGCGGTCGGGCGGACCGGCGGTTGGAATGGCAGCGGTGCTCCTGTCCGCCGGTCCGCCCGTCCGCCTGTCCGCCCAGACGATCGACACCATCGTCGTCGTCAACCACAACGTGTTCGATCTGGGGGAGGACGGCGAGACGCTCGGGTCCGTCGCGCGGGTCGCGAACGCGCTGCACGTGACGACGCGCTCCCGCGTGATCCGCCGCAGGCTGCTCGTGAACCCCGGCGACCGCTACGATTCGGCGCGCGTTGCCGAGAGCGCGCGCGCGTTGCGGACGCTGAACGTCTTCGCCGGCGTGCGGCTCGACACGATCCGGATCGGCGGCCGCCTGGCGCTGCGCGTCGAGACGACGGACGGCTGGAGCACCAAGCCGCAGCTCGGGTACTCGACGACCGGCGGCGACGCGACGTGGCTCGTGGGCATGGTCGAAGAAAACCTGCTCGGCACCGCGACCTCGCTCACCGCCGTCTACAACAAGACTCCCGACCGCGGCACCTTCGAGTTCGGATATCTGAACCCGCACTTCTTCGGGCGCCGCACCCGGCTCGCGGCCGTCTACAGCGACAAGTCGGACGGCCAACGTGGGCTGTGGCTCGTCGGCGTGCCGTTCTACGAGACCGCCGCGCAGCGGGCGCTCACCACGGATGGTGAGGCGGCGTCCGAGCGGGTGCTCGTGTTCCGGAAGGGCGAGTTGGACACGACGAGGACGGCGGAGCGCCGGGCGCTGCGGGTCGGCGTCACCATGGGCTTGGCGGCTCGCGCTACCAGTCGCGACTACGTGCGGCTCTGGCTTGGCGGCCAGTGGCGCCGCGAGGACTTCGCGCCCCTGACGACCACAGTTTTCGCGCGCTCGGTGTTCGCGGCGGCGGGCGCGGGGATCGACCTTGGGCGCGTGCGCTTCCAGGTGCTGGAGCGTTTCAACTCGTACGCGCGGCGCGAAGACGTGGATGTCTCGCAGCTCCTGCACGTCGGCGTCTGGGCGGCGCCCCGGGCGTGGGGCTACTCCTCGGACCGCGCCGGCGTGGGGCCCGAGCTGGGCGGCCAGGTGAGCGCGCTGTGGCGGGGCGGCTTTGCCGTGCTGCGCGGCTGGGCGAACGGGGTCTACACGGGGGACGGGGGAAGCCTCGACTCGGCGCGCGTGACCGGGCGGCTCACCGTCGCGAGCCAGAACCTCCCGGGCCACACGCTCATCTTCCAGCTCGAGGGCGGCGCGCTACGCCGGCCAAAGCCCGGGGCCGAGTTCGACCTGTGGCTCGCGCAGAAGGGTCCACGAGTGTTCGGCATTCACCAGTTCAGCGGGACGCGCATGGCGGCGCTCGTGCTGGAGGATCGGATCCTGGTGAGCGACGAGGTGTGGGGTTTGATGGGCGTCGGGGTGGCGCCGTTCTTCGACTACGGGGGCGCCTGGTACGCGGAGGATCCGGCGCGGCTCGGCGGGAATGTCGGGCTGTCGCTGCGGCTGGGCCCCACCCGCGCGGTGCGGGGGGACGTGGCTGAGATCGCCATCGGGTACCGCTTCGGCGACGGGCGCACGGGCGGTCGCTGGGGCTTCTCATTGCGCAAGGGCATCGTGTTCTAGACGGACAGCGGCGCGGGGCGCTCGGCCCCGACCCTGGTGAAGGTCTCTCCCCTCTCGTTCCGAATTCCGAGGATCGATCCACATCGTGGAGCGCCGGCGCCGTTCCAACTTGTTTCGTGGGGGGAGCGGCGGGCGACGTCGGGAACCCCAGGGCGCCCCTTGACGTACTGCAGGCGGTGCAATATTGTACCGCCCATAAATATGACCGCAGTCATAATTGGTCTGACTCCAGGTGCTAACCGATGACGGAGCTTGAAGTTTCGCGCCGCGAGCGCAAGAAGGAGGAGACCAAGGAGCGGATCGTCAAGGCCGCGCTGAGGCTCTTCAAGGATCATGGATTCGACGCCACCACGGTCGACCAGATCGCCGAACAGGCTGACGTCGCCAAGGGGACGTTCTTCAACTACTTCCCGCGCAAGGAAGCGGTGTTCGGCTACCTCTCCGAGACGTGGGTGGCCGACGCCGAGCAAAAGATCGCGGCGATCCTGGCCAAGGGTCTCCCCTCGTGGCCGAAGGTGCGCGACGTGTTCCTCGAGTTCGCGAGCATCTACGAGGAGGACCGCGAGCTGTCGTTGCACATGGCGATGGAGTGGACGCGCCGGATGCACGCTCCGGACGATGACGTCTGCCGGCGCTGGGACGCGCTCGGGGTGCACGTGGTCCGCCAGCTCCAGGCCCAAGGGGAGCTGCGACGCGACGTCGCTGCCGAGCGCGCTAGCCAAGTGCTCGCCGACGTGTACCACGGCACGCTCATGATGTGGCTCGAGTCGCCCGAGCCGCCGTTCCCGCTCAAGGACGAGATCCGCAAGCGGCTGGCGCTGGTGATCGAAGGGCTGACGCCGCGCGCGAAGGAGGGCAGATGAGACGGCCGATCATGGTGACGGTGCTGGCCCTTCTCACGGCGCCGCCGGCGGGCGCCCAGACCCCCGGCGACACGGTGCGGCTGACGCTCGATGCCGCGGTGCGCCGGGCGCTCGAGCAGAGCGAGGAAATCCGGCTCGCCCGGGCGGAGGTGATGGATGCCAACGGCCGGGTGCGCGAGGCGCTGTCGGGCGCCCTGCCGCAGGTCACGGGGTCGCTCGCGTATACGCGGCAGTTCGCGTCCATCTATCAGGGCGCGGCGGAGGATACGAGCGCCATCGCGAAGCTCTTCAAGAACTCGCCGTTCGGCGCGCCCAACGCGTGGAGCTTTCAGATCCAGGCGACCCAGCTTTTGTGGTCCGGCGGCAAGGTGGGCGCCGGCCTGTCGGCGGCGCGGTCGCTGCGGCAATCGGTGCAGCTCGACGAGCAGGAGACGGCGGCGGACGTCGCGTTCCGCGTGAAGCAGGCCTACCTGAACGCAGGGTACTCGGCGCAGCTGCTCGCGATCGCCCAGGAAAACCTGGCCCAGGCGCGCGATCACCTGCGGGAGGTGCAGCTGTACCAGCGGGCCGGCACGCGCGCCGAGTACGACCTGCTGCGCGCCCAGGTGGATGCGGCAAACCAGGAGCCGGCCGTGGTGGCGGCGAGGAACAGTTACGAGCTTGGCGTGCTCGAGCTGAAGCGGCTGGTCAACGTGCCGGCCGGGCAGCCGCTCGTGCTCGACACCCCGCTCGAGTCGCCCGACGCGACGATCCCGGTCGTGGCCACGGACTCGCTGGGCGCGCCCGAGCGGGCGGGCCTCGCCGCGGCGGAGGCGACCGTCAACGTGCAGCAGCAGCTGTTGCGCGCCGCGCGTGCGGACCGCTGGCCGACGCTCTCGCTCGCCACGACCTACACGGAGCAGGCGTTCCCGTCGAACGTGTTCCCCGCGGCCGACCAGTTCCGCCGCGGGTGGAACGGCGAGCTGAAGCTCTCGTTCCCGATCTTCCTCGGCTTCAAGACCGCCGGGACGATCGAGCGGGCGCGGGCCGCGCTGCTCTCGGCCCAGGCCCGGCGCGACCAGGCGCGCGAGCAGGTCGAGCTGGAGGTGGCGCAGGCGCGGGCGGAGGTCGAGCGGGCGCGCGCGCTGCTGGTGGCGCGCCGTGCAACGGTGCGGCAGGCGAAGCGGGCGCACTACCTCGCGGGCGTGCGGTACGCGAACGGGATGGCCACGCAGCTCGAGGTGTCGGATGCGCGCGTGCTGACGCAGCAGGCGGAAGTGAACCAGGTGCAGGCGACGCGGGACTACCTGTTGGCTCTGGCGCAGCTCGAGCGGGCGCTCGGGCGGCCGGTGCCGGTGGTCCGGCGGTCGGTCGAGCAGGTGGCGACAGGCCCTAACTCCGGGGAAACACAGCCATGAAGGGATATCTGATCGCGGGCGCGCTGGCCGGGGGCGCCCTCATTGGTCTGGTGGCCGCGCGTCGCGCCGGGCGCGGCGAAGCGGCGGTGCATGCGGCCGCGGACTCCGGCCGCTCGGCCATCCTCGGGCCGGGCGACGTCGCGCTGGCGGCGCGGACCGATCTCATCGCCGGCGTCCCGGTCTCGGGCACGCTCGAGCCGGCGGTCGACGTCCGGATCGCGTCTCCCATCCCCGAGGTGGTCGAGGCGGTGCTCGTGAAGGAGGGGCAGGCGGTGCGCCGGGGGCAGGTGCTGGCGCGGTTCCGCACCAGCGCCGTGGAGCCGGCGGCGCTCTCCGCCGAGGCGCAACGGCGCCTGGCGGCGTCCGACTACGAGCGAATGCAGAACCTGCTCAAGGAAGGCGCGGTGTCGCCGCGCGACGTCGAGAACGCCGAGGTGGCGCTGCGCGCGGCGGAGGCGGCCGCGGCCCAGGCGCGGACGAAGCTGGACGAAGCCACGGTGCGCGCGCCGGTGGCCGGGGTGATCAGCCAGCGCGCCGTCGAATCAGGCGACCGCGTGAAGGACGGCGATCTGCTGTTCCGGCTGGTGAACACGAGCGAGCTCGAGTTCGAGGCCACGGTGCCGAGCGAGTACGTGGCGGGCGTGCAGCCCGGTGCGCCGATGGCGGTCGCCGTGACCGGCCTCCCGGACGCCCGGGTGAGCGGCCGGGTGTCGCGCGTCAACGCGACCGTGGACCCGGCGACCCGGCAGGTGAAGGTGTACGTGACCGTGCCGAACCCGGGTGGGCGGCTGGTCGGCGGGCTGTTCGCGTCGGGCCGCATCGTGCTGCGGCAGGTGCAGGGCGCCGTGGCCGTGCCGCTCGCGGGCGTGCGCACCGACCGGGACGGCAAGACCTACGTGCTGATCGTCGAGAGCGGCCGCGTCGCGCGCCGCGACGTCACGACCGGCGCACGCGACGAGCAGGCCTCCCTCGTCGAGATATCCCGTGGTCTGAACGGCGGCGAGACGGTGATCGTCGGGCCGGCCGCCGGTCTCCAGCCGGGCCAGCCGGTGACCGTCGCCGGCGGCGGGGAGGGCTGAGCCGTGTTCCTGAGCGATCTGTCGATCAAGCGGCCCGTCTTCGCCACGATGATGATCATGGCGCTCGTGGTGCTGGGGCTGTTCTCCTACCGGCGCCTGAACATCGACCAGTTCCCGGACGTCGACTTCCCGCTGCTCGTGATCCAGACGCGCTACGCCGGGGCGAGCCCCGAGTCGGTGGAGCGCGAGGTCACGAAACAGATCGAGGAGCAGGTGAACACGGTCGAGGGCATCAAGCAGATCCAGTCCACCTCGACGGAGGGCTTTTCGACCATCATCGTGCTGTTCAACCTGGGCACGAAGATCATGGACGCGCAGGCGGACGTGCGGGCGAAGATCGACGCCATCCGCCAGGATCTCCCGAAGGACATCGATCCGCCCGTCATCTCCCGCGCCAATCCGTCCGACCAGCCGATCTTCGTGCTGTCGGTGCGGGGGGAGGCGTGGGAGCTGCGCGACCTGACGCGGCTGGCGGACGAAGTCGTGAGCCGGCGCATCGAGAACATCTCCGGGGTGGGCAGCGTGACCGTGGTCGGCGGCTTGAAGCGGGAGATTCATGCGCTGCTCCTCCCCGACCGGATGAACGCGCTCGGCGTCTCGCCCGACATGGTGACGAGCGCGGTCGAGCGGGAGAACGGCGACGTACCGGCCGGCAGGGTGGAGCAGGGGAACGCGGAACAGCTGGTGCGGGTCGCCGGCAAGATCCGCGATCCGCAGGACTTCACGAAGCTGATCATCACGACGCGGAACGGCATCCCGGTGCGCCTGGGGCAGATCGCCCGGATCGAGGACGCGCAGGAAGAGGAGCGCGACGCGGCGTACGTGAACGGCGAGCGCGCCGTCGCGCTGGAAATCCGCAAGACCTCCGGCGCGAACACCGTGGAGGTCGCCGAGCGGGTGAAACAGGTGATCGCCGAGCTGAACCGGACGCTGCCCGCGGGCGTGAGCCTCGAGGCGGTGCAGGACAACTCGACCTGGATCCGGAACTCGGTGGACGACGTGCAGAAGACGCTGGTGGAGGGCGCGGCGCTCACGGTGTTCATCGTGTTCCTGTTCCTGAACTCGTGGCGCTCGACCGTCATCACCGGCCTCACGCTCCCGGTGTCGGTGATCGCGTCGTTCCTCGCGATCTACGCGTTCGGCTTCACCCTCAACATCATGACGCTGATGGCGCTGTCGCTGGCGATCGGCATCCTGATCGACGACGCGATCGTGGTGCGCGAGAACATCGTCCGCCATGTGGAGCGGGGCGAAGACCACTACACCGCCGCGAGAAAGGGTACGGCCGAGATCGGGTTCGCCGTGCTCGCGACGACAATGTCGGTGATCGCCGTGTTCGTCCCGGTCGCCTTCATGAAGGGGATCGTGGGGCGGTTCTTCTTCCCCTTCGGCATCACGGTGGCGTTCGCGGTCCTGGTGTCGCTGTTCGTGTCCTTCACGCTCGACCCGATGCTCTCGTCGCTGTGGTACGACCCGCAGGCCGAGGGGCACGCCAAGCGCGGGCCGATCGGCCGCGCGCTCGAGCGGTTCAACAATGGCTTCCACGGTCTGGGCCGGCGCTACCGGGGCTTGATCGCCTGGGCGCTCGACCACCGGCTCGCGACGATGGGGATCGCGGCGGGTGCGTTCGTCGCGGCGATGAGCCTGTTCGGGCTCGGCCTCGTGGGCGGGCAGTTCATGCCTAATTCGGACAACGAGCAGACCGCCCTCTCGATCGAGACGCCGGTCGGCTCGTCGGTGGCGTACACGTCGGCCAAGGCGCTCGAGATCGCCAGGTACCTGGACGCCCAGCTGGAGGTGGCGCTCACCTACACGACGATCGGCGGGGCGCAGCAGAACGAGGCCGTGAACAAGGGGCAGATCTACGTGAAGCTCACCCCCAAGCGCGCGCGCCGGCGCTCCCAGCAGGAGCTCGAGGCGGCGCTGCGCACGGTGCTGCCCCGGTTCCAGGGGGTGACGGCCCGGGTCGTGCAACTCGGCGCCGCGGGCGGCAGCCAGTCGCCGATCCAGCTGAACCTGAAGGGGCCCGAGCTCGCGCGGCTGCAGGAGATGTCCGACCGCGCGCTGGCGGCCATCCGGGACGTGCCTGGCCTGGTCGACCTCCGCTCCAGTCTCGAGGGACGCAAGCCCGAGTTCGCGATCGAGGTGAACCGCGACCTGGCGGCCGACGTCGGGCTGTCGGTGGGGGCGGTGGGGAACGCGCTGCGGCCCGTGCTGACGGGCCAGAAGGCGGGCACCTGGGAGGACGAGACCGGCCTGGCGCACGACGTCGTCGTGCGGCTCGCGCCCGAGGCGCGCCGCAGCGAGGCGAACATCGCGGGCATCCCGCTGGCCTCGAGCCAGACCGATCGCCGCACGGGGGCGCCCGTGATGGTGCCGCTCGGCCAGGTGGCGGAGATCCGGCTCTCGGGCGCGCCGAACGAGATCAAGCGCCTGGATCTGGAGCGCGTGGCCACCATCGAGGGCAACTATCAGACCCGGCCGCTCACCGACGTCACCAGGGACGTGCAGCTGCGGCTCGCCACCCTCTCCCTGCCGCCCGGGTACCGCTTCGACTTCGGCGGCGAGCAGAAGGACTTCATCGAGACGGTGGGCTACATCCTCGAGTCGCTCACGCTGGCGATCGTCTTCATCTACCTGATTCTCGCGTCGCAGTTCGGGAGCTTCCTGCAGCCGCTGGCGATCATGCTGTCGCTGCCGCTGTCACTCGTCGGCGTGATGCTCGCGCTGATGCTGACACGCGGCACCTTCAACATCATGAGCATGATCGGCGTGATCATGCTGATGGGGCTCGTGACGAAGAACGCCATTCTGCTCGTGGACTTCGCGAACAAGGCGCGCGTCAAGGGCAGCGACCGGCGCCAGGCGCTGATCGACGCCGGCGAGCTGCGGCTGCGCCCCATCGTGATGACCACGCTCGCGATGATCTTCGGGATGCTGCCGACGGCGCTGGCGCTGGGCGCGGGGTCCGAGTTCCGGGCCCCGATGGCGCACGCCGTGATCGGCGGGCTCATCACCTCGACGCTCCTCACCCTGGTCGTCGTGCCGGTCGTGTACACCTACCTCGACGATTTCGGGGCATGGGTCGGGGCCAAGGTGAAGAAGCTGACCGGCGCACCCTCCCCCTCCCCCTCGCCGGAAGCCGTCGCCCACGTCCCGGCGGACTGAGCGGCCGGTGGGTAGCAGGCGTGGGCGGGGGCGGAAGGCGTTGCCGCCTATTGACAATACGAGCGTGGAATCCTATAGATTTTCACCCACGCCTCGGGGGATCTTCTTTGAAGGCCGTCAAGAAGTGGTCGAGCTCTCCCCCGATCGCGGTCCCCTTATTGCTCGTGCTGGGCCTTGGCGCTTGCAACGACGAGCGTCAACCCTTCGCGCCGGAGCCCTGCAGGCTGCCGGCGGCGCTCGGTGCGGCCGTCCAACCGCAACCCTTCTCACCCGAGGCGCTGCGCCCCGCGCTGCTGCATGCCGCCGATCCGATGACCTCGGTCCTGGTCGCGGGCGAGAATAGCGAAACACTCAGTCGGGCGCTCGCCGATCTGGGTCAGAGCCTCTCTGGAAGCGACTTCGACACCGAGTGTCGTCTGCTGCTCATTGCATGGGACGCGCTCTCACGGCTGCCTGACACCCCGGAGACGCTGCCCGACCGAGATGGTATCCGGCTGATCCTTGCCCTGGCGGCCCGTGCGCTAGAGGCAGCCCCGAGAACGTGACGCGTGCTCGGCGGCGCCGCGCTTTCGCCCGAAGCGTGACGCTTGCAGGTGCGTTCGCGCTGCTCGCGACGCGCGAGGCGATTCCTCAGGCGTGCCGGCGCACCTCGGAAGCACCTCCCGGTTGGCTCGCACTCGATCTCGGCTGGAGGTCCACGCCCGCCGGACTAGGTGGGGTGGAGATCGGCCGGCGGTTCCCCATTGGGCTGGACGTATTCGCCGGCTTGGAAGTCGCGCGTTTCGACCCGGGGGATTTCGATCTGGCGAGCGTCCGGGCCGGCGGCTCCTACCTTCTGAAGGGCTTGCCCCTTCCTATCGCCACGTGCCTGGCGGCGTCGGTCGAGCGAGAGAGAATCGGAGATCTTCGCGTCCTTTCCATCCCGGTCGGCGTTGTCTTCAGCCGCGACCTGGCGCCGTCCGAGGAGCGGTGGATCCTGGTGCCGCAAATCGAGCCGCGCATCACCTTCCGGCATGCCTCGGTCCGTGGCTTCACCCGCGACCAGCCTGCGTTCACCGTCCTCGGCAGCGCACTATTCCGGCGCGTGGATCTGTTCGCGGGCCCCGTTGCTGAGTGGGTGCCGAGCGGGCATCCCGAGTGGGTTTTGCACGCTCGATTCGGTGTCGCGTTCTGATGACTCGAATGGAAAGCGGGGCTCGCGCGGCGTCTGCAGTCCTTGGCACGCTGTGCCTGACCGTCCTCCCTTCTCGCGTCGCGGCCCAGACC
>DASPXO010000153.1:0-3404 GCA_035637235.1 Gemmatimonadales bacterium | reverse complement strand
AGACGGTGACGTTGCCCGTGGCGGCGTCGGTGACGGGGGTTGGGGGTGCGCCGTTCGTCTCGGACGTGCGGGTGTTCAATACTTCCTACGCCGATGTGCTGACGGTGACGGCGGTGTACCGGGCCAACGGGGCGACGCGGGTGTTTCCGCTGGCGCCGCGGCAGGCGAGGGCATTCGATGACATCGCCGTGAGCCTGTTCGCGAGTCCCGGGTCTCTGGGGGCGGTGGAGTTCACGAGCGGGGCGGCACAGGGCACGCTGGTGGTGTCCTCGCAGTTGCGCTCACCGGTCAATACAGGCGGTTTCGTGGGGATGTTCATCCCGGGGCTGCCACCGTCGGCGGCGAGCGCGGTGACGGTGCTGACGGGACTGGTCAACGGGGATTCCCGGACGAACATCGGTATGTACAACCCCAACGGCAACTCGGTGACGGCCACGATCCGCCTCTTCGACGGGCCGGTGCTGCTAGGGACGACAGGGTTGGGGCTGGCAGGGCACGCGGCGACGCAGGTCAACAACATCTACGGGGTCGTGGGATTCGGGAGCCTGGTGAGGACGAACGGATACGCGACGGTGGAGTCGAGCGACGCGGGCAGTCCGCTGTTCACGTACGCGGCGGAGGCGGACAACGAGTCCGGGGACTTGATCCTGATTGTTGGGGCGCCGGACGTCGCGGCGCCTCCGGGCTTCAATCCGCCTACCGCCACCGCGACCGACATTCCGAGCGGCCCTACCAGCACGCCGAGTCCGCTGCCACCCACAGCGACGCCGACACCTACGGCGCCGGCCGTGGTGGTCATCAGTCTTATGGCCACCCAATTCGAATGGAACTTCACCGGCACCGGAGCCGAAGGCTCGACGCTCCAGGTTAAGGTCGGGCAGACGTACCAGCTCCAGATCCGCGATGGAGATCCTCCCGGAAACATCGCGCACGGATTCAGCGGGATCCCCTCGCTCGGAATTTCGGCGCAGTCACTGACTGCGGGAGGAGTGGCAAAGACGGTCACCTTCACGCCGAACTCGGGGCAGCTCGGCACGCACTTCTTCTCGTGCGATCAGTCCATTTGCGGCAGCGGACACGGCAACATGCTCGGCACGATCAAAGTCAATTCCTAATAGCCATGACGCAATTGCAAGCCACGAAGATTGAGGAGTTGAAGAACAGCTTAAGGGGAGAGATTCTTCTTCCGGGCGACGGTGCCTACGAAAGCGCGCGTAAGATCTGGAACGCGATGGTCGACAAGCGCCCCGAGCTCATCGCTCGTTGTGCCACCACGTCGGACGTCGTCCACGCAGTGAACTTCGCGAGGGACAACGGGCTGTTGCTCACCGTGCGCGGCGGCGAGCACAACATCGCCGGCAATGCCGTGTGCGACGACGGTATCGTGATCGACCTTTCGCAAATGAAGGCCGCGAGCGTCGACGCTGACAAGCGCCGCGTCACGATCGAGGGCGGCGCCACGCTCGCGGACCTCGACGCCGCCACCCAGGCCCACGGCCTCGCCACGCCCGTCGGCATCAATTCCACCACCGGCGTCGCCGGACTGACGCTCGGCGGCGGATTCGGCTGGCTCAGCCGCAAACACGGCATGACCATCGACAGCCTTGAGTCCGCCGAGGTCGTGACCGCGGCCGGCGAGGTGGTGCGCGCCAGCTCCGTCGAGCATCCCGACCTCTTCTGGGCGCTCCGAGGCGGCGGCGGCAACTTCGGCGTCGTCACCCGCTTCGAGTTCCGACTCCACCCTGTCGGCCCCAACGTGCTGAGCGGCCTGATCGTCTATCCGCTCTCCGAAGCGAAGTCGGTTCTGCAGCGGTACCGCGACTTCGCGGCGAAGGCGCCGGATGACCTCTCCGTGTGGACGCTCCTGCGCCAGGCGCCGCCTCTGCCGTTCCTTCCGAAAGAAGTCCACGGCAAGGGGATCGTGGCACTCGCGTTGCTCTACGCGGGCGATCCGAAACAGGGCGAGCCGCTCATCGAGCCGCTGCGCAAGTTCGGCACTCCCGTTGGCGAGCACGTGGGTGTCCAGCCCTACACCGCCTGGCAGCGAGCCTTCGACCCGCTTCTCACCGCCGGCGCGCGTAACTACTGGAAGTCCCACAATTTCTCGACGCTTAACGATGGGCTGTTCGACGTCGTCATCGAGTATGTCGGCAGACTGCCGTCGCCTCAGTGTGAGATCTTCTTCGGCGCTCTCGGTGGCGCCGCCGCGCGGCCGACCCCGGATTCCGCTGCATACCCTCACCGCGACGCCCAGTTCGTTATGAACTTCCACGGCCGCTGGGAGAACCCGGCCGACGACGCGCGCTGCATCGGCTGGGCGCGCGACTTCTTCAATGCCTCGGCCCCCTTCGCCAGTGGCGGCGTCTACGTCAATTTCCTCACCGCCGATGAGGGCGATCGCGTGCGCGCCGCCTACGGCTCGAACTACCATCGTCTCGCCCAGGTGAAGCGCAAGTACGACCCGAAGAACCTGTTTCGCATGAACCAGAATATCAAGGCGTCCTGAGAGAACGTGATGCGCCTAACTCGGAAGTGCACTCTTCATCCCCCCTCGACTATAAGGAGGTCCATAATGCGTTTCCTTCGCCTGCCAATGATGACCTTTAGTCCCCGCCGCTCGCCCTTTGCCAGCGACCCCCTGTCTGACGAACTCCGAACGACAGAACGGGAAGGTGCGACCGCTCCTTCGGCCGGGCGGTTACGCCGTTCAAGGACGCCGAGGCGGAGAAGGGAGGAGGCCATGAAGACCCATCACATTCTTCCGGTCCTATTTCTGGTCGGTGTCTTTGGGGTGGCAGTCGCTGCCGGGCAGGAGCTGCTTCAAGAGGCGATCCCGAATTGGCCAGCGCCGGCGACGTGGTCGCCTCACAGGGCGAGCCGGGGCGCTTCGGCGATGAGCGCCATCACCAGCCCTCTTCCCTTCATCGGGGTGACTCCCTGCCGGATCGTGGACACGCGAAACGCTGTCGGCCCCTTCGGCGGGCCCGCCTTCTCGTCCGGTCAGACCCGCTCGTTTACGATTCCTGCCGGGCCGTGCAGCGGCATTCCGATCGCCGGGGCGTACTCGCTCAACTTCACGGTCGTCAACATGATCGGCTTCGGCTTCCTGACCGCGTGGCCCGCGGGCACCGTGCAGCCCCTCGTCTCCACGCTCGACTACGTGCCCGCGGAAGGCGCGCTCGCCAACGCCGCCATCGTTCCTACTGGCCCGGGCGGTGCCATCAGCGTCTTCGTCAGCGTCGGCACCGACGTGATCATCGACATCAACGGCTACTACGACGGCAGCGGCTCGCTCCAGTTGAGCCTCTCCCGCCGGGCGGCTCTCGACCAGTTCTGGACATCGCAGAATGCAGCGGCCGTCGGCCTGACGACCGTGGGAGCCACTCCCTTGCTTCTCAAATCCG
>DASPXO010000152.1:0-3674 GCA_035637235.1 Gemmatimonadales bacterium | reverse complement strand
ATGTGGCCGGGGGTGAGCCGCACCCGGTCCACGGTCAGCTCCTCGACCGGGGGCACGCCGCGTGCGAGGGTCGAGAGCAGACCGCTCCGGGTGACGACGAGCGAGAGTGCGCCCAGGAGGACGAGGGGGAGGACGAACCAGAGCCAGGGGCTGGGGCGGACCCGGTTCACCGCCAGCCTCTGGTGAGCTGAATGCGGAATGTGGAATGCGGAATGCTGAATGTAAGGGTGAGTTTCGCGCTGCACGGTCTACCCTGAGCACGCGACCTCCCACGGCAATTCCGCATTCCGCATTCCCCACTCCGCATTCGCTTGAGCGTCACGCGACCTCCCCCGTGCCCACGTCAAACAGCCCCATCCAGCCGAGCTCGGCGAATTCCGACTGGTGGGCGTGGAACATGAACTTGCCCGTCCGGTCGTACGTGAACTCGAGGATGTGCCGCTCCCCCTGCCCCATGCTGACGGTATCCGTGTAGTCGCTCGGCGTGAGTGAGGTCCCCGTCCGGTAGACGTGGAAGAAGTTGGCGTGAATGTGGAGCGAGTTGATCAGGTCGAACTCGAGCGCGTTCACCAGATAAATCCGGTTCAGCTCCCCGCGCCGCAGCGCGATGGGCTGCGCCTGGTAGGCGAACGGCACTGTGTTCGCGGCGTAGACTTCGTTCTCCCCGTCGTAATTCACGTCGAAGCCGTTCATCACCATCACCAGCTCGCGCGCGGCCGGCCGCGGGGTCTTGGGGTCGACGATCATCGCTCCATACAGCCCCTTCGCGATGTGGCGCTTGATCGGCATCGTGTGGCAGTGATAGAGGTGCAGTCCGAACGGACCGGCCTCGAACTCGTACACATAACCGCCGCCGGGTTGGATCTGCTCGAACACGCCGTCCATCTCCGCGGCATGGAAGCCGTGGAAGTGGATGCTGTGCTCGTGCAAACCCGCGTTGGTGAAGTGCACGCGCACCAGGTCGCCCTCGGTGGCCCGCAGCGTGGGGCCGGGCACCTGGCCGTTGAACGTCCAGGCGTCGTAGAACAGTCCCGGCATGACCTCGATCTTCCGGTCCAGCGCCGTCATGCGATACTCCCGCACGCGCTGGCCGTTGGCCCGGCGGCTCACCTCGCCGTAGTCGAAGGCCGTGAGAAAGGCGGTGGGGTCGATCCCCGCGTCCTGCGGCAGGCCGCCGGACATCACCACGTGAGGATCCGTGTGGATGCCGAGTGTGGACGCCTTGGTCACCGAGGCGACCGACGCGAGGCCGGCCGCGCCCAACAACCCGCGTTTCAGCGCCTCGCGGCGCGATAGGCCCTTCATCGGCCGATCTCCTGGCACCACAGCAGCTGCGCGAGCTCGCGCCCCACGACCCGGTGCTCGCCGGACGGTACGAGCGCGATGGTCGTCGGCCCGTTGAACGGCTGGCGCTCGTGCACGCGGAGCAGGACGCCGGGGGTGAGCCCGTGCTCGGCGAAGTAGCGCAGCCGTGCGGGATCCTGCGTCCCCACCTGCCGCAGCTCCAGCTTCGTTCCCAGAGGCGCGTCGGCGACCGACAGGAGCTCCGCTTCCTCGATCTCTCCGCCCGCCGTCGGGATCGGATCGCCGTGCGGATCGTACTGCGGGTTCCCGAGCGCGCGCGCCATCCGCTCGATCAGCTCGTCCGACACCGCGTGCTCGAGCCGCTCCGCTTCGGCATGCACGCCGCCCCAGTCGTAGCCGAGCTGCTGGGTGAGATACAGCTCGAGAACGCGATGCCGGCGGATCATCTTGAGCGCCGCGTGCCGTCCCTGCGCCGTGAGCTGCACACCGCGATAGGGGACGTGCTCGATCAGCCCGGTCTCGGAGAGACGCTTCACCATGCCGCTCACCGACGGCGGCGCGAGCTCGAGCATGCCGGCGATGTCGCTTGTCGTCGCGAAGCCGCCCTGGCTCGAGAGGTGGTAGATGGCCTTGAGGTAGTCCTCCACGGACGGTGTCAGGGGCGGGCCAGCGTCGCGAAGTAGTACGGGCATGCCTGTTTCTCCCTGCCGGAAAGGCGCGCAAACGCGGGCCGCGCGGCAACCCTTACGATGCGTCGCCGCAACAGATTGGCTTAAGAGTGTTCCCGAGTATTAGACTAACCTAATGTGTGAATATTGTCAAGCAAAAATGTGGATTTTGACCAGCTACAACTGGCCGATTAACTCTAAGAACGATGTCAGAATCCGCTCCGTCATGCCCCAAATCAGCTCGTCGTCGATCAGGTAAGCGGGAAACGTGCGCGCGGCGCCGCCGACGGTCAGCGTGACCGCGCGGCGCACGCCGGGCTCGGACAATCGAGCGAGCGGCAGCCAGAAGCCACGTTGCACTTCGAGACCCGGTACGAGCGCGGGCCGCAACGCGAGGGCGAACACAAACGGTCGCACCACGACGGGCGGCAGCGTGGGCGTGCGAGGGTGGAGATCGTCGAGCACGCCAAGCCGCTCGGCACCGCTCAGGTCCACGCCCGTCTCTTCGCGTGTCTCCCGGATGGCGGTCGCAACGAGATCCACGTCGGCGGGATCCTGATGCCCGCCCGGCAGGGCGACCTGTCCCGACCACGGATCGCCAGATCGCTCGGCGCGCCGGATGAAGAGCGCTTCGAGACCGTGCCGCCCCTCCACGAGAATCACAGCGACCGCTGCGGGGCGGGCGTCGGGTGCGTCCTCAGGCTTGGCGCGGTGGTCACGCAGCGCGCGGCGCACAGCGTCAAGGGTCGTCACGCGGCTTCGTCGTCCTCCCGTGAATGCTGGCCGGCGCAGACGGTCAATAATAGCTTCCTCGGCCTGATGAGAATCGATGCCTGGATGGCGGTGGGGCTCGGCGCGGGGCTCGCACTGGGACTCGCGGCTGCGGTGCCTTCCACCCACCAGCACGCCCTCCTCACTCTGACGGGCGGCCTCCGGCCGCTCGGGACGCTGTTCCTGAACCTGCTCTCGATGGTGGTGATTCCCCTCGTCGCGACTGCGGTGTTCACGGGCGTCGCCGGGCTCGGAAACATCAAGAGCGTCGGGCGCTTGGGGATCAGGGTGCTGGGCTTCTTCTGGAGCACGACGCTCGCCGCGATCGCCATCGGCTTCGCGGTGGCGGCCCTGCTGCTCCCTCTGGCGGCCATGACCCCCGACCAGCAGGCGGCGCTGCGTCAGGCCGCCATGGCCGACGCGGGGCCGGTGCGCCGCGCCGCCGACCAGATCCCGACCGGCGCGCGCTTCATCGTGGAGCTGATCCCGTCGAACCCAGTGCGGTCGGCGGTGGACGGCAACCTGCTCCCGCTGATCGTGTTCACGACGATCCTGGCCGCCGCCGCTGCGGCGTTGCCCGACGAGAAGCGGCGCACGCTCACCGACCTCGCCGGCGTGGCGACGGAGGCATTGATCCGCATCGTGGCCTGGGTGCTGCTCCTCGCCCCGGTCGGCATCTTCGCTCTCGTCGCCGGGGCCGTCGCGCAGTTCGGCTGGTCGCTGGTCCAGTCCATGGCGATCTTCGTGCTGGCCGTGATCGTCGGGCTCGCCCTGTTCATCGCGGCCGTCTTCGCGCCGGTGATCGCGCTGGTGGCGCGGCTCAGGGTGACCCGCTTCTTCAGGGCCGCCTTGCCGTCCATGGCGATGGGGTTCTCCACCACCTCCTCGCTCGCCACCCTCCCCACGATGCTCCACGCCGCCGAGGACGAT
>DASPXO010000151.1:0-5381 GCA_035637235.1 Gemmatimonadales bacterium | reverse complement strand
GGGCATGCCGAACCCGATGGGCGATCTCACGGGTCCGTTCCTGACGCAGCCCAACGAGAAGTACGAGGTGTCGTTCGCCGGCGCGCCGGCGGGGAAGTACCGCGCCTACTGCATGCCGCACGTGGCGCTGGGGATGGCGCTGACGATCACGGTGCAGTAACGGGCGGACGGTCGGACCGACGGACTGGCGGACGAGAAACGGCCCCGGGAAGAGTCCCGGGGCCGTTTGACTTTCGGACGGCTGGTCCGGATGTTTGCCCCGCGGGCCATAGTGATGTCGATCTTCTTGGAGCGAGTGCGTGCGGCGCTGGCGCCGGAGTACTCCGTCGAGCGCGAGCTCGCGAGCGGCGGCATGGGTGTCGTGTTTCTCGCCCACGACGCGGCGCTCGACGTCCCCGTCGCCGTGAAGATCCTGCGCCAAGAGCTGGCCACCGCGGAGGCGGCCGAACGCTTCGTGCGCGAAGCGCAGACCGCCGCCGAGCTCCGCCATCCGAACATCGTGACGGTGCATTTCGCAGGCGAGCGGGGCGGATTGTACTTCTACGTCATGGATTACATCGAGGATCCGACGCTCGCGCAGCGGCTCGAGCAGGGATCCCTGCGACCGGCGGCGGTCGTGAGGCTGGGGCGGGACTTGCTGGACGCGCTCGAGCACGCGCACGCCCACGGGGTGGTCCATCGCGACATCAAGCCGAGCAACATCTTCGTGGCGCGAAAGCGCGCACTGCTCGGGGATTTCGGTATCGCCAAACGGATGGCCGGCGGCGCCACGGCGACGACGGGAGGTGAGCGCACCGCGGCGGGAGTGGTGTCCGGCACGGAGGGCTATATGCCCCCGGAGCAGGCACTTGGCGGGCAAGTGACCCCGCGTACCGACCTCTACGCCGTGGGCATGGTCCTGTACGAGGCGCTCACGAAGCGGAGGTGGCTGGTATTCGAGCCTGAAAGGGCAAGCTGGTCGGGCGTGCCGCGCGCCATCGCGCGCGTGCTGGGTCGGGCCCTCGAGTACGACCCGGAGCGTCGCTGGCCCGACGCGGCGACGTTTCGGCGCAACCTGCGGCGCACGCTCATCGTGAAGTACCTGCAGCGCACAATCGCTTTGGCCGGGCTCTGCCTGGTCGCGGGTGCGGCCGGGGATCACTGGATCGGCAGACGCTATCAAGGGGGGCTCTGGCCCTTTCGTCCTCATGTCGGTCTGAGGATCGACGTCGAGCCGTTCCAGGCGGTGATCGGCGCCGATCCGTCCCGAGCCGGCGACTCCGTGGCGCTCGGTCTCGTGCGCAGCCTGAAGGGGTATCTCGACTTCTCGGTCGAGGGGCCGGCGCCGGCGAGCCGCATCGCGACGCGGTCGAGCATCCTCCTGAGCGGTACGACGCGGGTGGTCGGGGAATCACTGCTGGTGCAGGTCCGGGCGCGGGCCGGCCCGCGCGGCGGGCAGCTGTTCGCGGTGGGGGCCCGCGGTCTCGCGGCGCGGACGGACCGGGTGATCGATACCTTAGCGTACGGGGTGGTCCGGTCGATTTGGAACCGCGAGAACCCGCTCGACCCCTCGCTCCCGGTGGCCGCGTTGCCGCAGACCGCCGCGGGGCTCGCAGCTTGGCTTCACGCCGAGCGTCTGCTCGCGCAGGCACGGTGGGGCGAGGCCGACGTCGCCTACCAGATGGCGGAGCTGGCCGACTCCACGTGCTGGCTGTGCTACTGGCGGCACGCGACGGTGGCGCAGTGGCTTGGTCGGGAGGCCGATCCGACGCTGGTCACGCGGTACCTGGCGCATGCCAGCGCGTTTCCTCCGGTGTACAGAGCGCTCATCCGCGCTCAGCAGCTGCCGTTGCGCGAGCGGCTGGACGCGCTCGAGCAAGCGGCCGACCGCTGGCGCAGTTTCTTGCCAGCGTGGTTCATGGCCGGGGACGAGCGCTTCCACCGCGGGCCGCTCGTCGGGGGCGCCCGGTCGGATGCGATCATCGCGTTCGAGCGGACGTCCGACCTGCGTCCGGACTTCGCGCCGGCGTGGGAACATCTCGTCTGGGCGGAAACGGCCGAGGGAGACTCGGCCGGCGCGGCGGCGGCGCTGGACCGGCTGGAGCGCTCGGGGGAGCCGCGCGATGCCACGGCGGGCGGTATCCGGGCGCTGCTGAAGGTCGCCCGCGCCTGGCGCTTCCTCGGGAGCGCGCAAGCGCGTCGCGTCATGCGGGAGCAACTGTCGCTACCGCTGATCGCCACGTATCCGGACCTCCCGGCCGCCCCGCGCTTCCTGATGACGTTCGACGCGCCGCGCGGCGCGATCGAGATGGGCGCGGACTTCGCAGCGCGCCAGGGGCAGCCGGCGCTTGCCCGATCGGGCCTTATTGCGCAGGTCTTCGGGTACACGGCGCTGGGGATGATGGACTCAGGGCTTACGCGGGCGAGAACGCTCGCGGATCGGTTTCCCGATCCCAACCTGACGATCCTCGGTCCCGAGCTCGCGGGGGTGATGCTCCTGGTCGAGCCGGAAGACCGCGGCGCAAAGTGGGCGGAAGTGCGCGCTGCCCTGGAGGAGCAATCCCGGCCGCGGGCTGGCACGCCGGAGAGCCGGCAGCGTGCTGCGTGGATGCTGGCGTTGCTCGCCCGGGAGCTGCGAGATCCCGACGCCGAGCGGTACAGCCGTCTCCTTGCCTCGGGCGCCCCGCCGTTGCTCCAGGCGCTGGTGGCCGCGAGCGAAGACGCCTTGCGGAGGAATCGGTGGCGCGCGCTGGCGGCCACGGACTCGGGCGTCCAGTTCTCCGCGTCCGAGCTCGCCGCCGCCGGCGTGGGTGATCCCTTCTACCGCACGGTGCTGCACCTGTTGCGCGCCCAGTGGTACGCGACGGAGCGCGATCCCGATGGGGCGCGCCGCGAGCTGCAATGGTACCAGGCCAACGACTACGTCAACTATCCGACGGGCGACCCGCAGGTGGGGGACGCCGACCAGGCGTTGGGGACCGTGGCGCGCTGGCGGATCGCGAAGCTGCTCGACCGCGGGCCGGCGGCGTGCCGTGCGTACGGCGACGTGCAGCGGCTGTGGGCCCAGGGCGACCCGCGCTACCGTGCCCGGGCGGACGCAGCCGCCCGCCGGTTCGCCGAGCTTCACTGCAAGGCGGGTGCATGATCGTGTGCCGCACGCTTGGCCCCGTCGATCTGAGCGTGGACGGCGCCGGCGCGCCGCCCGAGCTCCTGTGGCGGAAGAACCTCGCCTTGCTCGTCTACCTCGCGCGCTCGCCTAAGCGCGCACGCACGCGCGAGCACCTGATGGGCCTCTTGTGGGGCGACAAGCCGGAGGAGGACGCGCGCCGCTCGCTCACCGTGGCGGCCTCGTCGCTGCGCCGCTTTGTGGGCGAGGGCGGGCTGAAATCGGAGGGCGGCCAGGTGCGGCTGGCGGCGGGCGTGGTGGAGCTCGACACCGAGCGGCTCGAGGCGCTCGCCGCGGCGCACGACTGGGCGCGGGCCGCCGAGCTGGTCGCCGGGGAGTTCCTCGAGGGGTTCAGCGTTCCCGACGCCTCGGGCTTCGACGACTGGGTCGCGGCGGAGCGGGTGCTGTGGCGCAAGCGTTCGGTGGAGGTCTTGATCCACCGGGTGGAGGAGCTGCTCGCGGTCGGTGGCGTCGGTCCGGCCGGTGACCTCGCCGAGCGGGCGCTGGGGCTCGAGCCTACCGCGGATGCGGCCATTCGGGCGGTGATGCGGTGTCTCGCGCTCGGGGGCGACCGCGCGGCCGCGCTGCAACAGTTCGAGGCGTTCGCCGCTCGCCTCAAGGCCGAGGTCGGAACGGAGCCGGATGCGGAGACCCGGGCGCTCGCCGAGCGGGTGCGCCGGGAACGCGTGTGGCGATTGCCGGCGCGCGCCACAGCCGGCGAGGCTAAGGCCGAGACGCGCCGGGCGCCGCTCGTCGGTCGCGGGCCGGAGCTGGAGCGCTTGTTGGAGGCGTGGACCGCATGCCGGCGCGCGCGCCGCCCGGGCGTCGGCGTCATCGAGGGAGATCCCGGGACCGGCAAGACGCGGCTCGCCGAGGAGGTGTTGGGGCGCGCGCGGCTCGACGGCACCGCGGTCGCGGCGGTGCGTGCCGTGGAAGCCGACCTGGCGGAGCCTTGGAGTGGGCTGTTCGGCATCGCGCGCGGCGGGCTGCTCGAGGCGCCGGGTGTGGCGGGCGCGTCGCCCTCCGCGCTCGCCGCCCTGCGCGGCGCGGGAGTCGGGGAGGGGGCGAAGCGCCTCGGCCAGGCGTTCGCCGAAGTGCTGCGCGCCGTCCTGGACGAGGAGCCGGTCGTGACTCTGGTGGACGACGCGGCGTGGTGCGACGGAGAGTCGCTGCTCGCGCTCGGCGCCTGCGCCCGCGACTTCGCGCGCGCGCCGCTCTTCCTGCTCTTCACCGCCGCCAGGCACGCGCCGCGGCCCGAGCTCGACGCGCTGCGGGTCCGCATCGGGCGCGAGCTGGGAGGCGCGGCGGTGCGGCTCGAGCCGCTCTCGACCAACGCGCTGCGCGCGCTGGCGCGCTGGGCGCTCCCCGCGTACAACGACGTGGAGCTGGATCGCGTGACGCGACGTGTCGCCACCGACTCGGCGGGCATCCCGCTGCTCGCGGTCGAGCTGCTCCACGCCGTGGCGCTCGGGCTCGACCTGCGCGAGTCGCGGGGCGCCTGGCCCAAGCCGCTCAGCACCCTCGACCAGACGTTGCCCGGCGACCTCCCCGACGCCGTGGTCGCGGCGGTGCGAATCGGGTTCCGCCGGCTGAGCGCGACCGCGCAGCGCGTGCTCGCCGTGGCCGCCGTGCTCGGCGGCCGCGTCGGGCCGCCGCGGCTGGCGCGCGCCGCCGGGCTCGAGCCCGACGCGCTGGCGGCGGCGCTGGACGAGCTCGAGTGGCAGCGCTGGCTCACCGCCGAGCCGCGGGGCTACGCCTTCGTCGCGCGGATCGTCCGCGAGATCGTGCAGCGCGACATGGTCATGCCGGGACAGCGCCAGCGGATCGTCGAGGCGGCGGGCGCGACGCCTTGACCGTGGGCGTGGTAGTCACCGGCGCGAGCTCCGGTATTGGCGCCGCGATCGCGCGGGAGCTCGCCGGTCGAGGCTTTCGCGTGTTCGGCACGGTCCGCCGGCCGGAGGACGGGGCCGAGCTGGAGTCGGCCGGCGTGACCCCGGTACGGATGGACGTGACCGACCAGGCCAGCATCGCTTGGGCGCGCGCCGAGGTCGAGCAGGCGCTCGCCGGGGCACCACTCGCGGCCCTCGTCAACAATGCCGGCGTCCCGGCGGCCGGGCCGCTCGAGCTCCTCCCCCTCGAGGATCTCCGGCGCGTCGTCGAAGTGAATCTCGTCGGCGTCGTGGCGGTCACGCAGGCGTTCCTGCCGCTGCTCAAAGCGGCGCGCGGCAGGATCGTG
>DASPXO010000150.1:0-4724 GCA_035637235.1 Gemmatimonadales bacterium | reverse complement strand
CCCTACGACCGCGTGCGCACCAGCATGCGGGCGTTCACGCAGTGCCCCGAGTGCCTGCGGGAGTATCACTCCCCCGGCGACCGCCGCTACCACTCCGAGACGAACAGCTGCCCGGCGTGCGGGCCGCGGGTGTGGCTGGAGGTTGATCAGGGACTCGGGGACCCCGGGCTCGCGCCCGGGGTCAGTGAGCCCGGGGTCCGTGACCGCTCCGACCCGATCCAAAAGGCGGCAGACCTGCTGGCCGCAGGCTGGATCGTGGCGATCCGGGGGCTCGGGGGCTTCCACCTCGCCGTGGACGCGACCAACGAGCAGGCGGTCCAACGTCTCCGCGCCCGCAAGCACCGCGAGGCGAAGCCCCTCGCCGTGATGGTGCGCACCCTCGCCGAGGCGCGCGCCCTCGCCGAGGTGAGCAGCGCCGAGGCGGAGCTCCTGAAATCGGCCGAGCGGCCGATCGTGCTGCTCAAGCGACTCACTGACCCCGGGCGCGAGCCCGGGGTGGCACCCTCCCTCGCCCCGGGGCTCGACACGGTCGGCGTGATGCTCGCCTACACTCCCCTCCACCACCTGCTGCTCGACCAGGTGAAGCGCCCGCTCGTGATGACCAGCGGCAACCGGAGCGAGGAGCCGATCGCGACCGACAACGCGGACGCCCGCACGCGCCTGGCGGGGATCGCGGACGCCTTCCTGCTCCACGACCGCGACATCGTGTCGCGCTACGACGACTCGGTGGTTCGCGTGGCGGGAGACGCGACGCTCCTCCTGCGTCGCGCGCGAGGCTACGCGCCGCTCCCGATCGATTTGCCGTTCGAGAGCCCGCGTCCGCTCCTCGCCGTGGGGCCGCACTTGAAGAACACGTTCACGCTGGTGCACGGCGCGCGCGCCTACGTGAGCCAGCATATCGGCGATCTCGAAAACCTCGAGACGCTGGAGCATTTCCAGGCGACGCTCGACGCGTACAAGCGGCTCTTCCGGATCGAGCCCGAGGTGGCAGTGCGGGATTCGCACCCCGGCTATCTGTCAACCCGCGTGGCGGGCGACCTCGGGCTCGATCGGATCATCGCGGTGCAGCACCACCACGCCCACGTTGCCGCGGTGCTCGCCGAGCACCAGGTGACCGACGTCGCCGTCGGCGTCGCCTACGACGGCACGGGCTACGGCGACGACGGCAACGTGTGGGGCGCGGAGATCCTGGTCGCGGACCTCGCGGGCTTCCGCCGCGCCGCGCACCTGCGCTACGCGCCCCTTCCGGGCGGCGACCTCGCGGCACGACGGCCGTGGCGCGTGGCGGCGGGATACCTCTCGCTCGAGCCCGGGGCCGCGCGGGCGTTCGCGCGGGGCTTGGAGGGCGTGGACCCGGGCAAACAGATGGCCGTGATCCGGCAGCTCGCGGCGCGGCTCAACACGCCGCTCGCCTCCTCGATGGGGCGGCTGTTCGACGCCGCCGCCGCCGTGCTCGGCGTGCGGCAAGTGGCCGCCCACGAGGCCCAGGCGGCGATGGAGCTCGAAGCGCTCGCCGGCAGGCGCGCGGCGCAGCCGCTCCCCTTCCCCGTGAACGAGGAGGCGACCGGGATCTGGATCCTCGACCCCGTGCCGCTGCTCGTGGCGCTGGGCGAGCTGCTCGCGGCGGGGGCGGACGTCCGAGACCTCGCGGCCGCGTTCCACGAGAGCGTGGCCGCGGCGACCGGCGAGCTCACGGCGCTGGTCGCGGCGTGCGCGGGCACCCGCACCGTGGCGCTTGGCGGCGGCTGCTTCCAGAACGCGCGGCTCTTGCGCTCGGTGCGCGCTCGTCTGGAGGCGAGGGGGCTGCGCGTGCTGGTCCCGCGCAGACTCGGACCGAACGACGGCGCCGTGAGCTACGGCCAGGCGGCCGTGGCCGCGGCGGTGCTGCGACGCGAGCACGGGCTGTGAGGAGGAACGAATGATGAGAATCCCTGACTCCCTGCGCCTCGAGCACGAGCAGCTGCACGCGAAGCTCGCCGAGGCCACCCACCTGGCCGGCCGCACGGGCGAGGCGGCGCGCACGGTGGCGAGGATCATGCACCCGCACTTCCTGCGCGAAGACGACTACGCGATTCCACCGCTCGGGCTGCTGGCGCGCCTCGCGAAGGGGCAAATGGCCCCGGACATGGCGGAGGTGCTGCCGCTCGTCGCCCGGCTCAAGGAGGAGATGCCGCTCATGATCGAGGAGCACCGGGCAATTGTCGGCGCGCTGGTGCAGCTCGGCAATGCAGCGAGCGAGGAGGGCCGGCGGGAGTGGGCCGAGTTCGCCGACGAGCTGCGGCATCACGCCCAGATGGAGGAAGAAGTGCTGTATCCGGCCGCGATCCTCGTGGGCGAGTACGTGCGACACACCCTCAAGCCGCAAGCCTCAAGCGGCCAGGAGTGAACCATGTGCCTCGGAGTGCCAGGGCGAGTGGTCGAAGTCCACGGGCTGACGGCGACGGTGGACTTCTGGGGGGTGCGCCGCGAGACGCGGCTGGACGTGGTGGACGAGCCGGTCCAGGCCGGCGACTTCATCCTGAACCACGTCGGCTTCGCCATCCGCAAGATCCCGGCCGCCGAGATCCAGGAGACGCTCGCCCTGTACGAGCTGCTGCTCAAGGAGGCGGAGGGCGACATCATGGCGGCCGACGTGCGGGGTGAGATCGCGGCGGCCCGGAAGGACGGTCCCGATGCTTGACACGCTCACCGCCGGCTCGCGCGAGCTCAAGTTCCGCGATCCCGAGAAGGCGCGGGGCCTCTCCCGAGCGCTCGAGCACGTGTGCCGGGAGATCGGCCGCGAGCCGGTCTCGGTCATGCACGTGTGCGGGAGCCACGAGCAGTCGATCGCCAAATACGGCCTCCGGACCATCCTTCCGAAGGCGCTGAACGTGATCATGGGACCCGGCTGTCCCGTGTGCGTCACGGACATGCCCGAGGTGGACGAGGCGGTCGTGCTCGCGCAGGACGGGATCAGGATCGCGACCTACGGCGACATGCTCAAGGTCCCCGGCACCTCGCTGTCGCTCGCCGACGCGCAGGCGCAGGGCGCCCGGATCGACGTCGTGTACAGCGCTGCCCAGGCGGTCGAGCTGGCGCGCGACACCACGGAGGAAATCTGCTTCTTCGCGAGCGGCTTCGAGACCACCGCGGTCGCCACGGCGGCCGTGGTCCTCAGCGACCCGCCGCCCAACTTCTCCGTCCTCTCGGCCCACAAGTACATCCCGCCCGTGATGGAGATCGTGGCGGAGATGCCGGGCACCAAGGTCGAGGGATTCCTCGCCGCGGGCCACGCCGCCACAATCACCGGCTCGGCGCTGTTCGAGCGGTTCGTCGAGCGCCACAAGATTCCCGTCGTGGTGGCCGGCTTCGAGCCGCTCGACATCCTGGCCGGGCTGGTGAAGCTCGTGGAGCTGGTCCGCGACCGGACGCCGCGGGTCGAGAACATGTATCCGCGCTGCGTCACCCCGGAGGGGAACCGCAACGCCCAGCGGCAGCTGTGGCGGGTGTTCCGGACGACGGGCGGCCGCTGGCGCGGCATCGCCCACGTCCCGAACGGCAACCTGCGGCTGCGCGACGAGTTCGCGCGCGTGGACGCGCGCCGCAAGTTCACGATCGACCTGCGCCGGCTCTGGAGCCACGCGCCGTCCACGCTCACCCAGGTCTGTATCTGCGGCGACATCATGGCCGGGATCGCCTCGCCGACCCACTGCCCGCTGTTCGGAAAGGAGTGCGTGCCTGACACCCCGGTGGGCGCGTGCATGGTCTCGAGCGAGGGCACGTGCAAGATCTGGCACCAGTACGGAGGCCACCCCGACTTATGAGCGCCAGGGTGGAGGTGAGCGGGGCGCCCCAACCGAGCGAGCTCGTCACCCTGCGCCACGGCGCCGGTGGGCGCGCGATGCGCCTGCTGATCGAGGACACGCTGGCGGCCGGCTTCGTCGACATGCCGGTGGACGGGATTGGCCTCGCGGCGATGGACGACGGTGCGGCGTTGCGCATCGGGGACCGCTGGCTCGTGGTCACGACCGACTCTCACGTCGTCCAACCGATCTTCTTCCCCGGCGGTGACATCGGGCGCCTCGCGGTCTCCGGGACCGTGAACGACCTGGCCATGATGGGCGCCACCGAGCCCCTCGGCCTGACCAGCGCGATCATCATCGAGGAAGGGTTCCGCCGCGCCGACCTCGAGCGCATCCAGCGCTCCATGCTCGAGACGTGCCGCGAGGCGGGCGTCCCGATCGTCACGGGCGACACGAAGGTGATGGGCCGCGGCGAGCTGGACGGGATCGTCCTCAATACGACCGGGGTGGCGGTCACGAGCGCCGTCGTTTCCGACGCCGGGCTCAAGCCGGGCGACCGGATCATCCTCACCGGCTCGATCGGCGATCACGGCATCGCCTTGATGGCCCAGCGGCACGATCTCGCCCTCGACGCCGAGCTGCGATCGGACGTGGCACCGATCAACTCGCTCGTCCGGGCGGTCCTGCAGGCCGGGGCCGGGGCGGTCACCGCCATGAAGGACCCCACGCGTGGCGGCGTGGCGAGCGCGCTGCACGAGATGGCGGAAAAGGCCCGAGTCGGGATCGTGATCCACGAGCCGTGCGTCCCGGTATCGCCGGTCGTGCGCTCCGCCGCGGAGATGCTGGGACTCGACCCGTTCCACATCGCGAACGAAGGGAAGGCGATCATCGGGGTGCGGGCCGCGGCGGCCGACGCGGTGCTCGCCGCGCTGCGAGCACACC
>DASPXO010000149.1:0-4271 GCA_035637235.1 Gemmatimonadales bacterium | reverse complement strand
GTCCTCACCCCCTGACCCCCTCTCCCTTCGGGAGAGGGGGAACGGCGTTGCGGGTCCCGCTCGTTGTGCGCGGCTAAAACCGCGACTCGGCCCCTCCCCGCTGAAGCGGGGTCTTGAACGCATCCGCCCGCGATCCGGCCTCGCAGTAATTCGACCCGTCGCGCAGTTTTCTCATACTCATTATCATACGAAGGTGCATACCTTGTACGCGTGGAGCCTTCGATGAAGAACCGTGTCACCGTCACGCTGGATCGCGCGCTCGTCAAAGCACTCGACGCCGCACCCGGCGCCAGCCGGTCGGAGAAGATCGAACGGCTGCTGGCGGAAGCGCTCTCCGCCCGGGCCCAGCGGCGCTGGGTCAGCGAGTTGCAGGCGTTCTATTCCGCGGGCCCCGACGCCGCCGATCGAAAGGAAGACCTCGACTGGCAGGCGCTGGCCGCCCTGGCATTCCAGCGCGACGACTGATGCGCCGGGGAGAGCTCTGGACAGTCACGCGGCTCGCCCATCCCAAGCCACGCCCTGCCGTGATTCTCAGCGTGGATGCGTGGAACGCATACGCGCCCGACGTCATCCTCGTTCCCCTCACGACCCGGCCCGGCCCCTCCCGCCCACCAGTCACCCACCCTCGCCTCGAGCACAAGAGCTACGCCAAGTGTGGCGCGCTGGCCGCCATCCCCAAGGAACGCCTCAAGCAACGTCTGGGCCGGCTCGACGCCCGCACCATGGCGACCATCGCCGTCGAAGTGCGAAGGCTGCTCGGGGTGTAAACTGCGCACGCAAACGACACAGCCCGGACGCGGACCGCTGACGCGACTCACGTTGTGCGCGGCTCAAGCCGCGGCTCGGCATCGCCCCGCTGAAGCGGGGGGCACTTCCGGGCGCCGGCCGGTTTACCGGCCAGAGGCCGAGTCGCGAGTTTACTCGCGCACCCGAGCCGCGGCTCGGCCCCTCCCGCTGAAGCGGGGCGCCCTGGGGCGCCGGCGGGTGCGATCGCGACGCCCCCTGCTGCAAAAGTCTGGTACCGCCGCTCGGCGCGATCCACCTACCTTCGAGCCGTGCGGCACCGCATCTACTTCCACATCGTCTGGACCACGCGTCACCGCGCCGCGCTGCTGGACGCCGGGCTTGCGCGCTTCCTCTGCCGGTTCCTGCGCCAGGTGGCGCGCGAGGAGCGGGCCCATATCCTGGAGCTCGGGATGGTCACGACGCACCTGCACCTGCTCGCGCGGGCCCATCCGATGACGAGCCTGGCGCGGCTGCTGCAGCGCCTCAAAGGCGCCAGCTCGGCGACCGCCAGCAAAGAGCGCCACTCCACGACGGGAGTCGAGCTCAAGTGGGACAAGGGATACAGCATCCACAGCGTGAGCGCCCGAAACCTGGACGCGGTGCGCCAGTACCTCCGGCAGCAACCGGCACACCATCCGAACGAGGTGATCAAGGATTGGGACGGTGATTCGCCAGAGTACGAGCCGGACGGGCAGGACGAATGGCGGGGACCGGATAGGCGACGGATTTGAGGAAGGGACGGCCGACCCCACGGCCCGCGTTGTGCGCGGCTCACGCCGCGACCCGGCCCTCCCCGCTGAAGCGGGGCGCTGAACCGCGCACAGGCCGGTTCACCGGCCAGAGGCCGAGTCGCGAGTTTACTCGCGCACCCGCGCGGGGGCTGAGCCGCCCTCGTCAGGCACGGGCTCAAAGCCGCGGCTCGTTGTACGCGGTCAAGCCGCGGCTTGGCCTCTCCCCGCTGAAGCGGGGCATCGCGCTGCGGGGGTCAGGCCGGTTTACCGGCCAGAGGCCGAGTCGCGAGTTTACTCGCGCACCCGAGCCGCGAATCACGGACATGCTTTGGACAAATACAGCGCAGGGTCCTGAGCACGTCCAGGACCCTGCGGCTTCAGCTCCGGCGACCGCGCTAAGCTACGACTTCGAGTAGAAGTCAAACTTGATCTTCGATCCGTCGTTGAGCGTGATCTCGTAGTAGTAGGTGTAGCCCGCCGTCAGGTTCTTGGTGTTCAGGTTGAAGATCCACTGTTGATCGGTGGGATCCCAGCGGAAGTACGTGTCGGGTGTCGTCGAGACCACCTGCTCAATCTCCGTCGTCGTGATGGTTCCGCTCACCTTCTTCACGAACTGGAAGTTGGTGACCACGCCTGCCGTTCCGACCGAGACGCCCTTCGCGTCGCAGACGCGGAACTTCACCGGCACGGTGCTGCCCTTCTTGAAGGCGCTCGAGCCATCCGCGTTTATCGGCTGCAGGATCTGGTGCCCGGGCGCTGAGAGGCACATGCCGGCCGACGCGTAGAGGACGTTGATCGTCACGTTCTTCCACGCCGTGGTGTAGTTGGCCAGATCCGTCGGCGTGACGTCCACGCGCAGCGTCTGGCCGCTGCCCGCGTTCAGCACCGTGCCGGCGGCGGGCGTGTAGACCAACGAGCCCGGCACCGAGGAGGTCGCGTTGAGCTGCGTGCCGGACAGCGCCGTGCCGTAGGTAATGTCAGCTGGATTCGACCAGGTGATCGTCGGCGTGGCCTTATGGAGCGTCACCGGGTGGGCCGCCGACGTCACTGGGTTGTAGTTCGCGTCCCCGGGCATTGTCGCCGTCACCGAGCAACTCCCCTCGGCGTTGGTCACCGAGAGCTGGTCCCCGGAGACCGAGCAGCCCGTGGAGCCGCCGACGGCATAGCTCACCGTGCCGCCGGGTGTCCCGCCGCTCACCGTCAGCGTCGCCGCCGCTCCGTACGTCGCATCGGACGGGTTGGTGATCGTCAAGGCTGCCTGGTTCGCCTTATGGAGCGTCACCGCGTAGGCCGCCGACGTCACCGGGTTGTAGTTCGCGTCCCCGGCCATTGTCGCCGTCACCGAGCAGCTGCCCTCGGCGTTGGTCACCGAGAGCTGGTCCCCGGAGACCGAGCAACCCGTGGAGCCGCCGACGGCATAGCTCACCGTGCCGCCGGTGGTTCCACCGCTCACCGTCAGCGTCGCCGCCGCTCCGTACGTCGCATCGGACGGGTTGGTGATCGTCAAGGGCGCTTGGCCCACGCTCGTGACTGTGAGCGTCGCGGCATTCGACGTCGCCGACCCGCACGCGTTCGTGAACACTGCACGGTACTGATTCCCACTCGCGCTGACCGGCGGTGCGGTAACAACAAGAGCGGTCGAGGTTGCACTCGGAATGTTACTCCAGGGCCCTCCACCATTCGCGCTTACCTGCCACTGCACCGTCGGGCTACCGCTCGCGCCCGCCGTGAAGCTCGCATCTTGTCCATAGGTTACTGTCTGATTTGACGGCTGGGTCCCCACGCTGGGTGCCGTGCAAGCCAGCGCATACGTGCCGATCACCGTAGTGGTGCTTCCAACCGCCCCCGTCGTGAACGGGCTCGCCGGTGACCCGGAAGAGAAGTTATATGTGTTGCCGCCCACGCTCACGGATGAAGGGAAGGTGTAAGTGAACGAAGTGCCAGGCGACGTCCCGACCTGACCGATGCCGGTTGACGGTCCCGGCGTCGTAAAGGTGACGCTCGGGGAGGCCGCTTGCCCGCCATTGTTTGTGAACGATGTGGCAACGGTGATGGTCTGGCCCCCGGGCAGGACGTTCGTCTGGAAGTTCACCGTTGCCGCCGCGGCATCGGTAAACGTCGCCGTCGCCGTTTCGCCGGTCGCCCGGCCGGTCGCCGTGATCGTGAACGTCACCCCGAGGTCACTCTCCTGAACCACGTAGCTCGCATCCGTGAAGCCGCCGCTGTCGTCGACAGCGATTGTCCAGCTCACCGGATCATGGTTCTGGGGAGTCTCGTCCAACAGGATGTCGAGGACGTCATTGGCCTGCCATCCCGCGCCGGACAGGTTCAGCTTCTCGCCAGGCGTGTAGTCGTCCTTGTCGGTAGTGAACGACGCGCCCGAGGTGCTCTGGACGGTTACGAAGTTGGGGATGTGAGCCGTGCCCTTCGGGGCCGGCCCCATCAGATTCTTGTTCGCGTCCTTCTGACATGAGACCGCGAACAGCAGGGCAATTGGAACGAGTAAAACGATTGAGGCGAGGCGCTTCATGGGTTGGATCTTCCTTCTTCTCTGGACGGTCGGGCGCGGTAGCGCTCACCGCCCATCGGCGAGGCCAAGCCACACGTGCCATGGGAGAAAATCGCCGGTGTCGCAAGGCGCAACCATAGGCCACCAGATGAAGAAGCCCCATGCTTTCGATATGATTCGGCCTAGAACGTTCGATATACCTCAGTGCTCATGGAGGGCGCACGAAGGAGGAGTATCGTTCCCTC
>DASPXO010000148.1:0-3584 GCA_035637235.1 Gemmatimonadales bacterium | reverse complement strand
CTATATGAGCGCCGAGCAGGCGAAGACGCTCGACTTCCCACCCGCCGGCCTCGAGGCGTTCGTGCCGGCGGTGGCCCAGGGGACGTGGAAACCGTGAGGCAATTGCGGATTGCGGATTGTGGATTGCGGATTGGAAAAGGCGTGTTCGAATCCGCAATCCGCAATCCGCAATCCGCAATTCTCGCATTGGGACTTCTCATGCCCGCTCCCATGCCCGCTCAAACCTGGCCGGTTCACTCGATGGAGCGGCCCCGGCCGCCGGTGGTAGATCCCGGCCCGGAGCGCCCGCCGGCGCCGCCGCCGTCCGATGCCATGGTGCTGTTCGACGGGAAAGACCTCTCGCAGTGGCAGTCCCAGGACGGCTCGCCGGCCAGGTGGGTCGTGCGGGACGGCTACCTGGAGGTCGCGGCGGGCACGGGGAGCATCATGACGAAGCGCGCGTTCGGCGACGTGCAGCTCCACATCGAGTGGGCGACGCCGACGCCGCCCAAGGGGGAGGGCCAGGATCGCGGCAACAGCGGCGTGTTCCTGATGGGGCTCTACGAAATCCAGGTGCTCGACTCCTATCACAACGACACCTACGCCGACGGGCAGGCCGCGGCGGCGTACGGGCAGACGCCGCCGCTCGTGAACGCGAGCCGCCCCCCGGGCCGGTGGCAGACGTACGACGTCGTGTTCCATCGCCCCCGCTTCGGGCCGGACGGCTCGGTGCGGGACTCGGCGCGGCTGACGCTCTTCCACAACGGGGTGCTGGTGCAGGACAACACCGCGATCACCGGGCGGACCGTGCACGGCAGGCGCGCCCAGTACGAGCCGCACCCGGACAGGCTGCCGTTGATGCTGCAGGATCACGGCAATCCCGTCCGCTACCGGGACATCTGGCTCCGCGAGCTGCCGGACCGCCCGCCAGCGCCCGGCGGATCCTGACATGCATCTCCCCGCGCTGGCGCTGGCGCTCGCGGTCACGCTGGACACCTCGATCAGCGTCGTCCCGCGTCCCGTCAGCCTGACCCGGCACGCCGGGGCGTTCACCCTCACGGGTTCGACGGTGATCGTGACGGACGCAGCGACGCGCGACATCGGCTACCTGCTGGCGGACCTGCTGTATCCCGCGACGGGCTTCCGGCTCCCTGTGCGCGGGACGACGCCGGCCGGCGGCTCGGTCATCTCGCTCCGCCTCGACTCCACGCTGGCGCGGCTCGGCCTGGAGGGGTACCGCCTGGAGGCGAGCCGGAGCCGCGTCGCGATCCGCGCCTTCCGCCCGGCGGGCGCCTGGTACGCCGTCCAGACGCTGCGCCAGCTGTTCCCGCCCGACATCGTCCGCCAGGCGAAGGTCGAGGGGCTTACCTGGACGGCCCCCGCCGTCGCGATCGAGGACTTCCCCCGGTTCGGGTGGCGCGGCGCCCACCTTGACGTGGCGCGCCACTTCATGCCCAAGGAGTTCGTGAAGAAGTTCGTCGATCTGCTGGCGCTCCATAAGCTGAACCGGTTCCACTGGCATCTCACCGACGACCAGGGGTGGCGGATCGAGATCGCGCAATACCCGCGCCTCACGCAGGTGGGCGGCTGGCGGCGCGAGACCCTCATCGGCCGGCCCGACCGGGACTCGACCGCGTGGCGCTTCGACGGCCGGCCCCACGGCGGCTTCTACACGCAGGACGACATCCGCGAGGTCGTGGCGTACGCGCGCGCCCGCTTCATCACGATCGTGCCCGAGATCGAGATGCCGGGCCACTCCCAGGCCGCGATCGCCGCCTATCCCGAGCTCGGCAACACGGGCGGCACCATCCCCGTGTGGACGAGGTGGGGCGTATCGGAGAACATCCTCAATCCCGAAGAAGCGACCATCCGGTTCTACCAGAACGTGCTCACCGAAGTGATAGGGCTGTTCCCCGGGCGCTGGATCCACGTGGGCGGCGACGAGGCGGTGAAGACGCAGTGGCAGGCGAGCCCTCGCGCCCAGGCGCGGATCCGCGAGCTCGGCCTCAAGGACGAGCACGAGCTGCAGAGCTGGTTCATCCGGCGAATGGACGAGTTCCTCACGGCGCACGGCCGGGCGCTCGTCGGGTGGGACGAGATTCTCGAGGGTGGGCTCGCGCCCAACGCGGTCGTCATGTCGTGGCGCGGCGCCGACGGCGGGATCGCGGCCGCGCAGGCGGGCCACGACGCCATCATGACTCCCGGGCAGTACACCTACTTCGACCACTACCAGTCACAGGACACCGTGAGCGAGCCGCTCGCGATCGGGGGGTTCCTGCCGCTCGACAGCGTGTACGCGTTCGAGCCGGTCCCCGACGCGCTCTCGCCCGCCGAAGCGCGCCACATCCTCGGCGCCCAGGGTCAGCTCTGGACCGAGTACATCGCCGACCCGAAGCAGGTCGAATACATGGCGTTCCCGAGGGCGTGCGCGCTCGCCGAGGCGCTATGGACGCCGCGGGAGGCGAAGGACTACGCCGACTTCCTGACGCGCCTTGCCACGCACCGGCGGCGGCTCGCGATCCTCGACGTGAACGCGCGGCCCTGACGGTGGAGCTTGGTGGAGGTCGTGGAGGCAAACCCCGCTCTTACCGCAAGGGGGGCGACCCCTTCGATGACCGGCTTCTGCTGCTGCGCCTGTTGCGCCGCCTCTGCGCCTCGGCGTGAGAACCCAGGTCGTGTCGAACCCAGACAGTCGGGCTGTGTCGCCGCGCAGGAGCCCGTAGAACGACGCCCTCCAGAATCCACTCCAGTACCTCGATCCGAGCGGGATCTCCGCGACAGATTGCTGCGAGGATGGTGTTGAGGTTTGCGAAGAGCGTCGGTACGGGCGCGTGAGGTGCTATATTCAACGTGCACCAGCCCGGGAGACAACGACCATGAATTCGTCGACTGATCGGGCGCAAATCGAGCGCTGGGTGGCGACGTGGCGCGAGGCCGAGCCTGCGCTCGCTGAGCAGAAGCGCCGCGAGCTGGAGCAACTCGCCACGCCCCGTGCCCTATCCGAGCTGGCGGCGGCGTTCGCATACGCACTGCAGCGGGCGCCCCTCTCTGATACGTCCGGCTTGATCGACCAACAGCGCTATTTCCAACAGCTCGCGCGGTGATCGAGCTGTTTCGCGAGGCCCATGCCCTTCAGCAATTTCTGATGGAGCGCGGGTGGCCGTTCTGCTTCATCGGCGGTGTCGCGTTGCAACACTGGGGCGAGCCCCGCGTCACCCGCGATCTCGACCTGACGGTGTTCACGGGCTTCGGCGGTGAGGTGCAAGTGGTGGACGCGCTCCTGGCCCACTACCCCGGGCGCCGGCCGGATGCCCGCGAGTTCGCCCTGCGCCATCGCGTGTTGTTAGTCTCGACGCCCGCCGGCATCGCGGTGGACGTGGCGTTGGGGGCACTCCCCTTCGAGGCCGACATGATCGCGCGCGCGACCGAGGTGGAGTTCGAGCCGGGCGTCGCCCTTCGAATCTGTTCCGCCGAGGATCTGTTCGTGCTCAAGGCCTTCGCCGATCGGCTGCAGGACCGCGCTGACGTGGCCGGCATCGCCCGGCGCCGCGGCCGCAGGCTCGACTGGGATGCGATCATCGCGCAGCTGACACCATTGGCGGAAA
>DASPXO010000147.1:0-45967 GCA_035637235.1 Gemmatimonadales bacterium | reverse complement strand
CTCTGGCCGCAGCTTGCCGAGATTCTCAAGCCGTGGCTCGCGGCTCGGAAGCTAGCCGGTGGACGACTGCTGTTTCCCTCGTATCGCACGGGTGAAGAGGCCATGCTCACCGATTGCCGGAAGCTGCTCGACGCCGTGGGGGCTCGTGCGGGATACCAGCCCCGCGAGCTGAACCTGTACGACTTCCGGCACACATACTGCGCCGCTCGGTTGCAGACACTGGACGGCGATGCGCCGGTGTCACCCTACACCGTGGGCCAGGAACTCGGGCACGGTGGCGAGTCGCTCGTCAAGCGCGTGTATGCCCACTTGGGCACCGTGCGTCACCGTGCTGAGGTAGTCGAGTATCGGGTGAAGCAACACCTCAACGCGCAGCACCGCGACAAGGCGGTGCGCGAGTGGGTGAAGGCCCTACGGGCGGCATAGGGACCCGCGCCCCGTGGCACTACGCGCCTCCTGGAGCACCGGGGGGCGCGTTCTCGTATCTTGGTGCCTCATGGACCGCCCCGATGGGAAGACGACAGGGCACCCTACGCCGACGGTGCAGGACACGGTTCTCGACCATCTTGCACCGGCCATCGACTCGCTGGTCGTTGCTCTTGAAGGTCGCCTCGCCGGTGCCCCAGCACCCACCAAGCATCACCGGCTGCTGTGGTGGGTTACGGCGCTAGCTGGTTGCGTTGCATTCGCGTCCACAATCGGGCTGGCCCTTGCTGCGTGGCTCGCTCCGCGTAATGCGTGGCCGGCTGCTTCCGACAACTGGTGGCTCAAGGTGACACTCTTTGCCGCTGTAGCTACAGCTCCTCACTTTCTCGTTGAGCGGTTCGCCTGGCTTGCGGAAAAGCTGTCGCCAGATCTTCCGCCACATGCGCACGTGCGCGGGTTTCGCAACATTGGCGCCTACGTCGGCCTGTTCGAGCGACCGTTGTTTCTTGGCGCCCTTGTGGGCGGCTATGCCCAGTTCATCGGCGTGTGGTTCCTGTTCAAGGGAATCGCCGGGTACCGAGTTGGGCTTCCAGCGACTCAAGCACGGCGCACGTTCCAACTGTTCTTGTTGAACAACGCCGTGTCCTTGGGGGGAGTCGCGCTGGGTTGGCTCGCGTGGAACCTACTCGGTCTACCGACGCCCAGACACTGATTCCGTCACCGCCCGCACGCCTCGCCTGACACTGAGAAGCCCCGGCAACCGCGCAAGTGGTTACCCGGGCTTCGCTTTACGCTAGTGGGCCTGGGTGGAGTTGAACCACCGACCTCACGCTTATCAGGCGTGCGCTCTAACCACCTGAGCTACAGGCCCGGCCGCCCTTCCCTGTCCCTCCCCGTTGCACGACGCCACGTCGCACGTCGTACGCGCTCGCCGCACCCACGTGCAACGGTCCCCTAACTTAGCCGCGTGCTGTTCGACGCGGTACTACTTGGCAGAGCCGAGCGCCGCGGGCCGTGGCTTCCTCCGCCATATTCCCCCTCGTGGCCATCCTGTCCTTTTCCGACATCACGGTGGAGTTCGGTGCGACCACCCTCTTCAGCGGTGTCACGTTCACGGTCGCCGCGGGTGAGCGCTGGGGTATCGTGGGTCGGAACGGCGCCGGTAAGACGACGCTGTTCCGGCTGATCGACGGCAGTGTGACGCCGGCCCGGGGCGCCATCGTGCGCCAGCCGGGCCTGCGCATGGCGGTGCTCGACCAGGCCCGAGTCTTCGGCGGGGCCGACACCGTCTGGGACGCGGCGGCGTCCGGCTACGGCGACCTCGTGGCGTTGGAGCACCGCCTCAGCCGGCAGGCGGCACGCCTGGCCGAGCTGGGCGATCGCGTCACCGCGGCGGACCTCGAACGCTTCGGCCGTGATCAGGAGCAGTTCGCGCACGCGGGGGGCTACCGGCTGGAGGCGCGGGTGGACGCCGTACTGCAGGGCCTGGGCTTCGACCCAGCCGACGCGAGGACGAGGCCCCTCGCCGCGTTGAGCGGCGGGGAACGCAGCCGGGTGGGACTCGCCGCGCAGCTGGCGGCGCCGGCAGACCTGGTGCTCCTCGACGAGCCCACCAACCACCTCGATCTCGAGACAATCGAGTGGCTCAAGCGCTACCTCGGCGAGTTCGGCGAGACGCTGATCGTCATCAGCCACGACCGCGCGTTTCTCGACGACACGGTCGATCACGTGCTCCACGTCGCCGCCCGTACGACCACCGCCTATCGGGGCGGCTACACGGCGTTCGTGACCCAACGCGCGGAGCGGCACCTGGCGCTCGAACGGCAGGTGGCGCAGCAGCGGAAGGTCGTCGCCAAGGAAGAGGACTATATCCGGCGCAATATTGCCGGGCGCAACAGCGCCCAGGCGAAAGGGCGGCGAGCCCGGCTGGCCCGCCTGCCCCGCCTGTCGCCGCCGCCGGGCGAGGGGGAAGCGATGAGCGTCCGGTTCGCCGCCGCGGAACGGGGCGGCGACCAGGTTCTGGTGATCGAGCGGCTCCGCGTGACGGCCGGCCAGCGCTCTCTCGTGCGCGACTTCTCAACCGTTGTCCGGCGCGGCGACGTGATCGCGCTGGTCGGCCCGAACGGCGCCGGCAAGTCCACGCTCCTCGCCACGCTCCTCGGCGCCCATGAGCCGGCGTCCGGCGCCGCACGCCTCGGGGCCGGCGTCGAACCAGCATGGTTGCGGCAAGACTTGGCTCAGGTTCCCGAGGACAAGACCATCTACGAGTGCATTGCCGAGGTGCGGGGTCGCTGGACCAGAGGCCACATTCAGAATCACCTCGGCGGCTTCGGTTTTTCCGGGGACGACGTGCAGCGCAATACCTCGGCCCTGTCGGGCGGTGAACGGGCGCGCGTGGCCCTGGCGCTCCTCACACTGCGACCGGCGAACCTCCTGGTCCTGGACGAGCCGACCAACGATCTGGATGTGGAGTCCATCGAGGCGCTGGAGGATGGACTGGAGGACTACGATGGCTCGGTCGTCCTGGTGAGCCACGACCGCGCCTTCCTGCGCGAGCTGGCAACTCGGGTGTGGGCCTTCGACGGCGAGCGGATCCACGATTACGGTGGAACGTTCGTCGAGTGGGAGCAGCAAGAGGCCGAGCAGGCAGCCCGGGACCGGACGCGGCGGGCTCAGGAAACGGGAGCGAATCGGACCACACGAACGGAGGCGCGGAAGGCCGCAGCCGCGCGGCGCGAGGCCCAGGAGACCCGCCGCGCGGCGCAGCGGGAAGCCGAGACCCTTGAACAAGCGGTGCTCGCCGCCGAGGCTCGGATCGCTGAGTTGGAGCGGGCCCTCGCGGATCCGGCGCTCTACGACGGTGGGGCCGACGGGGCGCTGAAAGCCGGTCGACTGAGCGCGGAGCTGACGAAGACGCGGCGGGCGCTGGACGAGGCGCTGGTCCGGTGGACGGAAGCGAGTGACGCACTCGAGGCGGAGTGAGCGACGTCTCACTGCCGGAGCCTGGCCCGAACGTCCCTGAACCAGTTGTCCATCCATCCGCTCACTTCGTGATCAGCTCGGCCACGAACACGTCGCTCTGACGATCCTCGATCGCGAAATAGAATCGCCTCCCGTCCGTCGCGAAGTCCCGGCGGGAGGACGGTCGGCTCAGATCGGTGAACCGGACCAGCAGGCGCGGACGTCCGCCCGCGGCGCTCACCGACCAGAACGAAGCGCGTCCGAGGGAATCGTGCGCCTTGTAGTACAGCGTCCGGCCATCTGGACTCCACTCGGCCTGGTCGCCCGGGGGCGCGGTCGGTGTGGGATCGAACACCCGGCGGGGGCTGCCGCCCTCGGCGGGCACGACCATCACGGGACCGGCTCGCGCGTCGGATTCCGCCTCGATGTAAGCGATGGAGCGACCATCCGGAGACCAGGAGTCGCCCACGGTACTCGAGGCGAGCAGCGTGGGGGTTGCCCATCGCCCGCTGGCTTCTCGACGGGTAATGAACAGGGAGAATGGCGAGACCCTATTGTAGAATGCGATCGCCTGACCATCGGGAGACCAGCGAGGGAGGCTCTCCTGCCGCGGTGTCGCCGTAATGTGCTCGACCGGCCCGCCGTCGAGCGGCCTGACCTCGATATCGCGTGTTCCGGTGCGCCATGAGTGATAGGTGATGGCGCGGCCGTCGGGTGAAAGATCCGGAGCGAATTCATCGGCCGGGTCATCGGTGAGCTGCTCGGCCGGACCGCCGTTCACCGGCATGCGGTAGATGTCCGAGTTCCCGCGCAGGTCCGAGTCGTACAGCAACCAACGGCCATCGCGCGACACCCGCATCGCTTCGATCACCTGGTTACCACTCGTTACTGGTATCGCGCGGTCAGCCGTGACGGGGGCGCCCGTAGGGATGGGCAGCGACCAGATGTTGGCGCGCGCCGAGTAGACCGCGTAGACAAGCCGTCGGCCGTCGGCGGAAAGCGAAATTGAAATCGCGCCGAGCCCGGTCGTGAGGCGAGTCAGCGCGCCGCGCGGCCGGCCGGACGACGAGAGCGTCATTGCGTACACATCGCGCGGGCCGTCGCGATTGGAAATGAAGAGCAGCCGCCCGCCGTCGGGCGTCCAGACGGGACTCTGGTTGAAGGCCTGTGGCTCGACCAGGCGCGCGGGAGCGCCGCCGGCAGCCGGAAAGAGCAGGATGGCGCTCGGTGCCAGATTGCCGAACGAGGTGCCAGACAGCACCGACTCGGCGTTCAGAGTGACGCACGCGATCCACTTCCCGGCCGGCGACCAGGTACAAGAATGCAGGTCGAGGGTAGTCGCGAGGAGGCGGGCCGGGCCGCCTTCGACCGGAGCCACGAGCAGGGATTCGGCCCGCACGAACACGATCTCGCGTCCATTCGGTGCCCAGGCCGCCGTGGCGACGTGAGCCGTGGCCGACGGTGGAACGACGGGTCGTGACGCGCCGCCGAGTGCCGGCGCGATGGAGACGCCGCCGCGGGCCAGAAACAGCAGGCTGTTGCCATCCGGCGACCAGCGTGGCTGTGCTTCGACAGCCGTGGAATCGTCCGTCAAGGGCAGCGTGCGGCCCCCACCCACAGGCCGAATGAAGATCCGCATCCGCGCGGCGTTTCCGGCGGCGTACGCGACCACCCTCCCGTCGGGTGAGAGCGCGGGCTGAATCTCGAGGCCCGGGTCGGCGGTGAGCTGCTCCGAGCGGCCCAGCGCGAAACCCGGCGGCCGACCGCGCATCAGGCGCGAGGCGCCGAACGCCAGCACGGCGACAGCTACGGCCGCGGCGACGCCGAACAGCACGGTCCGGCGACGCCACGGCGTGGTCGAACGCGGAGCTGCTGCCGTCGTCGCGTGGAACGCAGCTACGAAATCCCCCGCGCTGGCAAACCGGTCTGCCGGCGTCTTGGCCAGCGCCTTGGCCACCGCCAGGTCGACCCCCTCCGGCACGCTGTCCCGGACGACACGCAGCCGGGTCGGTCGCTCGGTCAACAGCTTGGCAATTATGGCCTGCGCCGTCGGGCCCGTCACCGGCGGCTCTCCCGCCAACATTTCGTACAGCACCGCGCCCAGTGAATAGACGTCCGACCGTGCGTCAACCTGGCGGTCTCCCGTTGCCTGCTCGGGGCTCATGTACTGCGGCGTGCCGAGCGACAGTCCCGTTTCAGTGATCCGGTTACCGCCCGCCTCCTTGACCGCGAGCGCGATGCCGAAGTCGGCCAGCATCGCCTCGCCCTCGTGCAGGAGAATATTCTCCGGCTTGATGTCGCGATGGACCACGCCGTGCTGGTGCGCGAAGTCGAGCGCATTGGCGATCTGGCGTGTGATGGCGAGCGCCTCGTCGATTCCCAGCTGCCGCTCCCGCTCGAGCGTGGCGCGCAGCGACTCGCCGCGGATGAACGGCAGCGCGTACCACAGGAACCCGTCCGATTCCCCGGAATCGATGAGCGTGAGGATGTGTGGGTGATCGAGCCGCGCCGTGATGCGCACTTCGTTGAGGAACCGCTCGGCACCGAGCACCGCGGCGAGCTCGGGCCGGAGGACCTTGAGAGCGACCTCGCGGTCGTGCTTCACGTCGCGCGCGAGGTAGACGGTGGCCATACCGCCCGCGCCGAGCTCGCGCTCGATGCGGTAGCGGTCAGCGAGAGCGGCGGACAGGCGCGCGGCCGGGGCCGAGGGATCGCTCATGGCTGGGGTAAGATAGCCCCGATTGGCGAGGCGATCATGCGCGGACGCAGGCGCCGGCATCCGATCACCGGCTTGCACAATCGTAGCCCGGCGGGCAGGTTCTACCGCCACCGTCCAATGATAACGGGAGGGCACCGCGTGGCCACCATTCCGTTCACCGACAACTACACCGACCTGTCGTCGGGCCGCGGGTTTCAGTTCAAGTTCTTCTGCCGGAAGTGCGGCAACGGCTACATGTCCACTTTCAGCAGCAACAAACTCGGCACGGCGGCCGCGGCCGCCAACGCCGCGGCCTCGCTGTTGGGTGGTCTCTTCGGCGGCGCGGGCCGGGCCGCGGAGGCGTTGGGGTCGGTGGTGGCCGGCCCGCAGCACGATGCCGCGCTGAAGGCCGCCGTGCTGGAGATCAGCCCGCTGTTCAAGCAGTGCACACGCTGCGGGAGCTGGGTGTGCGAGCCGGTGTGCTGGAACAAGAAGGCCGGCTTGTGCGAGACCTGCGCCCCGGATCTCGACGAAGAGATCGCGGCCGCGCAGGCGCAGGCCGCCAAGGACCAGGCGGTCGAAAAGGCCAAGGCGGTGGATTTCGTGGCCCAGCGGGACCTCGCGCAGGTCGCCGCGGCGGTGTGCCCCAAGTGCGGCGCCAAGACCCAGGGCGGGAAGTTCTGCCCGGAATGCGGCACGGTCATCAGCCCGAAGAAAAAGTGCTCCCACTGTGGCGCCGAGACCGATGGCGCGCCCAAGTTCTGCTCGGAGTGCGGTAAGCCGTACGGAAATTGACGTGGTCGACGACACGCGGCGCGCGGGCCTGGAGCCGCTGCGTTGGCTGCGCGCCGCCACCCGCGCCCGGCTGGTCCACAACGATGGCTGGGACGCGGCCCTCCAACGATCATCGCCGAACTGTCGCCGGCTCCGTGACTTGGGCACGTGGGGCGCCTAAAGCACGGCCACGGTCGGCGGCGGCGATCGCGCAAGTTTGCGATCAGTGGATCTTCCATCACTTAGGATTCTCTGGGATCTACGACCGCGGCTGGGGTCGCATGGTGCGGCTCGTTGGGTACTTCCCGCTGTGGGCGATCGTGGCGCTGGCGCTCCTCCTGCACGACTGGGTGCCGCGGCTGCGGCGCACGCTGCGCCAGGCAAGCCGTCGCGGTCTCCTGCTGTTCTGGTCCGCCGCCCTCGGCGGGATCGTCGCCGAGCTCCTCAAGGTGGCGCTCCGTCGCGAGCGTCCCGGTCTGACCGATGGCGCCCATGTGTTCCGGTCCTGGTCCGAACAGCCTTTCTCGACCGCCCAGCTCGGCCTGCCGAGCAGCGAGGCGGCGGTGGCATTCGCCGCCGCGGCGATGCTGGCCCGCTTGTTTCCCGCCCCCTCGGCCTTGTGGTATGGCCTGGCGCTAGGGTGCGCCCTGACGCGGGTGGCCAGCGGTGCCCACTTCATGAGCGACGTGGTGCTGGCGGCGTTGGTCGGTCATGTCGTTGCGTTGGTCCTCTGGCCGCGCTCATGAACCGGGCGGACAGGCGGACGGCCGGACGGGCGGACGGTGCCTTCACCGCGCGCAGGTTCAGTCCGCCTGACCGCCTGACCGCCCGCTCTCACTCCCACTCCCGCCGCGGCCCCTTCTTTGGCCGGAACTCGTCGTCCTCCTCCTCGTCGAACTCGTCGTCCAGGTCGTCGTATTCGTCGAGATCGTCCAGGTCCTCCTCCTCCAGCTCGTCCTCATCCAGCTCGTCGTCGAAGTCCTCGTCCAGGTCCTTGTCTTCTTCGAACTCTGCGAACTCCTCTTCGCCGAGGCTGTCGCTGCGACGCTTGAGCGACCAGTTCGACGTCTCACGGGACAACATTGTCACCCCCAGCTGAGGTTGCACTTGATGGCTCGAACGCGCGTATCCGACTTCTCCCTACGACTCCTCGACCGCCCGCGCGGTTCGGGCGAGCTTGCGCCGCTCGGTGGCGCCCAGGGCCCGCTTCCGGAGCCTGATGGACGACGGCGTCACCTCGATCAGTTCGTCGTCCTCAATGTATTCGAGCGCCAGCTCCAGCGTCACCTGCCGCGGCGTCTCCAGCATGATCATCTCGTCCGACGCGGTCGTCCGCATGTTCGTCAGCTTCTTTCCCTTCGCGGGGTTCACGTCCATGTCCCCGGTCCGGGCATTCTCCCCCACGATCATCCCCTCATACAGCGGGTCACCCGGCTTCACGAACATCGTTCCCCGCTCCTGCAGATTGAAGAGCGCGTACGCCACCGCCACGCCCTCCCGGTCCGCCACCAACACGCCCCGCGTCCGCCCCGAGATCGGCCCCGCCCAGGAACCGTACTCGAAGAAGCGGTGATGCAGGATTCCCGTGCCCCGCGTGTCGGTCAGGAACTCCGACCGGTACCCAAGCAGGCCACGGGCCGGAATCTTGAACCGCATCCGCACCATCCCGGCGCCGGGGTTCTTCATGTCCAGGAGCGTCGCCCGCCGCGGACCCAACTTCTCCATCACCACGCCGACGCACCCCTCGGGACAGTCGATCAAGAGCTCTTCGTACGGCTCGAGCCGCTCCCCGTTCGGACCCTCGCGCGGAATGATGCGCGGCCGGCTCACCTGGAATTCGTGCCCCTCGCGCCGCATTGTCTCCATCAGCACGCCCAAGTGCAGCTCCCCCCGGCCCGACACCGTGAAGGTCTGGGGATCGTCCGTCTCCTCGACCCGCAGGGCGACGTTGCGCTCGAGCTCCCGGAAGAGCCGGTCCCGCAGCTGCCGCCCGGTGACGTACTTCCCGTCCCGCCCCGCGAACGGGGAGTCGTTCACCTTGAAGTCCACCGAGATCGTGGGCTCCTCCACCGCGATCCCGGCCAGCCGCTCCAGATAGTCCGGCGCCGTGACGGTCTTGCCGATCTCCACGCCCACCAGCCCGGCAAGCGCCACGATCTCCCCCGCGGCCGCCTCCTCGAGCTCGACCCGCTCGAGCCCCTCGAAGCCGAACAGCTTCGCCACGCGCGCCTGCTCGTACAGCCCGTCTCCCGCCGGCCCCGGCTCACCCAGCGGCAGCAGCGCCACCGCGTCCCCCACCCGCACCCGGCCGCGCTCGATCCGCCCGATCGCGATCCGGCCGAGATAAGAGGAATAGTCGAGCGTCGAGACGAGCATCTGGAACGGCCCCGTCCGATCCGCCTTGGGCGCCGGGATCGTCTCGAGGATCGTCTCGAACAGGGCCTTCAAGTCCCGCCCGGGCACCCTGAGGTCGGGGGTCGCCGTGCCCGCACGGCTCGACGTATAGAGGAAGGGGCAGTTGAATTGCTCCGGTGTCGCCTCGAGGTCCAAGAACAGCTCCAGCACCTCGTCGTGCACCCGCAACGGCTCCGCGTCCTGGCGGTCGATCTTGTTCACCAGCACGATCGGCTTGAGCCCCAGCGCCAACGCCTTCCCCGCCACGAACCGGGTCTGCGGCATCGGCCCCTCGGCCGCATCCACGAGCAGGAGGAACCCGTCCACCATGCGGAGAATCCGCTCCACCTCGCCGCCGAAGTCGGCGTGTCCCGGGGTGTCCACGATGTTGATCTTCTTATTCCCCCAGCGCACCGCCGTGTTCTTCGAGAGGATCGTGATCCCCCGCTCGCGCTCCAGCGGGTTGGAATCGAGCACCCGCTCGCCCACCTGCTGGTTGGCGCGGAACACCCCCGCCTGGCGGAGCATCTGGTCCACCAGCGTAGTCTTCCCGTGGTCCACGTGGGCGATGATGGCGATGTTGCGGATCTGCAAGGGGCCGCGTCCTGACGGTGCGTGCCTAACCGGCGGTGAAGTGAGGGGCGCAGTATAGGAAGGTACCCGGGAAAATACAAGCGGGGAGATCACCAAAGGGCGGTAGAGGGCGGTAGAAGACGGTAGAGGACGCTCCTCTACCGCCCTCTACCATCCTCTACCGCCCTCTACTCGCACGTCTGATCCGTCTCCATCTGCACCGTCACGTGCCCGATCCCCATGCCCCCGAGGCGCTGCTGCACGGTCTCGAGGACGCGTTGGTTATCGGCGGGGTTCCGGACCACCAGATGACCGCTCATCGCGATCACCCCGCTGGTCACGGTCCAGACGTGCAGGTCGTGCACGGAGGCGACGCCCGGAACGGACACGATCCGGTCGTGCACGTCCTGCAGCGCGATGTGCGTCGGGGCCGCCTCGAGCAGCACGTCCGTGCTCTCCCGCACGAGGCGCCACGCGCCGGCGAGGATGAGCAGCGAAATGAGCACGGAGATCAGCGGGTCGGCCGCGACCCACCCGGTGGCGAGGATGATCGCGCCGGCGGCGAGCGCGCCCACCGAGCCGAGGGCGTCGCTCACGATGTGGAGGTAGGCCCCCCGCTCGTTCAGGGAGTGCCGGTGCCCGCGGTGCAGAATCGCCGCGCCCACCAGGTTGGCGACGAGCCCCAGACCCGCGACGGCGGAGAGCAGCGCGCCCTGGACCGGCGGCGCGTCGCGGAGCCGCTGGACGGCCTCGATCGCGATGCCGATGGAGATCGCGATCAACACCGCCCCGTTGACGAGCGCGGCGAGGATCTCGAGTCGCAGCAGCCCATACGTCCGCTCCGCCGTGGCGGGGCGCTGGGCGAGGGTGGCCACGCCGAGCGACAGGCCGAGGGCGCCCACGTCGGCGAGCATGTGCCCGGCGTCCGCAAGCAGCGCGAGCGAGTGCGCGAGCCAGCCGCCGACGGCCTCCACCACCATGATGCTGGCCGTGAGGCCGAGCACGACGGACATGCGCCGCCGACTCTCGGGGCGGAGGGGTGCGCGGTGCGTGCAGTGGGCGTCGAGCGGGAGCGTGGCAGCCATCAGGCCTCGGGGCTGGTCGTCCGCATGCGGACCGCTTCCGCGTGCCCGAACAATCCTTCGACTTCGGCGAGGGCGATGAGGTGCGCCGCGTCCAGCTCGAGCTGCGCCTGCGAGTAGCCGATCACGCTGATGCGCTTCACGAAATCGTGGACTCCCAACGGCGAAACATACCGGGCCGTTCCGGCGGTGGGCAACACGTGCGACGGGCCAGCGAGGTAGTCGCCGACCGGCTCGGGCGTCGAGTTGCCGAGGAAGATCGCGCCCGCGTGCCGGATACGCCGCGCCACGGGCCAGGGCTCCCGGACCAGGATCTCGACGTGCTCCGGCGCGCGCCGGTTCGCAACCTCGACTGCGGCGTCGAGATCCGGCACGACGACCACCACGCCGTGATCCCGTAGCGCGCGCTCCACGATGGCCCGGCGGGGAGAGCGGGCGACCTGGCGCGCGAGCTCGGCGGCGAGCGCGTCGGCGAGCGGGGCGCTCGTGGTGACGCACCAGGCGCAGGCATCGGCGTCGTGCTCGGCCTGGGCGATCAGGTCCGCCGCCACGCAGCGCACGTCGGCCGTCTCGTCGGCGATGACGAGGATCTCCGTCGGGCCGGCCAGCATGTCGATCCCGACCTCGCCCGCGACCTGGCGCTTGGCCTCCGTCACGAAGCGGTTCCCCGGGCCCACGATCTTGTCCACGCGCGGGATGGTCGGGGTGCCGTACGCGAGCGCCGCGATCGCCTGCGCGCCGCCCACGCGGAACACCCGGCCCACGCCCGCGAGCCGGGCGGCCGCGAGCACCGCGTCCGGCGGCCCCGATCCGGCACCTCCCGGCGGGGTCACCATCACGATGTCCGGCACCCCCGCGACGACCGCGGGAACGGCGCTCATGATGACCGTGGACGGGTAGGCGGCCTTGCCGCCGGGGACGTAAAGGCCGATCCGGTCGAGCGCCACCACGCGCATGCCGAGCTCGCTGCCGAGCGCGTCCCGCTCGAGGAAGCCGTCTTGCACCTGGTTGGCGTGGTAGTCACGGACCCGCTGCACTGCGGTCTCGAGCGCGGCGCGGAGGGCTCGCGGGATGCCGTCGAGCGCGCGCTGACACGCGGCGGCGGACACCTCCCACTCACCGGACGGCAGGTCGACGCCGTCGAGGCGGGCCGCGTGCTCGCGCACGGCCGGGTCGCCGCGCGCGCGCACGTCGTCGAGGATGGCGCGGACGGTCGCCACGGTCTCGGGGTCGGCCGCACCGATCCTCGGCAGATGCGGGAGCAGCCCCTCGTAGGGCGGCGCTTGAAGTCGAGTGACCACCGGCTATGTTCCCGCCTTCATGCCCGGATCCCTGTCAGAATCGATCGGCGTGCGCCTCCTGGCGGTCGTCCTGCTCGTGCTCGCCAACGCGTTCTTCGTCGCGGCCGAATTCGCGCTGGTCGCGGCGCGGCGCACGCGGATCGAGGCGTTGGTGCGGCGCGGCGACCGGAAGGCTAAGACCGTGCAGAAGGCGTTGCAAGATCTCTACCGGCAGCTCTCCGCGGCCCAGCTCGGCATCACCGTGGCGTCCATCCTGCTCGGGTACGTCTCGGAAGACACCGTGGCCCACCTGTTCCGCGAGTGGTTTGCGATGCTCCCTGCCGCGCTCAACGTCCTCACTCGCGGGGGAGTGGCCTCGGTGGTCGCCGTGAGCCTGGTCTCCTTCCTCCATGTGGTGTTCGGGGAGCAAGCGCCCAAGTCCTGGGCGATCACTTATCCCGAGGCCACGAGCCGCTGGATCGCGGCCCCGCTCATCTTCTTCTCCTGGATCACGCGGCCGTTCACCGAGCTGCTCAACCGCAGCGCCAACCGAGTCGTGCGGCTGCTGGGCATCAAGCGCACGACCGGCGATCTCGAGCGCGTCCACTCGCCGGAGGAGCTCCGGATGCTGGTGGAGCAGAGCCGCAAGACGGGGCGCCTCGACGCGGACGACGCGCGCCTGCTCGAGGGCGTCTTCGAGTTCAGCGAGAAGACGGCGCGCGAAGTGATGACCCCCCGCACCGAGATCGCCGCCCTGCCGATCGATCTCACGCTCGAGGAGGCGGCGGACCAGGTCGCGGTCGCCGGGCGCTCGCGCTACCCCGTGTATCAGGAATCGCTCGACGACATCGTCGGCGTCGTGCACGCCAAGGACATTCTCGCGGGACTCCGCTCGGCCAAGGCCGGCGCGCTGCGCGCCGTGCTCCGGCCCGCCGTGTTCGTCCCCGGGACGCGGGAGGTGGAGGACGTGCTCGCGGACATGAAGCGCCAGAAGATCCACCTCGCGATCGTGCTCGACGAGTTCGGCGGCACCGCCGGCCTCGTGACCATGGAGGACCTGCTCGAGGAGATCGTCGGCCAGATCTACGACGAGTACGACCGGCCGGCCGCCGAAACGCAGGCGGCCCCGGGCGACGGGGCCCCGCTGCTCTCCGGGGCGACGCCGCTGCGCACCGTGAACGAGACGTACGGCCTCAAGCTCGACGAGGCGGACTACACCACGATCGGCGGCTACCTGTTCGGCGTGCTCGGCCGGCTCCCGAAGGTCGGCGACCGGGTCTCGGTTCCCGGCGCGGTGTTCGAGATCGTCGAGATGGACGGGCGCCGGGTAAACACCGCCCGCCTGCAGCGGATCCCCGGCGCGGAGCGGGCGACGTGAAGCCGCGCACGGCCATCGCCCCCATACCGCCGGGCGCGCTGGATCTCACGGGCGAAGCGGTGCGCCGCCGCCGCCGGCTCCAGGACCGGATGCTCGAGCGGCTCGCCGCCGCCGGGTACGAGGAGATCATTCCGCCCACCTTCGAGTACGCCGAGGTGTTCGTGCGCGCGGGCGGCGGGGGGCCCGACGTCGGCGACCGCCTGATCCGGTTCCTCGACCTGGACGGCAAGCTGATGGCGCTGCGCTACGACTTTACCGCCAGCGTGGCGCGCGTCGCGGCCACGAAGCTCGCCGACCGGCCCGCGCCGCTCCGCCTCTCGTACGCCGGCAAGGTGTTCCGGCAGGATCCCGAGCGGCAGGGCCGGCGGCCGCGCGAGATCTTCCAGGTCGGCGGCGAACTGCTCGGCGACGGCGCGGTGGCGGCGGACGTGGAGGCGCTGCGGCTCGCGCTCGCGCTGGTGCGCTGCGCCGACGTCACGGAATTCCAGATCAACCTGGGCCACGCGGGCGCGCTGGCGCCGGCGCTGGCCGCGCTCGCGCCCGAGGAACGGGCGCTCGTGCGCCGGTTGATCGACCGCAAGGACGCCGCCGGCCTCGCAGCCGCGGCGCCCGAGCTGCTGACCCAGCTGTCGTTCATCATCGGCCGGCGGGAGGCGCTCGAGCGCGCCGCCGGCCTGGCGCCGGAGGCGAACGAGGCCGTCGCGCGCCTGCTCGCCATCGACGCCGCCCTCACGGAGGACGAGCGGCGCCACGTCGTCTACGATTTCGGCGAGGTGCGCGGGCTCGACTACTATACCGGCATCCACTTCGAGATCTTCGTCGCGGGCGCCGGGACGGCGGTCGGCGCGGGCGGCCGCTGCGACGACCTGATGGGCCGCTTCGGGCGGCCGCTGCAGGCGGTGGGACTCGCCATCGACTTGGACGCGCTCGCCGGGGCCGCGCCGTGACCGCGGCGCCCGCGCTGACGGCGGCGCTCGCCAAGGGGCGCCTGCTCGAGCCGGCCGTCGAGCTGTTCCGGAAGATCGGGGCACAGCCGTCGGAACCCGCGTCCACGCGCCGGCTGCTCGTCCCGTCGACCGACGGCGCGCTGGCGTTCCTCTTCGTGAAGCCCGCCGACGTGCCGGTCTACGTCGAGTCGGGCGCGGCCGATCTCGGCATCACCGGCACCGACGTGCTGCGCGAGACGGAAGCCGACGTGCTCGAGCCCCTGGCCTTGGGATTCGGCGCGTGCCGGATGGTCGTGGCCAGCCCCGCCGCCACGCCGTACCCCGGCCTGACGGATGGCGCGACGCCCCGCGTCGCGACGAAATACCCGCGCCTCACCCGCGCCTATTTCGCCGACATCGGCCTCGGCGTGGAAGTGATCACCGTGAGCGGGAGCGTCGAGGTGGCGCCGCTGCTCGGCCTGTCCCACTGGATCGTCGATCTCGTGGACACCGGCCGGACCCTGCGGGAGAACGGCCTCGTCGAGCGCGCGACGCTGCTGGACGTAGGGGCGGTGGTGGTGGTGAATCGGGCGAGCCAGAAGCTGAAGCTGGAGCTCCACCAACAGTTGCTCAGAAAACTGCAAGAGGCGAGCCGACAGTAGAGTTCCAAGCCGCAAGCCGCAAGCGGTTGTCAGCCTCGAGAGCCAAGCGGTCAGGACGTCTTCCTGTCGCCTGGCACTCATGACGGGAAACCGCTTGCGGCTTACGGCTTGCGCCTTGCGGCCAGCTTCACTGCCAGCTCAAGCGCCGCCCGCATCGAGCCGGGCTCTGCCACCCCTTTCCCTGCGATATCGAACGCGGTGCCGTGATCGGGCGCGGTCCTCGGGAACGGCAGCCCGAGGGTGACGTTCACGCCCGTCCCGAACCCCGCCACCTTCACGGCCGTCATGCCCACGTCGTGATACGGCGCGAGCACGGCGTCGAACTCGCCCTTCATCGCCCGGACGAAAACCGTGTCTGCGGGGAGCGGCCCGGCCGCGCCAAGGGCCTGGGCCGCGGGGCGCAGCGCCCGATCGTCCTCGTCGCCGAACAGGCCCGACTCGCCGGCGTGCGGGTTCAGCGCACACACCGCGAGGCGGGGCCGCGCGATGCCCCACCATTGGCGCAGCGCCGCCTCCGTGATCCTTCCCGTGCGCACCACGCGCTCCGTCGTCACCTGGTCCGGGACGTCTCGCAGCGCCAGGTGGGTCGTCACGAGCACGACGCGCAGCCGGTCGGCCGCGAGCATCATCGCGACGTCGACGTCACCCGCCAGGTGGCCAAGCAGCTCGGTGAGCCCGGGATAGCGGTAGCCGGCGAGGTGAAGCGCGTGCTTGTGAACCGGGCCGGTCACGACCGCGTCCACTTCCCCTTCGCGGGCCAGCTGCACCGCGCGCTCCACCGACTGCGCCGCGAGACGGCCGGCCTCGACCGTCGCTTGACCCGTGCCGCTGCTCCAGCGACCGACCCCGATCCTCCGGTCCGCCGGGATCGCCTCGATCTGCTCGTCCGCCCCGATGATCGTGATCTCGGCCGCCAGCCGGGCGGCGCGCAACGCACGCTCCACCACTTCCGGCCCGATGCCGCGCGGGTCGCCGAGCGTGACGGCGAGGCGCGGATGCGGAGCCACCCCGCTACATCCGGATGTCGACGTAGGTCATGCGGCGCAGGAGGTCGAGGTAGTGCTTCACGGCGAGCTGCTGGCCCAGCGTTTCGCGGATGCGGTCCTTCACGTCTTCGAACGCGAGCTCGCCCTCCGGCACCCGCTTCGTCAGCTCGAGCACGGCAAACTTGGGCCGCTTCGTGCCGGCGCCGACCGCGAAGACCGGCTTCAGGCCCGGGAGGGAGTCGTTCCCGATCGCCTGCAGGTAGTCCGGCGGCAGGTCGGAGATGGGGACGTCCTGGACGAGCTTCCCCTCGTTCGGGTCGCCGTAGCGCCGCGCCAGCACGTCGAACGGCGCGCCCGCGGCGAGGGCGGTGCGCACCGAATCGGCCGCGCGGCGCGCCCGCTCCACCTGGGCAGCGGTGATCTCCGGCGCGATCAGCACGTGCCGCGCGAGCACCTCCGCCGGCTGCAGCCGCTCCACCTCGATGATATGGTAGCCGATGTCGGTCTCCACGACGCCGGAGATCTCGCCCGGCCTGAGGCGGAACGCCACGTCCTCGAACTCCTTCACCATCACGCCGCGGCGGAACCAGCCCAGGTCGCCTCCCTGCTCCCGCGAGACGCTGTCGGCCGAGTACTGGCGGGCCACTTCGGCGAAGTTGGCCCCGTGCCGCAGCGCCACCAGCAACGACTCCGCGAGCTGGAGCCCCCGCGCCTTCGCCGCGGAGTCCGGCTGCGCGGCGACGACGATCTGGCGGAACGAGACGGCCGCGGGGCGCTTCGGCTGCTGGCCGCGGTTCTGGTCCCAGAACTCGCGCATCTGGGCGTCCGTGGGGGGAATCGCTCGCAGCTTGCCCTTCTGGCGCAGCTGCTCGATGAGGCGCTGCTGCATGATGGCGCGGCGCTGGCTCTCCGCCAGCCAGCGGCGCCACTCCTCTTCCGACACGAACCCCGCGGCCCGGAGCTGGGTCTGGAACTCCGTGGGGGCGCTGAACTGCTTCCTGACGTTCTGGACGGTTTTCTCGACCTGGTCTTGGACTTCCTGGTCGGTCACCCTGATGTTCGTGTCGCGCTGCGCCTGCTGGACGAGCAGCTCCTCATCCACCATCTGTCGCAGGATCTGGCCCCGCATGGCATCCCGGCCAGCCGAGTCCTCCGGAACCTTTAGTCCCTGCGCCTGGGCCAGCACCACCTGCTCTTCCACCTGGGAGGCGAGGATCGGCTTCGACTCCACGATCGCCAGAATGCGGTCCACCGGCCGCGCGCGCGGCGCGTCTCCCTGAGCCACGCCTGCACGGGGGAGCCCCGCCGCTACGCCGAGCGTGAGGAGGGTCAACCGGGTCCCGCGCATCTACCGGCTCGCCGTGTCGGGCGGCACGGGCGGCGGGCCGGGCGCCGGCCGGAGCCCCGTCCGAACACCGCCGGACGCGGAGTCGGCCCGGGCGCGCACCTGCTGGGCCCGCTCCAGCGCCAGTGCCACGCCCGCCTGGTTGATGGACCACTGCCGCCCGGGGCGCAGCGCCAGTGCGAAGAACGGCGGCACGGGGAAGAACTGCGCCGTCCCCTGCTTGAGGGCGCGGTCCAGGTAGCCGTCGACGTGCGCCATGGCGAGCTGCACCCGCGCCGGCTCGCCGGCCGCGGAGTCCTTGAACAGCTGGGGCGAGAGCCCGAGCAGGTTTCGCAGAATCGACACCACCGAATCGTGCCCGGTCTTGATCTCCCGCCAGTCGTCCGGCGTGAGCTGCACGCCTGCCGAGTCGACCTGCAGCAGCAGCAGGTCGCGCTGGGCGAGGCGCCGGACGAACTCGTTGAGCTGAGCGTCGGTCGCCATGCTGAGGCCGTTGACGTCGCGCGGGTCGAGCGCGAACAGCCAGCGCGCGATGTTCCGGACCCGCACGGCGCCCCCGCGATACGTGGCGATCTTGCGGTTGTCCTCCGTCGCGGCGGCGACCTGCTGGAAAATCTGGCGGACCAGCGCCGGGGCGCCCGACGCCACCTTGAGGTCGCGCCCGCGGGCCAAGCTGTCGATGTACGCCGAGTCGAGGCGCTGGGCGAGCGTGGTCTCGAGGTTCGCCTGGAAGGAGTCGCGCACCTCCTCCAGGGGCGGCCGGCGGATGATGTGGAAGCCGAAGGGCGAGCGCACCACGCCGCTCATCGCGCCCGGCGCGAGGGCCCACGCGACGGTGTCGAACGCGGGCACGAAGCCGCCGCGCGCGCCGGCCGGGAGGTACCCTCCCCGCGTCTTGCTGCCCGGGTCGTCGGAGAACCGGTTCGCGAGCCGCGCGAAGTTCCCGCCCGGCTGCGCCGCTACCTGCCGCAGCAGTCCCTCCGCCTGCCGCTGCTTTTGCCGCTCGTCCGTGGCCGGAGCGCTCGGCGCGACGCGGATGAGAATGTGCTGGAACAACCGCACGTCGCCCGCGCGGAACGCCGAGTCCGTCTGGTCGCGCGACAGCGTCGCGCGTTCCGTCACCAGCCGCTCGTGGAAGTGCTCCCAGCGCCGCTGAGCCACGTTGGGCCAGTTGGCGGCGAGCACCAGCGCGGAATCGTCCAGGTTGCGGCCCCCCGCGAGGTCGACGGCCAACACCGCGTAGTCCAGCCACACGGTCGTCAGCCCGGTGAGCGTCGGGGGGCGGAGCGGGACCTGCTTCGCTTCCCCGGCCAGGCCGGCCAGCCGCTCGACCGTCAGCGCCTGTCCCGCCGCCGTGCCCGCGACCTGCGGCTGTGCCGAGAACGCGTCGCGCAGCGCGTTGCACGCCGCGAGCGTGAGGACCACGAAGAGCAGACCCAGCCGTCGCATCCTGTCTCCTCAATCGGGAGCGTGCTGCAGAACCGCGGTGAGAGCGCGCACCAGACCGGGGGCGATGGCCTCGCCGCCGAGTCGGCGGAGCCGCAGGGAGAGGGGCGTCGTCCGCCGCACGTCGGCCTCGAACTGCACCGCGTCGAGCGCCACCCTCAGTCCGGCGAGGTGCGGGTGCGCGTCCCGCCGAAACGTGAGCCGCGCCTCCTCGCCCTTGATCAGAACCGTCTCCAGTCCCGTCTGGGCGCCGAGCGCGCGCAGCTCGGACACGAAGAGCAGGCACTGCGCTTCGTCGGGGAGGGGCCCGAACCGATCGCGCAGCTCCTCGCGCACGGCTTGAATCTCGCACGGCTGCTCCAGCCGCGCCAGCCGCCGGTAGAGATCGAGCTTCGCCGCCTCGTCGGGCACGTACGCGTCGGGCAGATGCGCCGGCTGATCGAGTATCACTTCCGGCGGCACGCGCTTCCCGCTCCCCTGATCCCCCTTCCCCGACAGCGCGTCGACGGTCTCCTGGAGCCATCGCAGGTAGGTTTCGAACCCGACCGCCTGGGCGTGTCCCGACTGCTCACCGCCGAGCAGGTTGCCCGCGCCGCGCAGCTCGAGATCGCGCAGCGCGATCCGGTAGCCCGACCCGAGATCCGTGTGGTGCTCGAGCACCTGCAGCCGCGCCTCGGCGTCGGCATCCACCTGATCCGGCACGAGCAGGTAGCAGTACGCGCGGCGGTGGCTGCGGCCCACCCGCCCGCGCAGCTGGTACAGCTGCGCCAGCCCGAACTGGTCTGCCCGGCTCACGATCATCGTGTTCGCGTTCGGCACATCCAGCCCGGACTCCACGATCATCGTGGACACGAGGACGTCCACTTCGCCCCGGACAAAGCGCGCCATCACCTGGTCGAGCTCCACCTCCTTGAGCCGCCCGTGCGCCACCGCGGTGCGCGCCCGCGGCGGCGCGAGCGCCCGCACCCGCTCGGCGATGGTGTCGATCGTCTCGATCCGGTTGTGCACGAAGTACACCTGGCCCGCGCGGTCGAGCTCGCGCGCCAGCGCCTCCTCGATCAGGGCGTCGTCCCACGGCTCGATGAAGGTCAGCACCGGCGAGCGGTCCTTGGGCGGCGTCTCGAGCAGCGTGAGGTCGCGGAGCCCGGCGAGCGACAGATGCAGCGTGCGCGGGATCGGCGTGGCGGTCAACGTCAACACGTCCACCGCGAGCTTGAGGGCCTTGAGCCGCTCTTTGTGCCGCACCCCGAACCGGTGCTCCTCGTCCACGATCAGGAGCCCCAGGTTGTGGAACCGGACGTCGCGCGACAGCAGCCGGTGCGTCCCGATGACGATGTCCGCTTCCCCGTTCTCCAGCAGCTCCGTGACGCGCTTCGTCGCGGCAGGGCTCCGGAACCGCGACAGCACCTCGATGCGCACCGGGTAGTCGGCGAGCCGCTCGTGGAAGGTGCGCCCGTGCTGCTCGGCGAGGATCGTCGTGGGCACCAGCACCGCCACCTGCTTGCCGGCCTGGACGGCCTTGAACGCGGCGCGCACCGCGACCTCGGTCTTGCCGTACCCCACGTCGCCGACGAGCAGCCGGTCCATCGGGCGAGCGCGCTCCAGGTCGCGCTTCACTTCTTCGGTGGCGCGCCGCTGGTCGGGCGTGTCCTCGTACAGGAAGGCGGACTCGAGCTCACGCTGCCAGGTCGTGTCGGGCGGAAAGGCGAAGCCGGTCGCGAGCTGGCGGCGCGCGTACAGGTCCAGCAGCTCCGCGGCCATCTGGCGGATGGCGGCGCGTGTCTTCTCCCGCTGGCGCTGCCACGTGGTGGAGCCCAAGCGATGCAGCCGGGGCGGCGGGGCGTCCCCGTTCCCGGCGGCCCGATACGGCTCGAGCTGGTCGAGCCGGTACAGCGGCACGTTCAGCCGGTCGCCGCCCTCGTACTCGACGACCGCGACCTCGAGCGCCCCGCCCTCCGAGCCGACGGCGATGGTCTGGATGCCGCGGTAGATCCCGATCCCGTGCTCGAGGTGCACCACGTAGTCCCCGGCCGCGAGCGCGCGGGTGGCCGCCGTGGACGACGCCGTCCGGTAGCGCCGCGGCCGCCGCAGCCGGCGCGCCCGCCGGAAGATCTCGTGATCGGTGAGCACCCGCAGCGACGGCAGAACGAATCCGCCGTCGAGCGCCCCGAGCGCGAGCGTGGCGGTTTCGCTCCCGAGCAGCTCCTCGAGCCGCTCGAGCTGCCCCTCGTTGTCGCACAGGACCACCGTCGCCGGACCGCTCGCCACGATCTGCCGCAGCCGCTTGATGTCGCGATCCGCCGGCTCCGGCGACGCGAGCGGGAAGCGCGCCGCCGCATCCGCCGCGTTGAGCGCCAGCCGGGCGTACCCCGCGAACCGCGCACGCCACCGCTCGGGGTCGGTGAAGATCTCCGCTCGCGCCGGGGGCTCCTCGCCCAGCCGCCGGGCGACCTCGAGATGGTGGGCGGCCTCCGTCCACGCGCGGTCCACTTCCTGCTCGAGCGCCGACTCCCGCTCCAGGACGAGCAGCGCGTCGGCCGGCAGCAGGTCGAGCAGGGACTGGCGTTGTCCTGCGCTGTGGTGGGAGTGCGGGGGTCGGGGCGCGGCGCCAACACCCTCAGTCTTCACCGGCAGAACCGTGACCCGTTCGAGCGGTTCGCCCGACCGCTGCGAATCGAGATCGAACGTCCGGAGCGACACGACCTCGTCCCCCCACCACTCGATCCGCGCGGGCGCCGCCATCCCGAAGCCGTACACGTCGAGGATCCCGCCGCGCACGCTGAATTGCGCGACTTCGGTGACGGTAGGCACGCGGTCGTAGCCCATCTCACCGAGGCGCTGCACGATTTCCGTGAGACCCCCGAGTCCGGGAGCCCGGGGCCCGGCGGGGAGGCCCGGCTCCAGCACCAGCCGCATGGACGCGAGCGTTGCAGGAACGCCCGTCCGCTCCGCCGTGGCGCGGGCCGTGGTGATCAGCAGGCGGACCCGGCCAGACAGCAGCGCCTCGAGCGTCTCGATCCGCTCCCCCGCGATCTCGAGGTGCGGCTCCTCGGCGCCGAGCGCCTCCCGTTGCGGGTACAGCGCGGCGGTCTCGCCGACGAGGGTCCGGGCGTCCGCGAGCCAGCGCTCCGCCTCGGTGGGCGTCGGCGCGACCACGACGAACACGCGCTGCGGGAAGCGGCGCGCCAAGGCTGCGACGAGCACCTCCGGGCTCGAGCCCGGCAGCCCGGCGATCGCGAGACGGGAACCCGCCGCCGGCAGCTGTTCGGCCAGGGCCCGGGTCGCCGGCAGCTCGTCGAAGCGGTCAATGAGAAAATCGAGCGACATCAGGGCGTCAGCGTTGCGACTCCGAGCTCCACGGCGGCGACCAGCAGCCCCAGGACGAGCAACAGGCCACTCGCGTCCGCGCGGCGGGCCCCGGCGAAGCGCTGGGCGGCGAATCGGGCGTCGTCCAACGGCTCGGCGCCGATCGCGCGGCGCACCAGATCGTCGGCGGCGGCCGTGAGGTCCGACTCGCGCGGATCGAGCCCGTACACCGTGGCGCCGACCGTGTCGGCGCCGCGCGTCTGAAACGCGACCCGCGGCGCCCCTTCGACCTCGGTCACCGGCGCCCCTCCTTCGCCGCGCGGCAGGCGGTTCACCACCGCATCCACGAACGGCACAAACGCGGGCGCGGCGGGGAGCGCGGTCCAGGCCGTGTCGAGCCGGCTGCCGAGCAAGATGACGTCGCCGTCCTGGAGGAGCCAGGGCTCCCCGTTCACCGTGGCCAGAACGGTGCTGTCCGCGCCCGTCCGCCCCGTCTGTCCGCCGTCCCCCAACCTCGGCTCGAGCCGATAGCGCCGCGCGACCGGAATCCCACCGATGCCCGGGAAGCTCGCGGAGCTGAGCGGACCGGGCGTGCCGGGGGCCGCGAACCTCCAGCGAACGGCCCGCGCCGCGAGCGCGCGGTTCGCCTGGCCGACCAGCGCGGGATCGGCGGGCGGCAGCACGACGCTCTTCCCGGGACTCGCCTGCAGCCGCTCGCCGATGGACACGTCCGTCCCGTCGGCCACCCGTTTCCCCTCCGCGAGCACGGCGAGCGCCGCGTTCACGAACGACCCCGCACCCGGCTCCGCACGCACCCGCGCGGGCGGCGCCACCCGCCACACCAGCGCGCGGCGGTCGTCGGCGCGCAGCTCATCCGGGTCGAGCACCGCTTCACCCACCCACCAGCCGGGGGTAACGGTGGGGAGCGGGATGGAGACGCTTGCTCCGGGCGCGGCGAGCGCCCGGCCCGCGTCGCGGCCGCGCAGCCGCACCGTCACCGGGGCGGGACTGGCGCCCGGCGTCCCGGTCACGGTGATCGCCACCGCCCCGTCCGCGACTCGCACGGTCCCGATCCCGCGGTTGGACGGCGCCCGCGGGGGCGGGGCCAACGCGAGCACCCGCACGCCGCGCGCTGCGTCCGCCCGGCCCTGGCCGAACGCCGTCCGCTGCAGGTCGCTCACCACATGCACTTCCCGCGACGGCAGCGGCTCCGCGTCCACGAGCCGCGTCGCCCGCTCCACGGCCGCGGTGAGGTCGAGCCGCTGGGACGTCGGGACGGCGCTGTCGACGGTCGCGAGCAGGGCTTCGCGCGATCCGCCGCGGAGGACGCCGTCCCCGAGCATCAGCCACACCCGGTCCGCGGCGCCGGCGCGCGCGATCGACCCGCGGGCGGCGGCCCGGAGCCGGTCCAGCGTCGGGCGCCCGTCCACCAGCACCCCCGACGACGGCGAGTTGTCGAAGATCACCGCGAGCGCGGTCGGCTCGTGCGCGCCCCCCCCGCCCCCCCCGCCGCCGCCGCCTCGCGCCGGCACCAGCGGCCGGGCCGCCGCCAGGACAATCAGCCCAATCAGCGCGGTTCGCAGGAGCAAGAGCAGCAGGTGCCGAAGCTTCAGTCGCCGGGCGTTCTGTCGCTCGGCCTCGGTCAGGTAGCGAATCGGCGGGAACTCCGCCTCGGGCGGCACGCGGCGCTCGAGCAGGTGCAACAGCGCAGGGATCGCCGCTGCGGCGAGCCCCAGGAGCGCCAGCGGATGCAGGAAGGTCACGCCAGGAGACGGAGCGCCGTGCCGAACGGCATCTCGGTCAGCACGTGATGGTACGCGATCCCGTGCCGCCGGCAGGCGGTCCGCCACGCCGAGATTTCGCGCTGCACGGTGCCGGCATACGCGCGCGCCAGCTCACGCGGCCGCACGACCACGCTCGCGGCCGACTCCGGATCCCGGAACCGGACCTCCGGCGGGCCTGACAGCTCGGCCTCCGCAGGGTCCATCAGGTGCACCACGATCACCTGGTGGCCGCGGTGCCGGAGATAGCGCAGCGCCGTGAGGGCGAGCCCCCGATCAAACAACAAGTCCGACACGAAGACGACCAGCCCGCGGCGTGCGAGCAGGGACGTGAGGTGGAGCAGCGCCGCCTGCGCCGCCGTCCCCAGCCCATCCGGCGTGTCGAGCAGCCCGCGCACGAGCCTCGTCCACTGCCCCCTCCTTACGCGCGCCGGAATCACCTCCCGCACCGCCTCGTCGAAGGTGATGAGGCCGGTCGCGTCGCGCTGCCGCAGCAGGATCAACGCGAGCGCCGCCACGAGCCGGTCGGCGTACGCGCGCTTCGTGAGCCGGGCGGGCGCCCCGCGCCACGCCATCGACCGGCTCGCGTCCACGAGGATCATGGCGCGCAGATTCGTCTCTTCTTCGAACTGCTTCACGAACAGCCGATCCGAACGGGCGAGAATCTTCCAGTCGAGGTAGCGCGGCTCGTCGCCGGGCTGGTAGGCGCGGTGCTCCGTGAACTCGACCGAGAAGCCGCGAAACGGCGAGCGATGGATCCCCGCGAGGAAGCCCTCCACCACGCCCTGCGCGACGATCTCGATCCCGCCCAGCCGGGCGACGTCGGCCGGGTTCAGGAGATCGAGGCGCTGCGCGTCAGTCATGCGTGGCGGAAGCTAACGGGCGAGCGATTGTCCGGGGTAGAGGACACCTCGGGCCGCGTGACGGACGGCCGCCCTGAGCGTAACCGGCTCGTCGATAACCAGTTGCAGCCGCGGCCGCCGGCTGGCACACGAGGTGCCTCAGCGGTCCCGACGGAGGCACCAATAATGCTCATGATCCTGGGTTTGGTCGGTCTGCTGTCCAGCGGCTCATTCGATTACCGGCCCCGCGTCGAGGTCTGGACCAACCGCGGCGACGATCCGTACGGGAGCGGCCAGGCGGTGCGGGTCTACTTCCGCACCGAGCAGGACGCCTACGTCACGATCCTGCGGGTGGACACCGACGGCCGCGTGCGCGTGCTGTTTCCCCGCGAGCCGTGGGGAGACAACTTCGCGCGCGGCGGCCGGGAGTATGAAGCGCTCGGCGGCTCCTCCCGCGACGCCTTCTACGTCGACGATTATCCGGGCGTCGGCTACGTCTTTGCGGTCGTGGCGGCCGACCCGTTCGTCTACGGCGCCATCGAGAGCGGGGAGCGCTGGGACTACCGCGTGATCGCCGACGGCCGCGTGCGCGGCGACCCCTACGTCGCCCTCACCGATCTCGCCCAGCGCATCGTGCCGGACGGCTACACCGACTGGGACTACGATATCGTCCCCTATTACGTCGAGCGGCACTACGATTATCCGCGGTTCCTGTGCTACGACTGCCACTCTTACGTGAGCTACCCGTACTGGAGCCCCTACGACTACACCTGCGTCCGGTTCCGGGTCGTGGTGTTCGATGACCCGTATTACTACCCCTACCGCTACTACGGCGGCACGCGGGTCGTCTTCACGCGGCCGCTCAGGCCCGAGCCACGGTTCATCTTCAAGGATCGCCGCGGATCGGACGTGTTCATCTCGCGCGTGCGGCAGCGGCCCGTGAACGACGACCGCCGCCGCGAGGTCGGGGTGCGCGGACGGGACCTGGGCGGCACCGGCATCGTCCCGCCGCCCATCGTGCGGCCGCGCCGGGAGCAGTCGAGCGACCGCCAGCCGCCTGCGGACCAGGGCGACGGCGGGCGCCGCCGCCCGGATCCTCCCGCTCGCGCCGAGCAGCCCGACCGGCGGGGGCCGCCGGAATTCCGCCCGGAGCGGGTGCGGCCCCCGGTGCCGGTCGAGGCCGAGCGCCCCAGAGTCGAGCCGCGGCGCGAGCCCGAGAGCCGGCCGCGGGTCGAAGCGCCGGCGCGACCGCCGGTCGAAGCGCCGGCCAGGCCACGCGTCGAGCCTCCGGCGCCGCGGCAGACCGAGCCGCGAGCCGAGCCGAAGCGCGAGCCGCCGCGCGACAAGCCGGACAAGGAGCCGGAGCTCAAGCGGCGCAAGCCGTGACCGATGCTGAGACGCACTGACGCGCCCGGCCGTAGTCCCCCGCGGCCGGGCGCGTTAGCTTTCGGTCCCTTTTTCGAGGACAGACCGTGCGTCGCCTCTCCTATCTGTGTCTGTTGCTCATGCCGGGCGCCCTGGCGGGGCAGACCGCGGGGGCCGTGCAGCGCGCCGTCAACTCCATCACGCCCGAAGACGTGCGGCGCCACATCGGCATCCTCGCAGACGACTCCATGATGGGGCGCGCGACGCCCAGCCCGGAGCTCGAGCAGGCGGCGAGCTACGTCGCGGGCGAGTTCCGGCGGTTCGGCCTGAAGCCGGGCGGCGACAGCGGCACGTACCTGCAGCGCTACGCGGTCGCCCAGCGCATCGTGGACACGGCCGCGAGCGAGATCTCCATCGCCGGCGCCACCACGGCGACGCTGAAGCCCGGCACCGACGTCTACGTCTATCGCTTCGCCCCCCTGCCGCCACGCGAGCTGCGCGGCCCCGTGGTCCTGTTCACGGGCACCCCCGACTCGGCAAATCCGCTCGCGGGGGCGGACGTGACCGGCGCGTGGGTCGCGCTCGTCGGCACGGCCTCGCCGCAGGGCATCGCGCTGAACAGCGGGTGGGTGAACATGGCGCTCCGCGCCGGAGCGATTGGGTGGATGGTGATTTCGAACCGGCCGGATGCCCAGTGGGAAAACCGCCTGGCCCGGACGTTGCTCCCTTCCCGCACGCTCGAGGGCGTGCCCGCCGAGGGCGAGTTCGCGGCAGGCGCGTTCGAGATCCGCGACGCCACGGCGGCCGCCCTGCTGGGGATCGACCCGGTCGCCGTGCGCGCGCAGCCGGCCGGCTGGAGCGCGCGGCGACTCGCCGGGGTCACGGTGACCTACCGGGTGAAGGAGCGCGACCTCACCCGTGCGTCGGCGCCCAACGTCATCGCCATCCTCGAAGGCAGTGATCCGAAGCTCAGGGGCGAGTACGTGTTCTTCACCGGGCACCTGGATCACGTCGGGACGCCGGGCGCGGGGGAGGGCTGCGTCGCGAAGGGGGCGGACTCGATCTGCAACGGCGCGGACGACGACGCGTCGGGCACCACCGCGGTGCTCGAGGCGGCCGAGGCGTTCTCGAAGCTGACACCCCGGCCCAAGCGTTCCCTGGCGTTCATGGCCGTGAGCGGCGAGGAGCGCGGCCTGTGGGGCAGCCAGTACTTCTCCGAGCACCCCGCCGTTCCGATCGCCGACATCGTGGCCGACCTGAACATCGACATGGTTGGGCGGAACTGGAAGGACACCATCGTGGCCATCGGGAAGGAGCACTCGGACCTGGGCGTCACGCTCAACCGCGTCGCCGCGGCCCACCCCGAGCTGCGGATGACCCCGATCGACGATGTCTGGCCGCAGGAGCGCTTCTACTTCCGCTCGGACCACTACAACTTTGCGAGGAAGGGCGTGCCGATCCTGTTCTTCTTCAACGGCACCCATCCGGACTACCACCAGGTGAGCGACTCGCCGGACAAGATCGACGCGGAGAAGGAGTCGCGCATCATCAAGCTCGTGTTCTACCTCGGGCTCGACGTCGCGAATACCCCGGTGCGGCCGAAGTGGAACCCCGACAGCTACAGGCAGATCGTGCAGGCGGGGAACTGATCGGCTACGGGCGCGGCGCGAGCAGCTCCGCGTTGGTCTTGGCCCGCTTGACCTGCGCCAGCAGCACCTCCATGGCCTTCTCCGGCGGGAGCCCCGCGAGTCCCCGCCGGAGCTTTTGTTTGGCATCGACGGTGGCCGGGTCCGCGAGCAGCTCTTCCCGCCGCGTGCCGCTCGCGGCGATGTCCACCGCGGGGTAGATCCGCCGGTCCGCGAGCTCGCGGGCGAGCCGCAACTCCGCGTTGCCGGTCCCCTTGAACTCCTCGAAGATCACGTCGTCCATCCGGCTCTCGGTCTCGACGAGCGCCGTCGCGACGACGCTGAGGGAACCGCCGCCCGGCACCGCGCGCGCCGCCCCGAACAGCGCCTTCGGCTTCGCGAGCGCGTTCGCGTCGAGCCCGCCGGACAGCGTGCGGCCGGTCGACCGCCCCGCGGTGTTGTGCGAGCGGGCGAGTCGGGTGAGCGAGTCGAGCACGATCACCACGTCGTGGCCGAGCTCCACCTGGCGGCGGGCGTGGTCGAACACCATGTCGGCCACTGCGACGTGCCGCTCGTGCGGGAGGTCGAAGCTCGAGGCGATCACCTCGCCGCGACCCCAATCCACCATCTCGCTCACCTCCTCCGGCCGCTCGTCCACGAGCAGGATGAGGAGGGTGGCCGCCGGGTAGTTCAGTGCCACGCCTTCGGCGATCGCCTGGAGCATCACGGTCTTTCCGGCTTTGGGCGGCGACACGATGAGCGCCCGCTGGCCGAACCCGAACGGACAGACGAGGTCCACGACGCGTTGGATCTCGGCGGTGCGCGGGCTCGAAGCACGGGACGTCTCGAGCAGCAGCGGCCGTGAGGGATGGACCGCGCCGAGCTTCGCGAAGTCGGGGCGGTCGGCGAGGCTCGTGCCCGGCGGCGCGCCGTTCACGTGCAGCACGCGACCGTTCTCGAGGGTCACGAGGTCGCCGCGCCGCAGCCCGGGCAGGCGGACCGGCGGGTCGCCCTTCGTGGGCAGGTAGCCGTTCGCCGCGAGGCGCAGGAAGCCGCCCTTCGGAGCGAGGTCGAACCAACCGGTGACGGGGGGCATGCGGGGGTGACGCAAAGATAGGTCGGGACGCAGGTCGGGTGTTAGTCAGGTGCTGGGTGCTAGGTGCTGGGCGCTAGGACTTCCCTTCACCACCTAGCACCCAGCACCTAGCACCTAGCACCTATATTTCCCTGCCGACATGCGCCAAGACCACATCCGCAACTTCTGCATCGTGGCCCACATCGACCACGGGAAGTCGACCCTGGCCGACCGGCTCATCGAGCTGACGGGCACGCTCGACAAGCGCTTGATGCGCGAGCAGGTGCTCGACACGATGGACCTCGAGCGCGAGCGCGGCATCACGATCAAGCTCAACGCCGTGCGGATGAGCTACCACGCCAGAAACGGCCAGCTGTACGAGCTGAACCTCATCGACACCCCGGGTCACGTGGATTTCACCTACGAGGTCTCGCGCTCGCTGGCGGCGTGCGAGGGGGCGATCCTCGTGGTGGATGCGTCGCAGGGGATCCAGGCGCAGACGATCTCGAACCTGTTCCTCGCGCTCGACGCGGGCCTCGAGATCATCCCCGTGCTGAACAAGATCGACCTGCCCGGCGCCGAGCCCGACCGGCGGGCGCGGGAGATCCACGATCTCATCGGGGCGAAGGCGGACGACATCCTCCGCATCTCGGCCAAGGAGGGTTCGGGCGTTCCCGACCTGCTCGACGCGGTGGTGCACCGGGTCCCGCCGCCGCGCGGAAACCACGACGCCCCGCTGCGGGCGCTGATCTTCGACTCCTACTACGATCGCTACCGCGGCGCCATTCCGAGCATCCGGGTGGTGGATGGGACCGTCCAGCCGGGAATGAAGATCGCCTTCGGGGCGCACAAGGAAGACGTCTACGAGGTGGACGAAGTGGGCTACCTCCAGCTCGGCCACAAGCCGGCCGAGCGTCTCGAGGCAGGCGAGGTGGGTTACTTCGTCGCGAACGTCCGCGGGGTGCGGGAGACCCGCCCGGGCGACACGGTGCTCGACGCCGAGCACCGGGACGTGGACCTCTTGCCGGGCTACCGCGACGTCAAATCGATGGTGTTCGCCGGCCTCTACCCGACGGATGCGAGCCAGTTCGAGGAGCTGCGCGATGCGCTCGCCAAGCTCCAGCTCAACGACGCGTCGCTGCACTACGAGCCCGAGTCGTCGGTCGCGCTCGGGTTCGGGTTCCGCTGCGGGTTCCTCGGGCTGCTCCATATGGAGATCGTGCGCGAGCGGCTCGAGCGGGAGTTCGACCTCGACCTGATCAGCACCGTGCCGAACGTGGAGTACCACGTGCATCGGACGGACGGCGCGGTCGAACTGGTCGAGAACCCGAGCCTGATGCCGCACGGCTCCACCGTGGACCACATCAAGGAGCCGTACGTCAAGGCACGGATCCTGGTGCCGGCGGAGTACATCGGCGCGATCATGAAGCTCGGCCAGGAGCGGCGCGGCGTGTACCAGGGGATGCACTACGTCGACCCGACCCGGGTCGAATTCAGCTTCGAGTTCCCGCTCGCCGAGATCATCCTCGACTTCTACGACAAGCTGAAGACGCTGTCCCGGGGATACGCGTCGCTCGACTACGAGTTCCTCGAGTACCGGCCGGCGGACCTGGTGAAGCTCGACATGCTGCTGAACGGCGAGCCGGTGGACGCGTTCTCCGTCATCATCCATCGCGACAAGGCGTACGAGTGGGGGAAGAAGATCGCCGAGAAGCTGCAGGAGCTGATCCCGCGGCAGCTGTTCGAGGTCGTGATCCAGGCGGCGATCGGCACCAAGGTGATCGCGCGGGAAACCGTCCGCCCGCTGCGCAAGAACGTGACCGCCAAGTGCTACGGCGGCGACGTCACGCGCAAGCGCAAGCTGCTCGAGAAACAGCGGGAGGGGAAGAAGCGGATGAAGCAGGTGGGCACGGTCGAGGTCCCGCAGGAAGCCTTCCTCGCGGTCCTCCAGGTTGACTAGCCGTGACGCGCCGCACGCCCGCTGCCGCGCCCGCCCTTGTCATCCAAACGGCGTTCCTGGGGGACGTCGTGCTCACGACGCCCCTGCTCGAGACGCTCGCCCGGCGACACGGGCCCGTGGACGTCGTCACGACGCCCGCGGCCGCGCCGCTCCTCGAGACCCATCCGGCGGTGCGGCAGGTCATCGCCTACGACAAGCGCGGCAAGGACCGCGGGCTCCGGAAGCTCGTTGCGCTCGCCCGCCGGCTCAGGGCGGAGCGGTACGCGGCCGCGTATCTTCCTCATCGCTCGCTGCGGACGGCGGGGCTGGCGTGGCTCGCGCGCATCCGGCGGCGCGTGGGATTCCACGGGGCGTGGCCCCTCCTCTACACGGACGTGCGGCGGCGCGCGGAGACCGGTCACGAGATCGACCGCCTGCTGGCGCTCGCGGGGGACCCCGCCCTGACGGGGGGCCCCGCCCTGACAGGGGGCCCCGCCCTGACGGGCGGGGCTATGCCGTCTATGCCGTCGCTCGAGATCCCGGTCCCGGACCGCGCGACGACGGAGGGCTTCCTGCGCGAGCACGGGATCCGCGAGCCGTTCGTGGCGCTCGCGCCGGGCTCGATCTGGGGGAGCAAGCGGTGGCCCTACTACGGGGAGTTGGCCGAGCAGCTCGCGGCCCGCGGGGGGATCGTCGTGGTCGGAGGACCGGAAGATGCCACCCTGGCCTCCGAGATCACCGCGGCGGTCGGGCGGTCGGGCGGTCGGGCAGTCAGTAGCTGCGGCAGGCTGACCGTGCGCCAGGCGGCGGAGGTGATCCGGCGCGCCGTCGTGCTGGTGACGAACGACAGCGCCCCGCTGCATTTCGCCCAGGCGGTCGGCACCCCGACGGTGGCGGTCTTCGGACCCACCGTGCCGGCGTTCGGCTTCGGTCCGCGGGGGCCGCGGGACCAGGTGGTGGAGCTGGATGGATTGGCGTGCCGCCCGTGCTCGACCCACGGGCCGCGGCGCTGCCCGCTGGGGCATCACCTGTGCATGAAGTCGCTCACGGTCGAAGACGTGCTCAAGGCCATCGAGGCAACCGGTGCGTTACATCGTCGGGATTGACATCGGCGGGACGAACATCGTCGTCGGCACGGTCGCCGCCGACGGCTCGGAGGTGCTGGGGCTCGTCTCGGAGCCGACGTTCTCCGAGCAGGGAGCGGAGGCCGTGCTCGGGCGAATCGTGAGGCTCGCGCGCGCGTCCATCGCGGCGGCGCACGACCGGGAAGTCGTGGGCGTGGGGATCGGCTCGCCCGGGCCGCTCGACACGACCCGCGGCGTCGTGCTGCTGACGCCGAATCTCGGCTGGGTGAACTACCCGCTGCGGGAGCTCATCACCCGGGCGCTCGGGATGCCCGCCACGCTCGACAATGACGCCAACTGCGCCATCTTCGGCGAGTGGTGGCGCGGCGCGGCACGGGGCGCGGACCACGTGGTCGGGCTCACGATCGGTACGGGGATCGGCGGCGGGATCGTGCTGTCGGGCGAGATCTACCGGGGCGCGTCGGACATCGCCGGGGAGATCGGCCACATGACCATCGACTCGACCGGGCGGCGCTGCAAGTGCGGCAACTACGGCTGCCTCGAGGCGTACGCGTCGGGGCCGGCCATCGCCGCGCGGGCGGTCGAGGGCATCGAAGCGGGGGCCGAGACGTCGCTCCCCAAGTACGTGAACGCCGACCTCTCCCGGATCACGGCGCAGGTCGTGTACGAAGCGGCGCATGACGGCGACGGGTACGCGCTCGAAGTCGTGCGGGACACGGCCAAGTTCCTCGGCGCGGGGGTCGCGAACATCATCAACGTGTTCAACCCGCAGGTCGTGGTGATCTGCGGCGGCGTGACGCTCGCCGGCGACCGGCTGTTCGCACCGTTGCGGAGCGAGGTGAAGCGCCGGGCCTTCAAGCCGGCCGTGGACGTCTGCCGGATCGTGCCCGGCGAGCTGGCCGGCACGGCGGGCGTGTACGGCGCCGCGGCGGTCTTCATGAAGCGCACCTGGGGGCGGGTGTGAAGCGGCTCGGCGTCGCCGGGTCGATGGTGTGGGACACGATCCACGGGCGCGATCCGGCGCAGCCGGCGATCGAAGAGTGGGGCGGCATCGCGTACTCGCTCGCGGCGCTGGACGCCACGCTGCCGGACGATTGGGTGATCGTCCCGATCATCAAGGTCGGCCGGGACCTCGCGGCGACAGCGAATGCCTTCCTGCGCAGCCTCCGGCACGTGACTCCCGGCACGCGCTTCATCGAGGTCCCGGAGCCGAACAACCGAGTGACGCTGCGCTACTACGAATTCGAGCGCCGCTGCGAGCAGATGTCGGGCGGGGTGCCTCCGTGGACGTGGGCCGAGCTTGGCCCCCAGCTCTCCGACCTCGACGCCCTGTACGTGAACTTCATCTCCGGCTACGAGATGGAGCTGGAGACGGCGCAGTTCGTGCGCCGCGGCTTCCGGCGGCTCATTTACGCAGACCTGCACAGCCTCTTCCTTGGCCGAGAGCCGGACGGGACGCGCGTGCCGCAGCCGCTCCCCGGCGCGCCGGCGTGGTTCGGCTGCTTCGACGTGGTGCAGGTGAATGAGGAGGAGATGAAGCAGCTCGGCGACGACCCGCTCCAGGTCGCGGCCGGGGCCCTCGCCCAGGGCTGCCAGACGCTCGTCGTGACGCTCGGGGCGAAGGGCGCGGCCTATTTCGACAGAGCGGTGCACGCCGAGACCGGGAGCCGCGTCGGGCCCACGCGGACCGCGCTCGTTGCGGCCGAGCCGCCGCCCGGGCGCGAGGGAGACCCGACGGGGTGCGGTGACGTGTTCGGCGCGACCGTGGTCGCGTCGCTCGTCGCGGGGCACCCGCTGGAACATGCCCTGCGCCACGGCACCGCGATGGGCGCCCGCAACGTCACCCACCGAGGCGCCACCGGCCTGCGCGACCATCTGCTCGGACGGCTGAGCACGGTATGACGCGGCTGGTCGAAGTGCCGGCGCAATTCGACGACCGCTCCTTCGATCAGTTCGCGGGCGCGTTCGCCGAGGCGCGCGGGAACGGCGAACGCCTGCTGTTCGACGCGCACGCGGCAGAGTGGGCGTCGCCGTACGGGCTGGTGGGATTGCTCGCCGCGGGGCAGGCGGCGCGGCGCGGCACGGGGGACGGGGGCGGCGGGCCTGGACCCCCGGGAGCGGCCGACCGGCCGCTCCTCACCGTGCCCACCAACCGCGAGGTGCTCAGCTACTGGACGCGCGCCGGGTTCTTCCACGAGGCCGCCGAGCTGTTCGAGATCCACGGCAAGGTCGCGAAACCGAAGGCGCAGGAAGAGAGCGACGTCCTGCTGCCCGTGACGCCGGTGCGCGCGGCGGAGGACGTGCACGCGGTCGTGAGCAGGATTCAGCAGCGCGCCTCGGCCATTCTGGCGTCCAAGCTCGGGCTCGATCCGAAGGCGACGATGGGCTTCGCTATGGCGCTTTCCGAGGCGTGCCAGAATATTGTAGAGCACGCCGGCACGGGCGGGTGGGTGGCGGTGCAGGCCTACACGTGGCGCCGCACGCTCGCCCGGCGGGTGGTCGTGATCGCGGTGGCGGACGCCGGCGTGGGGTTCGGCCATTCGCTCGAACCGACGCAGAGCAAGCGGTTCGGCGACCGCTGGGGTGACGCAGCCGCGCTCGAGGCGGCGCTGATACAGGGCGTGAGCCGGTTCCGCGATCCGGGCCGCGGCCAGGGGCTGGCGGGAATTCGCCGCTATCTCGCTCGCTGGGACGGCAAGATCGCCATCCGGAGCGGCACGGCGCGCATCGCGATCGTGCCGACCTGGGATGACGACGTCCCCCTGAAAGACGGCCTGCCGCCCTTTCCGGGCGCCCAGGTGCTCATCATCATTCCCGAGCAGGGGTCCACGACGCGGTGATTCGGCACATCGACGTGCACGCGGTGCTGCAGCAGTCCGTGTCGGGCGTTTACGCGGACCTCGTCACCCGCCCCACGGGCCGGGTAGTGCGCGAGCGGATCGAGCGCGCGATCTCGGACCCGTCCGGTGGAGGGGCTTGGGGGGACGGGGGTGAAGGGGTGGTGGCGCGGATGGACTTCCGGGGCGTCGGCTGCATCGACTACTCCTGCGCCGACGAGATCGTGGCCAAGCTGCTGCGGGGCCGGCACGTGGTCCTGGTGCTCTCGGGGATCGGCGACGGGCACCGCGAGGCGATCGAGCCCGTGCTCACGGGCCACGGCCTCGCCGCCGTGGTCGAGCGGCCCGACGGCACGCTCGACATCGTAGGCGCGCCCGGGGCGGCGGCGGCGCTGCTCCAGGACCTCGTGGCGCGGCGCCTCGCGGCGCGCACCGCCGAAGGGGCCTTCGCGCTGACGCTCGCGTGAGCGGCCGGTGAAGCGCCGGCTCGGTTTCTCCACCCGCGCCATCCACGGCGACCCGGAGACCCGCCCCGAGTGGTCCCCGGTGGTCACGCCGCTGTACCAGAGCAGCACCTTCACGAACCCGGTCGGCTCGACCGCGGAAGTGCTCTACACGCGCTACGGCAACAACCCCAACCAGATCAGCGTCGCCAAGCGCCTGGCCCTGCTCGAGAGCGCGGAGGCGGCCATCTTCGTGGGGAGCGGGATGGGCGCGACCGCGCTGGCGCACCTCGCGGTGCTGCGTCCCGGGGACCACCTGCTCTCGAGCGAGTGGATCTACGGCGGCGTGCACCGGCTGTTCGCGCAGGAATTCGGCCGCTTGGGCATCGACGTGACGTTCGTGACGCCGTTGGAGCCGCGCACCTGGAAACGCGCGCTCAAGAAGAACACCCGGGCGCTCTTCGTGGAGACGCCGACCAACCCGTTGCTGCGGATCATCGACCTGGCGCCGATCGCGGCGCTCTGCAAGGCGGAAGGGCTGGCGCTCGTCGTGGACTCGACGTTCGCGACGCCCCTCAACTTCCGGCCCCTGGAGCACGGCGCCGACGTGGTCATCCACAGCGCCACGAAGTACCTGAACGGGCACTCCGACGTGGTGGCGGGAGCGGTGGCGGGGACGGAATCGGTGATCGAGGAGGTGCGGAAGCTGATGCAGGTGTGGGGGCAGGCGCTCGACCCCATGGCCGCCTGGCTGATCGAGCGGGGGATGAAGACCCTCGCGGTCCGCGTCGAGCGGCAGAACCACACGGCCCTGCAGGTGGCCGAGTGGTGCGGCAAGCAGCCGCAGTTCGCCGCCGTGCACTACCCCGGCCTGCCGTCGCACCCGGATCACGAGGGCGCGAAGCGGATCATGAACGGGTTCGGGGGTATGTTGGGGCTCGAGCTGAAGGGGGGCGCGCGCGCGGCGGAGCGATTCCTCCGCGCCCTCACGATCGCGGCGCACGCGCCCAGCCTGGGCGGGGTGGAGACGCTCGTCTCCGAGCCGCGGCTCACCTCCCACGCGAACCTCTCTCCGGAAGACCGGGCCCGGGCTGGCATTCCCGACGGCTTTCTGAGATTTTCCATCGGACTGGAGGACGCCGACGACATCCTCGCGGACTTCGCCCAGGCCCTGGCGCAGCTGTAAGTGATCAAGTTCACGAATGTCTTCAAGGCCTTCCCGAAAGGGGGGCTCGCCCTGAAGGACGTTTCATTTCACATCGCGAAGGGCGAGTTCGTGTTTCTCACCGGCCACTCCGGCGCCGGGAAATCCACCGTCCTCAAGCTCATCTACGCCGAAGAGCCCGTGACGAGCGGCGAGGTGCGCGTCTCGGGCTTCAACCTGGCGGAGCTGCGCCGCAAGGCCGTCCCGATGTTACGGCGCCGCCTCGGCATCGTGTTTCAGGACTTCCGGCTGCTCGAGGACCGCACCGCCGAGGAGAACGTCGCGTTCGCGCTCGAGGTGACGGGGGCGCGGCGGTCGTCGATCCCCGCGCGCGTGATGCGGGTGCTGACCCAGGTCGGGCTCGCCGCCAAGGCGCAGGCCTACCCGCGCGAGCTGTCGGGCGGCGAGCAGCAGCGCGTCGCGATCGCGCGCGCGCTGGTGAACGAGCCCACCGTGCTGCTCGCCGACGAGCCCACCGGCAACCTCGACGAGCGCGCCACGCGCGGCGTGTTCCAGCTGCTGCGGGACATCAACGCCAGCGGGACCGCGGTGGTGATGGCGACCCACGATCTCGACCTCGTCCGGCAGGCGCCGTACCGGGTGATCGAGCTGCAGGAAGGCGCGCTGGTGTACGACTCCGCCGTGGACGACTCCCGCGACCAGGCCGCGAGCCCGTGAACCTGGTCATCCGCGAGGCGCTGCTCGCGTTCCGGCGTGCCCCGCTGCTCTCCACCCTGTCGGTCACCACGATCGCGTTTTCGCTGTTCGTCGTAGGACTGTTCGGGCTCGTGGCGGTGAACCTGCAGCAGGCGTTGCGCGACGTGGCCGAGCGGGTGGAGATCGTCACCTACCTGCTGCCGGGCACCCCGATCGAGACCATATTGCTCGCCGAGAAGGACATCGAGACGTTCCCCGAGGTCCAGGGCGCGGCGTACGTGAGCGAGGACGAGGCGCTGCGGCGCGCCCGCCGTGAGCTGGTCGAGTTCCGCGACGTGCTCCGGGAGCTCGAGCGCAATCCCCTGCCGGCGTCGATCGAGGTCAGGCTCAAGCCGCGCTTTCGCGACGCCGAGCACGTGAACGAGGTCGCCGAGCGGCTCCGCGGCTTCGGCTTCGTGGACGACGTGCGGTTCGGGCGCGACTGGGTGGAGAACGTCGACCGGCTGCGCCAGATCGCGGCCGCGGTCGGGCTCGTGGTGGGCGCGGCCTTTGCGGCGGTGGCGATCATCATCATCGGCACCACCATCCGGATGGCGGTGCTGCAGCGCAGCCGCGAGATCGCCATCATGCGCCTCGTGGGCGCGACCGACGGCTTCATCCGGCGGCCGTTCCTCCTGCAGGGCGCCCTCAAGGGGATGCTGGGAGGACTCGTCGCGGTCGGCCTCTCGTACGGCGCCTACGCGCTCATCGACCGCTGGCTCATCCACGCCGCGTTCTTTTCGCGCGAGCAAGCCGTCGCCATCGTCGGGTTTGGGATGCTCATCGGCTTCTTCGGGAGCGCGGCGTCGGTGGGGCGGCACCTGAGACGGGTATGAGGCGTCAAGCGTGAGGCATCGCGAGGCGCGTAGAAGGCGTCACGCGTGAAACGTCACGCTCAGACGTCACGCTCAGACGTCACGCAGAGGCGTCCAACCGTTTGCGGTGTCGCGCGACGTCTTTGCGTGACGTCTCTGTGCTACGTCTTTTGTGCAACGTCTCTTGCCTCTCAACGGCCCGCCCCCTTCGATCAGCAGCTCCGAGACAACCAGCAGCGGTTGGAAGACATCCGCCGCGAGCGCACTCAGGTCGAGCGCGAGCTCGAGCGGCTGCGCACGCAAGCGCACTCCCTCAGCGACGAGCTGTCGAACATCGAGCGGCAGCGGGAGACCACCAACCGCATCGTCAACGAGCTCGACCGCCAGATCGCCAGCCTCTCCGTCGAGATCGACCGCACCACCGTGGACCTGCTGCTCGCGCAAGACGCGCTCGAGGAGAAGCGGGCGGTGCTGGAGCGGCGGCTGGTGGACATCTCGAAGCGCGGCCCGCTGTACGCGTACCAGGTGCTGTTCGCCGCCGAGAGCTTCGGCGACCTGCTGTCGCGCTACAAGTATCTGTACCTCGTGAGCCGGCAGGACCGGCTGCTCGCGAACGACATGTTCAAGCTGCAGGGCCGCATCGCGCGCGAGCGGCAGACGCTGGTGGACGCCCGGGACGCCCTGGCGCGGCGCCGCAGCGAGCGCACCCAGGAGCTGGACCGCTACCTGCAGCTCGAGCACGAGCGGCAGGGTTCCCTGCGGGAGACGCGCCGCAGCGCGCGCGAGGCGGAGCAGCGGTTGTCGCAGCTCGAGCGCGACGAGCGAACCCTGAACGACCGCATCGCGGCGCTCGAGCGCGCGCGGCGCGAGGCCGAAGCCCGCGGCGCCGCGACTGCTGCCGCGTCGATCACGACCGCCGACCTCGGCCGGCTCGACTGGCCGGTCGAAGGGAGGCTGGTGTACCAGTTCGGCACCGCCACCGGACCGAACCAGACCCGCATCCCCTGGCACGGCATCGGGATCGCGGCGCCGGCGGGCACCCCGGTGCGGGCGATCGCCGGCGGCACCGTCAGCCTGGCCGGACCGCTCGGCACCTACCTCACCTCGGTGCTGATCAACCACGGCGGGGGCTACTACACCTTCTACGGGTATCTGAGGGACGCCGCCGTGGCGCAGGGAGAGCGCGTCGCGCAGGGGCAGCTCGTCGGCCACGTCGGCGGCGAGTCGAGTGACCAGGGACCCCACCTGCACTTCGAGATCCGCGGCCAGGGCGGGATCGCGCTCGACCCGATCAATTGGCTGAAAAGTCACAAATAAACGTGAGGCGTCGGGCGGAGGCGTCGAGCCAAGACGTCGCGCGACGACGTCACGCAGCGGCGTCACGCCACGGTTCCGCGCGACGCCTGCGCGCGACGCTGTTGCGTGACGTCGTTTGTGCAACGCTGTTCGCCGCGTGTCATCGCGACGCGGGCGTGCTCCGGGTCTCCGGAACCGTGGAGATTCGCGAGGCGCGGCTGGCGCCGCTCGCCGCCGGCCGTCTCGTGCGGTTGCTGAAGGACGAGGGCGACACCGTGCGCGCGGGCGACACCGTGGCGCTGCTGGAGCAGCCGGGGCTCGACGCCCTGATCACCCAGCGGCGCGCTCAGGCGCAGGCCGCGGGGGCGCGCACCGCGGAGATCGCGGCCGCGCTCGCGGACAGCCAGCGCACCGCCAACGATCTGCGCCGCGCCATGCCGCTGCACCGTAGTGGGGTGATCTCGACGCAGCAGTTCGAGAACCTCGCCGCCGCCGCCGCGGCCGCCGCCGCGCGCCTCCAGGCCGTGCGGGCGGCCACGCGGGAGTCGGTGGCGGCGCGGGCGGGCGTCGCGGTGACCGAGGCCATCCGGGACCAGCTCACGATCCTCGCACCCGCGGACGGCATCGTGCTCACGCGCTACGCCGAGCCCGGCGAGGCGCTCGGGGTCGGGATGCCGGTCGTCTCGGTCGGGCTGGTGCGCCGGCCCTGGATCCGGGCCTACGTGGGGGACCCCTACATCGGCCGGGTGACGCTCGGCCAGCCGGTCACGGTGTGGGTGGACGGCGACGGCCGGGCGTACAAGGGCCGCGTCGTGGAGATCGCGTCGCGCGCCGAGTTCACCCCACGCGCCGCGCTCACGGAGCGTGAGCGGGCCGACCTCGTGTTCGGCATCAAGGTGGAAACGGACGGCGGCGACGAGGGCGGGCGCCTGAAGGCCGGAATGCCCGTCACCGTCGAGATCCCGCTCCGGCCGTGATCCAGGCCGCCGTCGAGACGCGCGGCCTCACGCGCCGCTTCGGCGCGCTCGCGGCGGTGCGCGGGCTCGACCTCCGCATCGAGACCGGGGAGGTGTTCGGGCTGCTCGGGCCGAACGGCTCGGGCAAGACGACCACCATCCGCATGCTGTGCGGCTTGCTCGAGCCCTCCGAGGGGACGGCGCTGGTCGCGGGGATCGACGTCGCCGTCGCCCCGGAGCAGATCAAGCAGCGCATCGGCTACATGTCCCAGCGGTTCGGCCTGTACGAGGACTTGACCGTCGCCGAGAACCTGGACTTTTACGCCGGCGTGTACGGGCTCAGCGGGGCGGCGCGGACCGAGCGGCTCGCCGACGTGATCGCCTTCATCGGGCTCTCCGGCCGGCTCGGCCAGCTCGCGGCGCAGCTCTCGGGCGGCTGGAAACAGCGGCTCGCGCTCGGCTGCGCGCTGCTCCACCGCCCGGCCGTGCTGTTCCTCGACGAGCCGACGGCGGGCGTCGACCCCGCGGCGCGCCGCAACTTCTGGCGCGCGATCCACGACCTCGCGCGCCAGGCGACCACCGTCATCATCACCACGCACTACATGGACGAGGCGGAGCGGTGCGGGCGGCTGGCCATGATGAGCTTCGGTCGCCTCATCGCCCTCGGCACGCCGGGCGAGGTCGCGGCGCAGGTGGGCGGCCGCACGCTCGAAGACGCGTTCGTGATCCTGCAGGAGCGCGACGAGCGATGATGCCGCGCTTCTGGCCGATGTTCCGCAAGGAATTCATCCAGATGCGCCGCGACCGGCTGACGCTGGGCATCATGGTCGGGATCCCGGTCGTGCAGCTGCTGCTGTTCGGCTTCGCCATCCAGACCGACGTCCGCAACTTGCCCACCGTCGTGCTGGACGAGTCGCGCACGCCCGCAAGCCGCGACCTGATCGCCGCGTTTCAGAACACCGGCAACTTCCGCATCGTCGCCCACGTCGACGGCCGGCGGGCGCTCGACCGTGCGATCGCACGGGGCGACGCGCAGGCCGGCATCGTCGTCCCCTCCGACTACGCGCGGCGGCTGGGCCGCGGGACCACCGCGACCGTCCAGGTCATCGTGGACGCGGCCGACCCGCTCGCCTCCCAAGCCGCGATCAACGCCGCGGCCGGCGTCGCCCAGATGCGCAACCTCCTGATCCTCTCCCGCGCGGCCGGCCGCGCCGACGTCCCCCTGGAGGCGCGCGTCCGCCCGCGCTACAACCCCGGGCTCCGCAGCCCCAACTACATCGTCCCCGGGCTGGTGGGCGTGATCCTCACGATCACCATGGTGCTCGTGACGTCCATGGCCATCGTGCGGGAGCGCGAGCGCGGCACGCTGGAGCAGCTCATCGTCACGCCGGTGACGAAGACCGAGCTGATGCTGGGCAAGATCACGCCCTACGTCGGGGTGGGGCTGATCCAGATGAGCACGGTGCTGCTGCTCGGCCGCTTCGTGTTCGACGTCCCGCTCACCGGCAACGTACTCCTGCTCTACGGCATCGCGCTGATCTTCGTCGTGGCGAGCCTGTCGTTCGGCCTGTTCATCTCGACGCTGGTCCGCACGCAGCAGCAGGCGATGCAGCTGAGCTTCTTCTTCGTGCTGCCGAACATCCTGCTTTCGGGATTCATGTTCCCGCGGCAGGCGATGCCGGTGCTGTTCCAGTGGGTGGGGCTGCTGCTGCCGCTCACGCATTTCCTCAAGGTGCTGCGCGGCATCCTGCTCAAGGGCGTGGGGTTGGAGGCGCTGTGGCGCGAGGTGGTGATCCTGACCGGGTTCGCCGTGGTGATGATCGCCGCGTCGGTGCGCCGGTTCCACAAGACGCTGGACTAGGGCTTCTCCAGGGCGACCCCGATCCGGTCGGCCTCTGCCTTCTTCCCCCGTGCGAGCGCGGCCTCGACGTGCGCGAACAGGTCCTCGGGACGCAGCACCTCCGAATGGGGGAAGGCGACCACGCCGGCCGAGATGCTCGGCGCCTTGCCGGGGCCCAAGTCGGGGAACGAGCGGCGCGTCAGCACCCGCCGCACGCGCTCCACCAGCTGCCGCCCGCCCGGCCCGTCGGTTTCGGGGAGGATGAGCGCGAACTCGTCCCCGCCGTAGCGCGCCACGAAGTCCGGCGCGCGGATCTCGTGCTGCATCATCGCGCCCATCTCCGCGAGCACCCGGTCCCCCGCCGCCTGGCCCAGCCGCTCGTTGACGTCCCGCAGCCGGTCCACGTCGATCACGACGAGCGCGAAGCGCAGGGAGTAGCGGCGCGCGCGCTCGAACTCGTCGCGCAGGCGGCGGTCGAGGGCGTCGAGGCTCGCGCAGCCGGTGAGCACGTCCGTCACCCCGGCGCTGAGCTGGCGGCGGTAAATCGCCGCGCGGCGCTCCTCGTTCGCGAGCACGCGCGCCGCCGCCTGTGCGATGGTGTTCGCGAACGCCACGTCCTGCGGCCGGAGCTGCGGGTCGCCCTGCAGGGTCCGCAGAAAGAACACGCCGGCCGCGCGACCCTGGACGAACACCGGCAGCGCCACGGCGGCCTGCACCTTCACGTCGACCTGCTGCTGCAGCCACCGCTTGCGCAGGGTCTCGAAGAGGGGGTGCTCCTTCACGTCGTGGACGATCACCGGGCGCTCGGTGCGGATCGCCTCCTGGATCTCGGGATAGCGCTCGAGATCCACGCGCAGGTCGCGGATCGCCGGGTTCTCGTACACCGCGACCACGCGGCCCTTGTCCTCGTCCGGCGCGGTGAGCACGAACGAGCAATGCGCCAGCCCGAACGCCTGCCCGACCCGCCGCACGAGGGTCTGGAAGATCTCGTCCGCGCGCAGCACGGCCGAGACTTCCTGGAAGATGTCGAAGAGGAGATCCCGGGAGCGCAGGGCGTCGCGGGCCTCGTCGCGATCACGGTGAATCCGCAGGTCGGCGTCGATCCGGGCGCGCAGCTCGCCGAAGTGGACCGGGCTCGTCATGGCGTCCTGCGCCCCCGCCTGCAGGGCATCCGCGACGGCGTCGGCCCCGCCGTCGGCCACCAGGACGATCACGGGGGCGCCCGCGAACGCCGGGGCGGCGGCGAGCTCGCGCACGGCGTCCGCGAGCGGCGCCCCCTTGGCCCCGACGGCGAAGATCAGGAGGTCGGGCGGGTGCTGGTTGGGAAGGGCCGGCCCCGGGAGGGGAAACGACGCCTCGGTGACCTGGAACCCACCCCGAACGAGGAAGCGCTCCAGGCCGTCCGGCCGCGCGCCGGCATCGCCGACGAGGAGGATTCTGGGCTGCGTCTGCTCGGGCACCGGGGCCACCGCGAGGTTGAGGCTTGTCAAGGTATAGTTCACCCTATGCGACAGCAACAGCGCGGTGCCGCACGTGGGCATCCCGGCGCCTGAGACCCGCCGGAAGCGGCGCCGCATGGTCGCGAGCCAGCTCGCGGGGCGCGGCATCGCGGACCGCCGGGTCCTGGCGACCCTGGCGTCGGTGCCGCGCGAATGGTTCCTCCCGCCGCACCTGTTGGACGAAGCCTACGACGACGCGCCCCTCCCGATCGGAAACGGCCAGACGATCTCACAGCCCTTCATCGTCGCGCTGATGACCACCGCCCTCGCGCCGCGGCGCGGCGACCGGGTGCTCGAGATCGGCACCGGGTCGGGCTACCAGACCGCGGTGCTCGCGCACCTCGGCGCGCGCGTGTACACGATCGAGCGCCTCCCCGATCTCCTGGTGGAAGCCGAGGAGCGCTTTCGGCGTCTCAAGCTCGCGGGCATCGAGACCCGGCTGGGCGACGGCGCGGCCGGGTGGCCGGAGCGCGCACCGTTCCAGGGCATCATGGTCACGGCCGCCGCGCCCGCCGTGCCCCCACCCCTCACCGAGCAGCTCGCCCCCGGCGGCCGACTGGTCATCCCCATCGGTGACCTGGGGGCCCAAGAGCTGGTCATTCTCCGGCGGGCGCCGGCCGGGCTCGAAGAGCGCCACGCCGGCGGCGTGCGGTTCGTGCCACTGATCTCGCGGCTCGCGTTCACGGAGGGGGATTGGGGCTGAGGCGCTTACCGGACGACCTGCTCGGCGCCCACGTCTCGACGCTTGGCGGGATCGCGCGGGCTCCCGCCCGCGGCGCGGGCATAGGCGCGACCGCGATTCAGGTGTTCACGAAGACCCCGAACCAGTGGCGGGAGCCGCTCGTGACCGCGGCGCAGGCCGCAGCCTTCCGCTCGGAGCTCGCGGCGAGCGGGATCCGCACGGTCGTGTCCCACGACAACTATCTCATCAACCTCGCCTCGCCCGATGACGCCCTGCGGGCGAAGAGCGCGCGCTGTTTCATCGGTGAGCTGACCCGGTGCCGCCTGCTCGACATCGCGTGGGTCGTGTCCCACCCGGGCCACTACCTCGACGACCGCGGCGCGGGGCTCGAGCGGAACGCCCGCGCCTACGCGGAGTGCCTCGCGGCGGTGCCGGGCGACGTCGGGGTGCTCGTCGAGGGGACGGCGGGCGCCGGGACGGCGCTGGGGTCCACGTTCGAGGAGTTGCGGGCGCTGCGCGACGCCCTGCCGGCGGCGGCCCGGGTGCGAGTCGGGTTCTGCCTGGATACGGCCCATTTGCACGCCGCGGGGTATGACGTGGCCGCCGGGCTCGACGAGGTATGGGAGCGGTTCGACCGGGAGGTGGGCCTGGGGCTCGTCAAGTGCTTGCACTTGAACGACTCCAAGGCCGCGCCGGGGTCGCATCTGGACCGCCACCAGTGGATCGGCGAGGGGGAGATCGGGCCCGAGCCGTTCCGGCGCATCATGCGCGACGCGCGTTTCGCCGGCGTGATTAAGATTATCGAGACGCCCAAAGGCGACGACCCGGTCCGCCACGACCGGCGGATGCTCCGCCGGCTCCGCGCTTACGCGCGGGCCAAGCGACGTACCCTCGAACCCGTAGGGTAAGCGTGATCGCATTCCGGACCCAGCGTCATCGCCGCACCGCGCCGCTCGCCGCGCTGCTCCTCGTGCTGCAGGCGCTGGCGGGCGGCGCGGTGGCGCTGGCGCACGCGACCGAGCAGCTCAACGCCCCGACCCACATCGAGGCGCAGCACAGCTCCAGCTGTCTGCCGTTGCACAACGAGCTGCGGTGCGCGCTGTGTCACTACGCCGGGACGCGCGTCGCGCCCCACCAGGCCCGCGCGCAGCCGGCGGCGAGGACGCGCACTGAGCGCCGCCCCGACCCGATCGACTGCAGCCCAACCGCCGGCCCGGACCACCTCACCGCTCCGCCCCGCGCCCCGCCTTCCCAGGCCTAGCCGAGCCGGCGTCACTGGACGCCGGACCACGACCGCTGCGCCCGCGCTCCTCGCGCGCGGCGCGAGGTTCGGACGACCGAAGGGGAGGCTGGGATGACTGTACATCGCGATGCAGTGATCGGAGGCAGCGTCGCACTCGCGTGCCTGCTCGCCCTGCCGTGCCTGGCACCCGCCCAGGAGCCGTCTCAGCGCCAACTGGACTCACTTGCGGCCGAAGTGCGCGCGCTCAAGACGCGGCTCGACAGCCTGCGAGCCGCGCTGGCCCGGGCGCCGGCGGGCCGGGCGGCGGCCGACACCGCCGCGGGCGACGAGTTGGCACAGCTGCGGGCCGCGGCCGCGGCCGCCGCTGGCACCGACACCGCGAGGATCCGGCCCGACACCGCAGCGGCCACGAGATTCATCGGCCGGGAGCGGAGCCAGGCGCAGCTCAACCCCGAGATCAGCGTGACCGGTGACGTGCGCGCCTACGGGCAGCAGCCCGGGGTGCAA
>DASPXO010000146.1:0-3104 GCA_035637235.1 Gemmatimonadales bacterium | reverse complement strand
GGTGAGGTCCCCGGTGCCACGCTCTGCCAGTTATCGAGGTAGAACATCATCGCCGGGCTCCTCGCGGTCGCGATCAGGAGATCCTCGAACCTGCCCATCGCGTTCGGCCGGATCGTGTGCTCGACGTAGTCCGGCGTCAGGAAACGGTCGGCGCCCTTCGCGAGGTGGACGTTGAAGTGATTGGTCCAGAAGTCGGCCATGACCTCGTACAGCTGGCGCTCGGAGATGGCGGCCCGCGTGACCACGAGCTGTTGCAACTCGCCGGCGAGCCGGCGGCCGTTTTGCTGGATGGCGTTCTGCTCGGGTTGGGTATCCGCGCGCGCTTGCAGGGGCGCAGCGTGCTGCGCCCCTGAACTGTCCCGGGGATCGTTCATCGCGGCCCGTTCGCGTTTCCTTTCGCGACGCGCGCGCTGTGCCGCGACGTACTGCCGTGCCAGTTCCCCGCGATCGGAGGCGAGGATCTTGAACTGGTGCTCGCGGGCGGCGAGGACGGGGTCGTCGATCTTGTTAGGCTCGAGCTGCTGGTCGATCCATTGCAGCACGCCCTGGGCCGCGACGCGCTCGACCTCGCCGGGGCGGGGGCCGTAGGCGAGGCGGTTCAGGACGTGGAGGGCTGAGTCGCGGGCCGCATGCGGTACCCGAAGCCCTGGCCCCCTCTCCGCGTTGCGGAGAGGGACCTCACCCCCTGACCCCCTCTCCGCGTTGCGGAGAGGGGGGACCGCCGTGAGGACGAGAAGCGCGGCCACGACGCGGCTGTTCATGCCACGACCCGGTTCTTCATCGGTTTATATTGACCACTGCACCCCAGGGAAGTTAAGGCACTGACGGCCACTCCGCGTTTCATCCAGCACGGTATGCTCCCGCGCCCCCGGAGCCTGCTCTCGGGGGGCGACGGCAAGCCGCCGACCTGGGGTGAGCGGCTGGAAGCCCTGAAGTACGTCCCGCCGCTGCTCAAGCTCGTCTACGAGACTCACCGGGGCTACACCGTCGCCATCCTCGCGCTGCGGGCGATCCGCTCGTTCGTCCCGCTGGCGGTCCTGTGGATCGGGAAGCTCATCATCGACGGGGTGATCGCCTCGGTGCGGGCGCGCGCGGCGGGCGGGGCGGTGGACTGGTGGTCTCTCGGCGGGCTCGTCGCGTTGGAGCTCGGCATCGCCGTGGCCGGGGAGGGGCTGGCGCGCCTCTCCTCGCTGCTCGAGAGCCTGCTCGGCGACCTGTTCTCGAACCGCATCAGCGTGCGCCTGATGCAGCACGCCGCCACGCTCGACCTCGCACAGTACGAGGACCCGGAGACGTACGATCATCTGGAGCGGGCGCGGCGTCAGACGGTGGGGCGCCTCGGGCTGATCGCGCTCCTGCTTTCGGGGGCGCAGGACCTCGTCACCCTCGCCTCGTTGGCGGGAGTGCTGCTCGTCCAGCTGCCGTGGCTCGTGGTCCTGCTCGTCGTCGCCGTGCTCCCGTCCTTCCTCGGCGAGACGCATTACGCGGCGCTTGGGTATTCGCTCCTCTTCCAATGGACGCCCGAGCGGCGGCTGCTCGACTACCTGCGCTACGTCGGCGCCTCGGACGAGATGGCGAAGGAGGTGAAGCTGTTCAGCCTCTCGGACTTCCTGGTGGGCCGCTATTCGAAGCTGTCGGACGAGTTCTACGACGCGAACAAGCGGCTCGCCGTGAAGCGCAACCTGGTGTCGACGCTGTTCGTCACGGTCGGCACGCTGGGCTATTACGGCGCCTACGCGGTCACGATCTATCTCACGGTGCTCGGCCGGTTCAGCGTCGGCGCGCTCACGTTTCTCGCGGGGTCGTTCCGGCAGAGCCGGGACCTGATCCAGCGGATCCTGCTGTCCTTGTCGCAGGTGTTCGAGCAGAGCCTGTATCTGTCCGACTTGTTCACCTTCTTCGACGTCCGGCCGCGGGTCGTCTCACAGCCGGGCGCGCGGCCCGTGCCGGTGCCGATCGGGAAGGGCTTCGAGTTCCAGGACGTCGGCTTTCGGTACCCCGGCTCGGGAACCTGGGCCGTGCGGCATCTATCCTTCGCGTTCGAGCCCGGCGAGCGTATCGCGCTGGTGGGGGAGAACGGGGCTGGGAAGACGACGCTCGTGAAGCTGCTCGCCCGGCTGTACGACCCGGACGAGGGGCGGATCCTGCTCGACGGCCGGGACCTGCGCGACTACGATCTCGAGAGCCTGCGCCGGAACATCGGCGTCATCTTCCAGGACTTCGTGCGCTACGACTTCGTCCTGAAGGAGAACATCGGGGTGAGCCAGATCGACGCGCTGGACGACGACGTGCGGGTGCGCGAGGCGGCGCGACGCAGCCTCGCGGACTCCGTCGCGGCGCGGCTCGAGAAGGGCTTCGACCAGATGCTCGGCCGGCGGTTCGAGGGCGGTGTGGACCTCTCGGGGGGCGAATGGCAGAAGGTGGCGCTCGGGCGCGCCTACATGCGCGAGGCGCAGGTGCTGATCCTGGACGAGCCCACCGCCGCGCTCGACGCCCGCGCCGAGTACGAGGTATTCCTGCGGTTCGCCGAGCTCACCAGGGGGCGGATGGCGGTGCTCATCTCACACCGCTTCTCGACCGTCCGGATGGCGGACCGGATTCTCGTGCTGCAAGGGGGCGAGCTGGTCGACCAGGGGAGCCACGAGGAGCTGGTGGCGCGGGGCGGACTGTACGCGGAGCTGTTCAGCCTCCAAGCGGCGGGGTACAAGTAGCAGTCTAGTCCGGCCGAAACGTGTAGCACCACGCTTCTCCTTCGAGGACCGTTTCCCCGGTCTGTCGCGTCACCGTGATCCGGAGCCGGCAGACCGGCTTGGTCTCGTGCACGCTCATCACCTCCGCTTCCGCGGTGATCGTGTCGCCGATGTACACCGGCGCCGTGAACTTCGAGTTCTGACTGAGGAAGACCGACCCCGGGCCGGGCAGGTCCATCGCGACGAGCGCATGCAGCAGGCCGGTCGTCAGGCCGCCCTGCACGACGAGCCGCTGGAACTTCGTCCTCGCGGCGAAGGCGGCGTCGAAATGCAGGGGGTTGTAATCGCCCGTGAGCTGGGCGTAGGCCGCGACGTGCTCGGCCGTGAGGGTCAGGCTGCGGCTCGCCCGCTGCC
>DASPXO010000145.1:0-4303 GCA_035637235.1 Gemmatimonadales bacterium | reverse complement strand
TGCGGGCGGCCTGGCAGGCCCTGACGTGGATGCCCGTGGCGTGGCTCACGTACGCGCTCACGCTCTGGCTCTGGCATCTGCCCGCCGCCTACGAGGCGGCGTTGACCCATCGGCTTCTGCACGATGCCGAGCATCTGGCGTTCTTCGGGGCCGGGCTCCTCTTCTGGTGGCCAGTGATCGCCCCCGCGCCCCATCTGCGGCCACGGGTCCACCACGGGGCGCGGATCGTCTACCTGGTCCTCGCGACCTTCCAGGAGGCGGCGCTCGGGCTCGTCCTGACGGTCGTTCCCTGGGTCCTCTACCCCTCCTACTCCCTGGCGCCCCGCGTGCTCGCGCTCACCGCCCAGCAGGATCAGACCTGGGGGGGCATCGTCATGTGGGGTGCCGGCGGGGCCATCGACATGCTCGTGGTGCTCGCGCTGCTGTTCCGGCTGCTCGGACGTCAGGAGCTACCGGCGCTGGGCGGGCGCCCCGAGGCGCAGGCCCCGGTTCCGGGCCGATGAGCCCGTGTGTGTGGGCTACGCACCACTATGGCTGGCTGGCCAACGCCGCGCGCAAGCGGCTCCTGCCCAAGGTACGCGAGGCGCTGGGTCTGTCGGCGCCCCTTGCTCGCACGCGACCACCGGTCGAGCCCGAAACATGGGAGGCCACGTTGCTCCGCCTGACCGGCAAGGACCTCACCCGCTGTCCGTGCTGCGGGGCAGGGGGATTCCGCATCGTCGAAGCGGTAGCGCCGCGAGCGGAGCCGGGCAACCTCCCACTCCGAGTCAGAAGCCCATGAGCCATCCAACGCCTTCGTCTCTTGCCATGCTCGCCACCCCCGACCTGCTGGCCACACCCCAACTCTGTGTGCGTCGTCTTTCCAGGGCCGGAACGGCTTCACCAAGCCGATCCGGCAGCCCCCGTCACTGCCCTCCGAGGCGCAATATCCAGCCACCTTCGTCCGAGGCCGTCTTCATCGCCCCACTTCCGAGACTGAGCGCCCCCCACCAATCTCCATAGTCGGCGGGCGGCTTCGTTCAACCCGACTTTTTCGCGCATCGCGGGACCGGGTGGTGCCCTGTCTCAAGCTCGGCAGCGCGACGCGCGAAAAAGCCCTCTTCGTTATGTCAAGGCCGCCCCGCTCCCGCCAGGCCCCCGCCAGGCGCCACCGCCGTCTCCCCGTCCCGCCACACACCAACGAGGGCGGCACGAGCGTGTTGAGGACTTCGCCCTCGATGACCATGTCAATCCGGCGAGAGCGAGTCACGCAGCAGAAGGTTGCTTCGAGGGTGGTACTCAGTGTCCTTCCGGCAGGGGTGCGCAGACCCCGGCCGGTCGGGTCAGGCAGGCAGATCGGATCCGGCGGGGGCGACGGCTGAGGCCGCCGGCGCCGCTCAGCCCGGCGGACTCGCCCGGGCCCGGAGGGCCGTCAGCGTCGCCTCGTAGGTCCACGGCAGCCACGCGCTGGGGTCGAGCGCGACCTCCTGATGGTGCCGCTGGAGCGCGACGAGGTACTCGAAGGCCGCGATGCCGTTGAGCTCGGCGGTGTGGATGAGGCTCATGAACACGTCGCCGACACGCGCACCGTTGAGGGTCTTGTAGAACAGCGCGTTCTTCCGGTGCAGAATCACCTTCTTCAAGGCCCGCTCGCAGACGTTGTTGTCCAGCGGCGCGCCGGGCACGCGTAGGAAGAGGGTCAGCTTCGCCCAGTGCTTGCGCATGTAGGCGATGGCGGCGCCCAGACCGGAGTTGGGCTCCACCAGGTGATCGTCGAGCTGCTGGCGTAGCCACGTCTCGAGGTCCGCCAGGAGCGGGCCGCTCGTGGCTTGGTGGAGCCGCAGGCGCTCCTCGGGGGACAGCGCACGCTCGCGCGCGAGGGCGTCGATGCGGTAGACCTCGCGCAAGGCCTCGAGGACGTGCCGGACCTCCGCCGGGAAGTTCTCGACCACGTCGACGAAGCGGCGGCGCGCATGGGCGAGGCAGGCGGCGAGGATTGTGTCGAAGTCGCCCGCGGTGTTCGTGGTGAGCGCATCGCACATCTGGATGGGCGGCGCGAGGTCGGCGGCGCGCTGGGCCAGGACGTCGGCGAGATTCTCCCCCGCGTGCTGGCGGCCGGTGAAGAACAGGGCGATGTGGTGGCCGTCGCCGGTGGCGACGATCCCCGAGGTGAACACGCCGGTCCGCGCGTCGGTCTCCTCGTCGGCGGCGGCCGCGCGTCGCTGCTCGGCGGTGAGCGCGAGCACCGTCATCGTGGTGTCGTCGTTGTAGACGACCTCGCCCTGCGCCGCCTGCCGCAGGAGCTCGTCCCAGGCGGGCCGGAGCTGCGGCAGGGCGTCATGCACGAGTTCCCACTGGGTGGCGGCAGGCAGCGGAATGCGCATGGCCCGCTGCAAGACCTCGATGCGATGGAACGGCAGCCCACAGCCGTACTTGAGCAGGCCGACCATGCTCGTGGCCGTCGCGTCGTATTTCGCCGTGCCCACGCCCTCCGGCGCCGGGGCGGTGAAGACCTCGCCGCACAGATTGCACCGCCAGCGCTCGCACGCGTAGACGGTGGCGCCCAACGGGGCCATGCCGGTGATCCGTACGAGCGTCGCGGGCTCGGTCAGTGGATAGATCTTGCCCTTGACGCACCCGGGGCAGCGGTCGGCGCGACGCAGCGAGGGGTGCGGGATCTTCACGGTGTCCGCGCCGGTATAGGCCGCCGCGGCCGTGCGGCCATGGCCCGGGCGCGGGGGGCCGGGCGCAGACGGGCCGGCCGCGGCGCTCGGGCTCGCCCCGGGTTCCGGCGCGCCGGGTGCCGCGCCCGGGGCGAGGATCGTGCGGGTCTTCTCCGTCTTCGCGCCGAAGAGGAGGCGACGCAGGCGGTCCAGCGAGGTCTGTTTCGTCTGCAGCTCCGCCGTGACGAACACGAGCGTGTCCATCGCGGCCTTCAGCTTCGCGTGGTCGTCCGCGCTCAGCGCCGCCTTGGTGCGCTCGACGATCGCGCCCAGCTCGTCGACCCGCAGGGCGAGGGGTGGGGGCGCCGCCCGCGGCCCGGCCTTCTTCCGTCGACGGCGGCTCAGGTCGGCCTCGTCAAACGCGCGCGAAAGTCGGGCACGAGGGCATAGCCGAGCACCTCTTTCACCGGCCGGGTGGGCCGCATGGTCGGCGCGTTGTGGCCGCGCCCCGTGGTGCGCCCGAGCACGCGCCAGTTCGCGGCGCGATAACAGGTGCCGCGAAAGCGGGCCGGATCGATGAAGGTCTCCAGGAAGTAGATCGGGTGCCCGTAGAGCCGTTGCCACTCCGCCGGCACGAGCGTCGCCATGCGCCCCAGCACGTGGGAGGCGAGGTGCGGGACGGCCACCCACGGCAGAATCAGGAACCGGCTGTTGTAGGCGACGAAGCGGAGGTTGCCGCGGCGGGCGGCGGCCGACCAGCCGATGAACCGATCGCGCGGGCCGAGGTGCCGCGGCGGCGACCCCCACGCCAGGCACGCGACAGGGCGGCCGGCGGCCCAGACCAGATACTTCAGGTGCGCGCCGACCGGCTGCTGATACCCGAGATAGTGGTACTGCGCGAGGAGGCCGTTGCAGAGCCCTTCGTCGGCCGACCGTCGGACTTGGCGGATCTCCAGGGGGCGCAGGTCGCCCAGCGCCGCCGCCAGCGGGCTCGTGTCCACCCGCACCGGCGGCGCGCTGGTCCGCGGCCGCCACGGCTTGGTGCTGCGCCACCGAGGCGGGGGCAGGACCACGTGCCCGGCGCGGTGTAGCCGCAGGAGCAAGCCGCGACAGATCGCATCACACGGCTGCCCGTTGGGTTGCCGCCACTGCCAGGCGGCGCAGACGGCGAAGGACACGGCGCGCCGGCTGAGGCGGGGCTCGGCCGCGAGCAGCGCGCGCAGGAACGCCAGGTCCGCGGAGGTGATCGGGCGACCGCGGTACGTCAGTAGTGTGTCCACACCGCGGGAGCCTAGCAGGGCGCGCGGTAGAACGCAAGTTTCGCGTGCGTCTATCCCCTTGCCACGCGCCGCCACACCGGGGCGGCATCGGCGGCCTGTGGATCGCCGGCCACGATCAGGCGCTGCAGTTGATGCGCCTCGAGCGTGGTCGCCGGCGTCGCCGCCGTCGGCCACCAGCGAAACCGGCCGCGGGAGAGCCGCTTGTGCGCGAGCCAGAAGCCCTGGCCGTCATAGACGAGAATGCGCAGCGCCGTCTGCCGGCGATTGCGGAAGACGAACAGCCACCCCGAGAAAGGGTCCGCCGCCAGCACCTCCCGACAGGCGCGCGCGAGCCCGTCGATGCCCTTGCGGAAATCCACGGCCTCGACGCCCACGAGGATC
>DASPXO010000144.1:0-4196 GCA_035637235.1 Gemmatimonadales bacterium | reverse complement strand
CCCGGCATCCGCCCGGCCACCGGGTGGATCGCGAACTTGACCGAGACGCCGCGCTTGGTCAGCTGGTCGTACAGCTCGCGCACCTTGTGCTGGGCCTGCGCCACGGCCATGCCGTACCCCGGGATGATGACCACCAGTCTCGCCTGCTCGAGCAGCTGCGCCGCGCCTTCGGCCGTTTCCTGCTTCCACGCCTTTTGCTCCCCGATCGCCGCCCGCTTCTGCACCGTGCCGAATGCGCCGAACAGGACGTTCGCGAACGAGCGGTTCATCGCGCGACACATGATGATCGACAGGATCAGGCCGCTCGACCCGTCGAGCGCGCCCGCCGTCACCAGGAGCTTGTTGTCCAGCACGAAGCCCATCGCCACCGCCGCGAGACCCGCGTAGGAGTTGAGGATGGAGATCACCGTGGGCATGTCGGCGCCGCCGATCGGGATGATGAGCAGCACGCCGAACAGCAGCGCGAGGCCCGCGACCGCGGGGAAGGCCTGCCCCGACCACGCCGCGGTGGGGTGCACCACGAGAACGGCGCCCAGCCCCACGGCCAGGCCCAGGATCCCGATGTTGACGAGGTTCTGGCCCGGGTAGGTGACCGGCCGCTGCGGGATCCACTTGACCTCCTGCAGCTTGCCCGCGGCCATGAGGCTCCCCGTGAACGTGAGGAATCCGAGGATCACCTCGGCGACGAGGGCGCTCATCCGGAACGCCGTGAGCTGGTCGGGGCTTTCGCCCAGCCAGAGGTAGTACTTCGCCGTCCCGACCAGCCCGGCGGCGAGCCCGCCGAACGCGTGGGAGAGCGCCGTCCGCTGCGGCACGGCGGTGAGCGGCACCTGGGAGAGCGGCACCCCCACGATGAACCCTGCCGCGATCGCCAGCACGATCCAACCGTGGTGCACGATCTCGGGCTGGACCCAGGTGGCGAGCACGGCGACCACCATCCCCGTGACGCCCGCCACCACGCCCCGGCGCGCCGTCTTCGGGTCGTTCATCCAGTACAGGGAGAAGATGAACAGCGCCGTCGCGACGATCGCCGCGAGCTGCCCTGCGGCGTGCGTCATTGCTTCTTGAACATCTTCAGCATCCGGTCCGTGATCAGGAACCCGCTCACGATGTTCGTCGTCGACGCGAACAGCGCGACCGCGCCGAGGACGCGGATCGTCGTCGGGTACTCGGCGCCGGTGACGACGATCGACCCGACGACCGCGATGGCCGAAATCGCGTTCGTGAGCGACATGAGGGGCGTGTAGAGGAGGCGGGAAACCCGGCGGATCACGCCCAGCCCGATGAACGTCGCCAGCACGAACACGAACAGCATGGACCAGTAATCGACCGCCGCATGCTCGGCCGCCGCAGCCTGGACTGCCAGCAAGCCTGCGCTCATGTCTTCCGCACCTCCCCGGCGTGGGTCACGCACGTGTCGCGAATGATCTCGTCGTCGAAGTCGACCACGAGCCTGCCGTCGCGTGCGACGTGCAACAGGAAACTGGAGACGTTCCGTGCGTACATCTGGCTCGCGTGGTACGGCAGCGTGCTCGGGAGATTGAGGGGGCCGAGGATCAGCACGCCGTTCCGGATCACCTCGGTCCCGGGCTCCGTCAGCTCGCAGTTCCCGCCCGTCTCGACCGCCAGGTCCACGATCAGCGCCCCCGGCTTCATCCCGCGCACGGCCTCGGCGGTGATCAAGAGCGGCGCCCGCTTCCCCGGGATGGCCGCCGTCGTGATCACGATGTCGGCGTCCTTCACGTGCTGCGCGATGAACGCGAGCTCGCGGCGGTGGGTCTCCTCGGACAGCTGCTTCGCGTAGCCGCCCGCGGCCTCCGCCTGCTCGCCGATGGGCAGCTCCAGGAACTTCGCGCCGAGGCTCCCCACCTGCTCCTTCACCGCCGGGCGCACGTCGAAGGCCGACACCACCGCGCCCAGGCGGCGCGCCGTGGCGATCGCCTGGAGCCCCGCCACCCCGGCGCCGAGCACCAGCACGCGGGCCGGGGGCAGCGTCCCGGCCGCGGTCACGAGCATCGGGAAGAACCGGCCGGCCGACGCGGCGGCGAGGAGGACCGCCTTGTACCCTGCGACGGTCGCCTGGGACGACAGCACGTCCATGGGCTGCGCGCGCGTGATGCGGGGGAGCAACGCGAGACTGAAGGCCGTCACCTGGCGAGACGCGAGCTCGGCGACGACCTGCCGTTCGGCCGAGGGTTGGAACAGGGCGACCAGCGCGGCCCGCTCGCGGCACAACCGCGCCTCGTCGGTCGCAGGCGGCTGCACCTTGAGGACGACGTCGCTCTGCCCGAATACTTCCGCTGCCGTCGCCACGACCGACGCCCCGGCCGCCCGGTACGCCTCGTCGCCCAACGACGCGGCCTCGCCCGCGGCGCGCTCGACCAGCACCGCCAGGCCGGACTTCGCGAGCCGCCCGGCGACGTCGGGCGTCAACGCCACACGGCGCTCGTTGGCCGCGGTCTCTTTCGGGACTCCGATCTTCATGTCAGGGTTTCGGGAGCGGCGCCCGCTCCCGCGCCTGCGCCAGCAGCCGCTCCGCGAAGTCGAGCCGCTCGGCGAGCTCGCTCACCTGCGACTCCATCGTCTGCATGCGATCCTCGAGGTCTTCCACGCGCCGGTGGGACGGTGGCGCCCCCGCCCCCGCCCCCACCGGCCCTCCCCCGACCTCCCAGCGCGCGACGCGCAGGCCGTCGCCGTCCCGAAAGTCGCCGACTGCGATCAGGACGACGTCGTACAGGTACCAGACCCCGAGCCCGCCCAGCGTGAGGAGCATCCAGACCGCGCTCTGCCCCCGACCCGTGTAGAATCGATGCAGGCCGAAGAATCCGCCGCAGAACGCGAGGCCGAGTGCGACGCCGCGCGAGCGCTCCGAGACGCTCGTGGGTTCCCGAGGAGCCTGTCCCGATTCGTAGCCCGACAGCGCGCGGCCGGTCACGTCGGGCGCACCGCCGCGTTCACCAGCTCCTCGAGCTGCTTCCGGGGAATGACACCCGCCTGGCGACCCACCTCCCGCCCCTTCGCAAACACGATGAGCGTCGGGATGGCGCGGATGCCGAGCCGCTCGGCCGTGGCGGGGTTGCGGTCGGTGTCGAGCTTGGTCACGAGCACCTCGCCCGCCCGATCGCGCGCGAAGTCATCGAGGATCGGCGCCATGAGCTTGCAGGGCCCGCACCAGTCGGCGTAGCAGTCCATGACGACCGGCACCTCGGTGCCGGCGATCACGCGCTCGACCGCCGCATCCGTGACGGCAATCGGCCGGTCGAGCAGAATGGGGCGCTTGCACTCGGCGCATCTGGGACGGTCCGCGAGACGCGCCAGGTCCACGCGATTGAGCGTCGCGCAGAACGGGCACGCCACGGTGGCGTGGGGATGGACGGCGGCTGCGGAGCCGCTGGTGCGCTCGGTCGTCATGGCTGGCGATGTCTCCAAAGGTATGCTAGCGCGCCGGGGCGGCTTGCACCACCGACCACTCTCATCCGTCGACGACCGCGTCGGCTTCGATCTCCACGAGCATCTCGGGTGACACCAACCGGCTCACCGCCACGAGCGTGCTCGCCGGCCGGATGTCGTGGAAGAACTCGCCGTGGGCACGGCCCACGTGCTCCCAGTCCGCGATGTTGGTGACGTACATGCGGGTGCGCACTACGTCCCGCAGCGAGGCGCCGGCCCGGCCCAGGGCGTGCTCGATGTTCCGCAGAGCCTGGACCGCCTGCGCGTACGGGTCGCCCACGCCCACAATCGTCCCATCCGGCCCCGTCGCGGTCGTCCCCGCCACGTGGATCGTCGATCCCACGCGGACGGCTCGAGAATACCCCACCACCGGCTCCCACGGAGCCCCGCTGGAGATGTTCTGGCGCGGCATGTCAGCGTCTCCCCACCCGCTGGGCCCCTCTCCTAAACCTCGGCGAGAAAATCGCCGAGCGCGCGGGTCGAGTGTCCGACGGTGTACATCACGTTGCTCGATCACAATCTAGCGGGATGCGGAAGGATGGTCGTTGGCCGAGGCGTTGCAAAACGGGGCTCGGTGCCGAGGGGGAGTTGACGCTGGCGAGCGGGCTGAGGAGCTTGCTACGTGTTCTGAAACGCGACCTGAGCCAGGAGGGGCCATGACGGAGAAAGAGCAATTCCTGAGCGTCCTCGAGCGCGAGTTCCCGACCACGATGAGGGTGCTCAAGGCGTTCCCGCCCACGAAGGCC